>NZ_JBEQCS010000002.1:0-495002 GCF_046054195.1 Celerinatantimonas sediminis
CAAAAGAAATTTGATAATTTATTGAATTTTATAGATTATTTGAGCTAAGTAATTGATATGGCACTACTTATTAAAAACAACTGCATTGACTGCGACATGTGTGAACCCGAATGTCCGAATCAAGCAATTTCATATGACGGGGATAAAACGAAAATTGATCCTAATCGTTGTACTGAATGCCAAGGACATTATCCTGAACCAACATGTATGAAAGTCTGCCCTATCGATTGTATTATCGTCGATCCTGAGCATCAGGAAACACAAGAACAGCTGCTTGATAAATTTGTTCAGCTACACGCTGAGACTCTTCTAAACAAAGAGTAAACGACCACGTAGGGAAACAAGGTCTATGTCACGACGTATTATTTTGCCATTGGTGATACTCATTTTGCTTATCGCAGGTGTTCCGCTGGTCAATGGTTGGGCTGCACATAAAATTTCCAACACATTGATGCAAAATTCAGGATTAAAAATCAACAAGCATCAGTACAATTGGGGATACTTCTCAGGACAGGAAGTATTCTGGATTGCAGCACAAGATAAACCAGCTAAAGTCACCATTGATAGCCATTATTTTGGTTTAGGTCCAACGGCAAAAATTTTCTTCAATGGCAAACCAACTTTGGCAAGTCGCTGGTCTTGGCATCCATTTAGCATATCAATGAGTGGCGAACATCATTATATCGGTGACACATCGCTATTTCGTCATCTCCAGTTGACGACGATAGTGTCAAGTCATCATCTGATCAACACGGCCAAACTGAGTTCATTTCAACAAAAAACAGCCAACTCCAGCATCTTGATTAAAGGCTTTGAACTGGTTTCCAAAGCACACTATTCGAGAGCCAAATCCAGTAATGAAGAACAGGCTAAATGGCAATTTAAATTGCACATTGACCAACTTAATCTGCAAAATCCTCACTACCAGTGGGCATTAAAGGCTCTAAATTGGCATACGGATATCACACCAAAGCAGCCGCTGAGTGATTATCAGACAGATTTTGAACTTGGCAAATTGCATTATCGCGGCAAAGCGTTAGCCACAAATTTAGACAGCATTAAGGCCCACATCAGCATGCAGGCCTCACGCCAAGCTATCCATCTATTAAGCTCAACGCCATCAGGGCATTGGAATAACTGGCAACAACAATTAACGCCATTAATTGCCAATGGCTTGCATATTCAAGTGCATCCGTTGCAAATGCATGATGGCAAACAACAATTGAGTCTTCACTCATCGCTAAGTATTACTCCAACCAGTTTGAGTGATTCATCACTTGATACCATGCTGTTGCTACAAAATACCAGCATGGAGTTACATGCAAGTGCCGATAGCCAGCTTCTTGATAAGCTGTTACCCGACCCGGTATTAGCTTGGATTGAACATGCAATCCACTCCGGGCTTATCATACAACAAGGAAAGATGCTCAAAACTGATCTTATTTACCAGCGGGGCGAACTTAAACCTGATACTAGCGATTCAGATAACGATTAAGCCGGATTGGACGACATCTGGGCATTTTGCTCAACTACCCAGCCAGAAAGCATTGCTAATAATTGATGCACTGGCTGTGGCAGTTCGTCGTAATCGATATTATCAAGCAAGTTTTTAACCTCTAGTCCTAGTTGCGTATCGCCTTCAATCATGAGACGGCGTTGGAAAAATAGCGTATCAGGATCTTCGCGACGCCCCATCATGATTAGAAAGTCGTTTAAATTACCGCTAAAGCTCACATCAGATTGAAGCGCACTAGGAAAAACTTTTAACTTGCCATCCGCAAAGGTTAGCATCCAGCAACCATTGATATCACGAACCTTCAGTGCCACCCACCGATTGGTCAGAAAATCCAACTCCCCTTCGCTCACCGACTCTTTAAGCAGCTGATTTAACGCAAGCTCCATAACTGAACGCTGAACAGGAAATGGAACCCATTTAACGGGTACACTCGCCAATTTTGGGCCTTTTTGGACAAGCTGATGCTTTAGGCTTTGAAAAAGTGACACAAATCTCTCCAATAGAATGTAATAGTCGAAAGTCTAGCTATAAACACCCAATAAAAAGCTGCGTAAGGTCAAAACTGGCAACATTATCCTTAAGTAAACTTTAGCTATTGGTTTGATAAACACATATATTATGGAATTACTTTGCCCAGCCGGTAGCTTGCCAGCTGTTAAAGCGGCCGTAAATGAAGGAGCTGATGCAGTTTATATTGGCTTTAAGGATGCAACGAATGCCCGACATTTTGCGGGCCTAAACTTTGCCGGGAAACGCCTCGATCAAGCAGTTCAATACATTAAGGATCACGGTAGAAAGTTAAACATTGCCATAAATACATTTGCCCATCCCGGGCAACAAAAGGTTTGGCAGCAATCGGTCGATAGAGCAGCAAGTCTCGGTGTCGATGCGCTGATCATGGCTGATATTGGTCTTTTGGAATATACCGCCAAAAAATATCCTGATATTGCCATACATCTATCTGTTCAGGCCTCGGCAACCAATACTGCAGCCATTCACTTTTATCGCAATTTATTTAACATTAAACGCGTCGTACTGCCTCGGGTTCTGTCTATCCACCAAGTCCGCCAATTAGCGCAGCTATGTCCTGAAGTTGAATTTGAAGTCTTTGCCTTTGGCAGTTTATGCATTATGGCTGAAGGTCGCTGCTATTTATCCTCTTATTTGACCGGGGAATCACCCAATACAGTTGGGGCCTGTTCTCCGGCAAATTATGTACGTTGGCAAGAAACAGCCAACGGGCTTGAATCTCGCCTCAATAACGTACTGATTGACCGTTACCAGAGCGATGAGTCAGCTGGCTATCCAACTTTATGTAAAGGGCGATTCAATGTCGATGGTAAATGCTTTCACGTGCTTGAAGAGCCTACCAGCCTCAACACATTGGATGTGCTTCCCCAGCTATTTGCCGCCAATGTTGCCTCGGTTAAAATTGAAGGTCGCCAGCGCAGCCCTGCATATGTTGAGAAAGTTACTCGCGTGTGGCGCCAAGCTATCGATAGTTATCTGGCAGATCCAGAGCACTACCAACCACAAGGCAGCGATGTTCTTGGGCAATTAAGCGAAGGGCGACAAACCACTTTGGGCGCTTATCACCGAGCTTGGCAATAAGGGGAAATTATGCAATACGCAATTGGACCGGTTTTATATTTTTGGCCCAAAGAGGAACTCGCCGATTTTTATGACACGATAAAACAAAGTGATGTGAATATCGTTTATATGGGTGAAACGGTCTGCAATAAACGCCGTGAAATGAAGGTCAATGATTGGCTGACACTCGCCAAGGAGTTGGCCAATGTGGGCAAACAGGTCATTCTCTCAACGCAAGCCTTACTGCAAGCTCCCTCCGAAATTAAAGAGCTGGAAAGATACTGTGATAACGGCGAGTTCATGGTAGAGGCTAACGACTTTGGCGCAGTCAGTCTATTGCATCAACACAATCTGCCATTCGTCTGCGGGAGCGCCATTAATATCTATAATAAAGATGCGCTGGCAATTATGCTTTCGCAAGGGATGAAGCGCTGGGTTATGCCCGTTGAACTCTCTCGCCAATGGCTAAGTGATTTGCTCTTTGAGCTGCCAGAGCAGATGCGAGCTCAGTTTGAAGTGGAAGTTTTTGCATATGGCCATCTGCCGCTTGCGTATTCAGCACGCTGCTTTACCGCTCGCTCGCTTAATCGCAGTAAAGATGATTGCCAACTGTGCTGCAAAGATTATCCCAACGGCCGCCAAGTGCTCAGTCAAGAAGGTCAGAGCGTGTTTGTGCTCAATGGGATCCAGACGCAGTCAGGCCAGTGCTACAACTTATGTAATGATCAATCAGGCATGGAAGGGCTGGTCGATATTCTGCGGATTAGCCCTGAATATCAGCGCACCGAGCAAGTACTCAGCCAATTTAAACAAGCCGCTTTAGGGCAAAAACAGCCTCTTCATCATGAAGTGAACGGCTATTGGCATCAGGTACCAGGGCTTGAATACGTTGAATAGTTCAACTGCCACCGCCTAAAGCTGTGATTAGGATGGCAATAAAAACGGGAGCTTATAGCTCCCGAGTAATCTGTGTATGCGCCTCTTCGTAGCGTTTTAGCTCTAACAACGCTAACGAATGCTCAATGTACTCATAAATATTACTGGATAAAGCTAACTTAAACTCTTGATGAGCTAAGAAGGCATCGCCATGTTGCTGAGTATACTTAGCCATATAAAAATAGGCTTCACATAACTGCTGAGCTCGCTGCGCCGGATCTTTGGTGAGCTTTGCTTCTTCCAACAGTTGCGTTGGCGTAATCTTATTGGCAAATAGTGCAATTAACTGCCAGCCCCAGTCGCGACTATCCTGATGCGCTTTATAAGCGGCACCTACACGAGCAGTAGCTGAAAGCTCATCAATTTTACTATCAATTAAATAACGCCAAAGTACTCGATATGGGTCGTTTGGGGTTTGCGCTTCATAGCGGCGAATATCTTGCTCGGCTAACTTATATTTTTGTCCATAATAAAGCGCAACCGAACGAGCAAAATAAGCGTAGCTAAAACGTGGATCGAGCTCGATAGATGAATCAAAAGCTTCATAGGCATTATCAAGTTCATCATCTTGCAGATAATAAAGCCCCAAGAAGTTATAAGGCTGAGCAAAATCTGGTGTGATATGAATCGCTCGGCTGAAATCAAGTCGAGCCATTGCTCCTAAGCCCATTTTACTCAATACCATGCCGCGCTGATAATAAAGGTGCGATAATTTATCGTCTTGAAAACGCCCAGACTGAATCAGTTGTCCCAGCCGAATAAAGCTCGCTTGGGACTCATAGTCCGTTTGTTGCGGGGTTGCCAGCACTAGCTGCTTAGGCGAGTAGTCAACTGGCTTATGCGTTGCACAGCCAGTTAACAAAAAGGCTACAGCAGTCACTGCCCACAATGTTTTAATCATACAAATCCTTTAAAAGTCTGCTTTAGCCATCAAATAAGCTAGCTATGGCCGTTAAGGATGAACAGTATCAACTGGCGCAAATGATTTAATTAAGTCATCAAGCGCTTTAATCTGGGCCAAGAATGGTTCAAGTTTAGACAAAGGCAAGGCACTTGGTCCATCACAACGGGCATTATCTGGATCAGGATGCGCTTCTAAAAATAATCCAGCAAGTCCAGTTGCCATACCAGCGCGAGCTAATTGCAGCACCTGTTCACGGCGACCACCAGATGCTTCGCCCAAAGCACTACGACATTGCAGCGAATGAGTCACATCAAAAATAACCGGGCGATCATCGCAACTTTGTTTCATCACGCCAAAGCCAAGCATATCAACCACTAAATTGTCATAGCCAAAATTAGTGCCTCGATCACAAAGAATCAACCTTTCATTGCCGCATTCAACAAATTTATCGACCACATTCTTCATTTGTGAAGGGCTTAAAAATTGTGGTTTTTTAATATTAATGGCAGCACCCGTCTCAGCCATAGCTTGAACCAAGTCAGTTTGGCGCGCTAAAAATGCTGGAAGCTGAATAATATCAACAACTTCAGAAACAGGTTTGGCTTGAGCAGGCTCATGCACATCGGTAATCAGCGGGATAGAGAAAGTCGTTTTAATTTCTTCAAATATTTTTAGCCCCTCATCTAAGCCAGGGCCGCGATATGAGTGAATCGATGAGCGGTTAGCTTTGTCAAAAGAGGCTTTAAAAACAAAAGGGATGCCTAATTTATCCGTCACTTTGACGTAATGTTCAGCGGTTTTAAGAGCCATATCCCGCGACTCTAATACGTTCATACCTGCCAACAAGGTAAACGGTCTGTCATTGGCAATCTCAATATTGGCAACGGTTACTTTAGGTGCTGTCATCTTTCTCTCTTTTTATAAATTAACGGCAAATCACCACTCTTAAACGATCACTAACTTAGTGAATTGTCGCTGAGTCTTGTTCTAGACTGCGGATCTGAATTTTCAAAAGATCTGCAACCGGGTCCTTGGGACATTTTTCAATAAAAAATTCGTAGTCATGAATCGCTACATTGGCGCAATCAAGCTGCTGGAATAAAAATCCACGGTCACGCATTTCATGAGGGTCATCAGGATTAAAACGCAACAAAGCTTCTGAAACGCGCAGAGCTGGCTCAAATTTATCTTCCCGGATCAAGGCACTTTTAAGTGCCGATAACCAGCGAATCATCACTTCGTTATTATCAAGCGCTCGCAAATGTTCTCCGGTTAAACGCGCTAAATCGCCTTTATAACCGCGCAGTTTTAACTCTACTTCATGCAATGAGAGGAGCTCGGCACTAAACGGGTCAAAATAGACATCCCGTTCTAAAATAAACCGAAGAACGAAACAGCCAGGCAAATTGATAAACTCATAATTGAGCTCAAACTTATCAGCAAAATAGCTCACCAGCAACGCAAGGGATGCCGATGTACCTAAGCGACGTTCAATAACTGTATCAAGGAAAACATTCTGGCTATTAAAAAAGTTTTTCCAGTTGCCAGAAAATCCCAGATCGCGATAAACCAGCTCGACTAGCTGTTCTAAACGCGCTTGTTCGCTAACAGCTAACGTATGGTTCTCAGTCCACTCGTTCCACCAACTAAATAATTGATGACGGCTACTCTGAGACTCACGACCCGATAACTCTTCATTTAACGCAAGGGCTTCAATTAACAACGTGATACTCTCCTAACTAAAACCAGATAGGTTGATGGTGAATACCGGCTTTGGCAGCCATCACTAACCAACCGCAGATTCCCAACCCAATAATGACTCGCATCAGCATCTTGCGGTAATAACGCAGGCAAATCCGCATTAAAAACGCGCCGATCATGACTGAAGCAATTTGCTCAGCATACCAGATTTCTAGCCAAGGGGATTGCTGTTTTAGCAATGCGCCCCAGGCGCTAAATACAATAATGCCGAGTAAAGCACCCGCTTCAAGCTTTTGCCAATTAGCAAAAGGCGCCTCCAGCGAAGGCTTAAATATTCGCCCCCACCACATGAGCATCAATATGCCCAAAAACAGAACTTGCAGGATATTGCTTAACGCAAACACGCAGCCCCCAGCAGCCATTGGCCTTTGGTCACTCGCGGCTGTCCAGCATAATCTCGAACTGTCTCAATTTGAGTAAACCCAGCATCAGCAAAAATCTGCTGCACACTCGGCAACTGATCGTAACCGTGCTCTATCAACAACCAACCTTGCTCAACAAGATGCTTCGTAGCACCAGCTACAATGAGCTCAATATCAGCCAAGCCATGGTGCTCTGCAACCAGCGCCGAACGGGGTTCAAAGCGCACATCACCTTGGGTCAGATGTGGGTCATCCGGGTCAATATAAGGCGGATTACTCACAATTAATGAGTATTGCTGCTCGCCTAAGTTGTCAAACCAGCTCGATTGTAACCAGTGAACGCGAACTTGATTGCGCTCACCGTTGCTTTTGGCCAATTCAACAGCTTCCTCAAGCAGGTCAACACCCGTTACATTAATATCTGGGCGCTCGTGAGCAATTGCAATAGCTATAGCGCCCGTACCAGTACCTAAATCCAGCACACTATCGCCTGATTTCAGATACATTAATGCTTGTTCGACTAACACTTCAGTATCAGGTCTGGGGATCAAGGTATGTTCACTTACCTTAAAAGGCAGCGACCAAAACTCTCGCTCACCGACTAGATATGCAACTGGCTCACCCAGTGCTCGGCGCTCAATCAGCGCGTCATAGGACTGCCACTGATTCTGTGTTAGCTCCCGCTCAGGCCAAGTCATCAAATAAGTTCGCGATTGACCTAACACGAAACTGAGTAACACTCTCGCATCCAACTTTGGCGATTCTGTGCCGTTTAGTCGTTGTTGAGCATGGTTAAGCGCAGTTGCTATCGATACGTTAGTCATTCTCAGCCAAAGCAGCCAACAGATCGGCTTGATATTCTTGCATGATAGGTTGCAGCAATGAGTCTAAATCGCCTTCCATCACATCATTTAATTTGTACAAAGTAAGATTGATACGATGGTCGCTAACACGCCCTTGCGGGTAGTTATAGGTGCGAATACGTTCACTGCGATCGCCACTGGCAACCAAATTACGACGCATACTGGTTTCTTCAGCGCGGCGTTTTTCATCTTCAGCCGCTTGCAAACGAGACGCCAAAACTGCCATCGCTTTAGCACGGTTTTTATGCTGTGAGCGTTCATCCTGACATTCGACCACTAAACCCGATGGAATATGGGTAATACGAACCGCCGAATCGGTTTTGTTAATGTGCTGACCACCAGCACCAGAGGCTCTGAATGTATCAACACGAAGGTCAGCAGGATTAATCTCTACAGCTTCAGCTTCTGGCACTTCTGGCATAATCACAACAGTGACCGCAGAGGTGTGAATACGTCCTTGCGATTCAGTTTCTGGAACACGCTGAACGCGATGCCCGCCTGATTCGAACTTCATCACGCCATACACGTGGTCGCCGCTGATTTTCGCAATGAGCTCTTTATAGCCACCATGTTCGCCATCATTGCTCGATACAATTTCAATTTTCCAACCCCGGTGTTCAGCGTAACGGCTGTACATACGAAACATATCGCCGGCAAAAATAGCAGCTTCATCACCACCTGCTCCGGCACGGATTTCCAAGAAGACGTTGCGTTCATCGTTAGGATCTTTGGGCAATAACAAAATCTGCAGTTGATCTTCTAACTGCTCTAGCATCTGTTTGGCATTACTGATTTCTTCGCCTGCCATCTCACGCATCATTGGGTCGTCATCTTCTTGCATTTCCTGAGCAACCTGCAGATCTTCTTCTGCGCTCTGGTATTGCTCAAAGCAATTAACCACGCCTTCTAACTGCGAATACTCTTTAGTCAGGGCACGAAAACGCTCTTGATCACTGATAATTTCTGGCTCAGCTAACAGTGCCTGAACCTCTTCATAACGCTCTTTAAGGGTTTCTAATTTCGATAATATCGATGCTTTCATGTTGTTCTCTGTGAATTGGTCAATCGATGGTTGTCGTATCGCTACATGCGACTTTTCGCCGGACACCCAAGTGCCTGACGGATGACTTCCAGATGATCAAAACGCCCTTCTCTACCGGCTTTGTTAAGCGCCTGTGTCGGGGCATGGATTAATTTATTGGTCAGTTTAAATGCCAGCTCCTGAATCACTTCTTCAGGTGGATGGCCATTCGAGAGGGACTCCAGCGCTTTATGCACTTGCTCATCACGCATTTCAAAACAATGCGCGCGAAAGTGGCGGATACTATCGACGGTTTCTAGCGAACGAAGCCACGCCATAAATTCATCGACTTGCTGGCTAATCAAAGCTTCAGCTTGGTCGGCTTCTTCACGTCGATGCGCTAAATTTTGTTCGATAATGCCTTTGAGGTCATCGACGGTATATAAATAAACGTCACGCAGATCGCCCACTTGTGATTCGATATCACGCGGCACCGCAATATCAACCATAAACACAGGTTGATGGCGCCGGGTCTTCATCACCTGCTCCATCATCCCTTTACCGATAATCGGCAGCGGACTTGCTGTTGAGCCAATTACAATATCGGCTTGCGGAAGATAATCGGGCAGCTCATTTAAGGCGATAGCTCGCCCATCAAACTGTTTGGCAAGCTCTTGGGCCCGAGCCACTGTGCGGTTAGCCACCGTAATCTGCTTAACGCCCTGCTCTAGCAGATGTTTTGCCACTAATTCGATGGTTTCTCCGGCCCCAATCAACATGACCTTAGCCTGACTGATATCGGCAAAAATCTGTTTTGCCAAACTCACGGCTGCATAAGCGACCGAAACGGCGCTTTCCCCGATTCCTGTCTGCGTTCTAACTTCTTTAGCCGCAGCAAAGCCTCGCTGAAAACAACGCTCTAAGATCGGCCCAATAACACCGACTTCACGGGCCTCCGCATAAGCCTGTTTAACCTGACCAAGTATTTGCGGCTCACCTAAGATCATCGAGTCCAGACCTGCCGCTACCCGAATCAAATGTCGGATAACTTCAGGGCCTCGATAGACATAGAGAGACTCGCGCAATTGCTCTTCATCCAGATGCTGGAAATTAGCCAACCAGTGGATGATTGGCTCAGGATCTTCCTCGTCGCAATGAATATATAATTCAGTGCGATTACATGTCGAGACGATCACAGATTGACTATGGCAACTGTCTTGTAACTCGTTCAGGGCTTGGCTTATCTGCTCGGCACCAATGGCAGCTTTCTCGCGAAATTCCACGGAAGCTGACTCATGATTCATTCCTAATGCCAACAAGCTCATTAACTATGGTTTCTAGCTTTAACACACGATATGATATAAACCGTTAATTGTACGGGAAACCCCAACTAAAAGAAAGGAAGTTACTTGATTGGTTCCTGTGAATAATTGAATACGAAATCGTTGAGGTTCTCTTGCTTAGATATATTTTTATCATCGCCTTTTTAGCATTACTAAGTGGCTGCGCAACCCGCCCAACGCCCCCTTCTCAAGGATCTTGGCAAAAGGTAAATCAACAACTTGCAAATATTAAATCGTGGCAGATGAATGGCCAGATAGCATTTATCACCCCCAAAGTACGCCGCCGGGCTGATCTTTTTTGGCAGCATCGTCAAAGCTCTGATCAGCTCATTCTTACCGGCCCATTTGGCCAACAGTTACTCACCGCGACAATTACCGCACAAGGCGCGACGATTGTTGCTGATGACAAAACCTATCGCGGTCCAGACTCAAGCCAACTCATTTACCAGCTAACCGGTTGGCAGTTACCCATTAACCGATTACCCACCTGGCTCATAGGCCAGGTAAATGGCTCAAAATATCAATTAAATGCCCAAAATCGTCTTGCTAAGATAACTAGCGATGATGGTTGGATTTTAAGTTACCAAGCTTATATGCAGGTGGGCCATTATGTGTTGCCCCAAAAATTAAACGCAACCTCTGCCGATACCCGTTTAAAACTCATTATCGACAACTGGAAAGTTAACCCCGATACCCATGACTAGCTCTATATTTTTCCCCGCACCAGCTAAGTTAAATCTGTTTTTACACATCAATGGCCGTCGCGCTGACGGCTATCATGAACTGCAGACTTTGTTTCAATTTATCGATATCCACGATGAACTCAGTTTTGATATCACAGACAATGGCCAGCTAACGCTTGAACCCTCTTTAGCGGGCGTCAAAGATGATGATAATTTAATTATCCGTGCAGCACAGCTGCTTAAACCTTTCACCACTGATAACCAAGGAGTGCAGATTACGCTTCACAAAAATCTGCCGATGGGTGGTGGAATTGGCGGTGGCTCATCAGATGCGGCCACAACACTGGTGGTATTAAATCGCTTGTGGCAATGCGGATTAGATAATCAACAACTTGCCCAATTAGGGCGACAGTTAGGTGCCGATGTTCCCATTTTCATTCACGGGCATGCAGCATTTGCGCAAGGCATTGGCGAAGAATTAACCCCAGCCTTTCCGTTGGAGCAATTTTATCTGCTGCTCACACCCAAAGTGATGGTCTCTACAGCAAAAATTTTTAATCATCCAAATTTGCCCCGATGCACGCCTAAGTTCGCTTCAGAGCAATATTCGTATGAAAAAACGACCAATGATTGCCAGAGTATTGTTGCGGATCATTATCCCGAGGTTGCGCAGGCTCTCAAGTGGTTGGTAGAATACGCGCCAGCAAGAATGACAGGAACGGGATGCTGTATCTTTGCCCCATTTGCAACTTTACAAGCTGCTAAGGCAGTCGCAGAGCGTTGTCCGGTCCAATTTCAGGCTCGCATTTGTCAAGGGATGAATCGCTCGTCTTTATACAAAAAGCTTGAGGAACTGGGGTTGTGACCTATCATTCAATTGCAGGATTACCCCATCAACCAATCAACGGCAACACACAAACCGAGGTATTTTTACCGTGCCCGATATGAAGATTTTTGCAGGTAACGCCATACCTGAACTCGCCCATAGTATCGCTGATCGTCTCTATACTCGAACAGGCAACGTCTCTGTTGGTCGCTTTAGTGACGGCGAAATTAGCGTCGAGATTAAAGAGAACGTTCGCGGCGGGGATATTTTCATCATTCAATCTACCTGTGCTCCAACCAACGACAACTTAATGGAGTTGATCGTGATGGTTGATGCAATGCGCCGAGCATCGGCTGGACGTATCACGGCTGTTATGCCTTATTTTGGCTATGCCCGTCAGGATCGCCGACCACGTAGTGCACGTGTGCCAATTACTGCTAAAGTCGTTGCAGATTTTCTCTCCAGTGTCGGTGTTGACCGCGTACTGACTGTTGACCTGCACGCAGAACAAATTCAGGGCTTTTTCGATGTTCCTGTTGATAACGTTTTCGGTAGCCCTGTGCTAATGAGTGATATTCAGCACAAAAAACTTGACCAACCGATTGTCGTTTCACCAGATATCGGTGGTGTGGTTCGCGCTCGCGCCGTTGCTAAATTACTCAATGACACAGACCTTGCAATCATCGATAAACGTCGTCCTCGTGCTAACGTTGCACAGGTGATGAACATTATCGGTGACGTTAATGGTCGTGACTGTATTTTGGTTGATGACATGATTGATACTGGCGGAACTTTGTGCCAAGGCGCTAAAGCGCTTAAAGAAAAAGGTGCTAAACGCGTCTTTGCTTACGCCACTCACGCCGTATTCTCTGGTAACGCACCAGAAAACATTAAAAACTCAGTGATTGATGAAGTGGTTATTACCGACTCTATTCCACTGCGCCCAGAAATGCAGAAGCTGGCCAAAGTTCGTCAGTTATCATTAGCTCCTCTTCTAGCTGAAGCGATTCGCCGCGTTAGCAACGAAGAATCAATCTCTGCAATGTTCTAATCGAACTTATCAAATCAAGCTTTTAAAGCGCTCCTGTGATGGGGCGCTTTTTATTGGCAAACTTTTCACACAAGTGTTAAAATAGCGCGCCCTATTTTAAGGGGTACGGGCAGTTATTTGGTCGCGAATAGCTGTCATGATTTATTTTTGGAGAAAAATCAATGGCTAAAATTGTACTCAATGCAGAACTTCGCAGTGATCTGGGGAAAGGTGCGAGCCGCCGCCTGCGCCGTGAAGACAAAGTACCAGCAATCGTTTATGGTGCCGGTAAAGACGCGATTTCTATTGCTCTGGCCCATGACAAGCTGCTGCAAGCACAAGAAGTTGAAAGCTTCTACTCTCAGGTTCTGACCCTGAAAATTGGTAACGAAGATGTAGACGTTCTGGTTAAAGACATGCAACGTCACGCTTTCAAACCAAAAGTTCACCACGTAGACTTTTTGCGTATTAGCGCAACTGAAGCGGTTACTACTACTGTTCCTGTTCACTTTATCAATCATGAGACCAGTATCGCAGTTAGTGAAGGTGCTATTATTCACCACCACGCGACAGAAATTGAAATCAGCTGTCTGCCTAAAGACCTGCCTGAACACATTGAAGTTGATGTTGCTGAACTGGCAAATGGTGGTTCTATTCACCTGTCAGAAATTACTATGCCTGCAGGCGTAACAGCTACTGCATTAAGCAAAGGTGCTGACCACGATGTCGTTCTGGCTTCTGCCGCTATGGAACGTGGTAACTTGATTGCTGATGAAGATGAAGCTCCAGCTGCTGATGCTGATGACAGCGCTGAAGCTCCAGAAGCTGAGTAATTATGGCGAATACTATTCGCTTAATCGTGGGCCTGGGAAATCCAGGCCCCGAATACACCCAGACAAGGCATAATGCGGGCGTCTGGTTTATCGACGAAATTGCAAGCCGTTACCAAGCCACTCTCCAACCTGCTCCCAAATTTTTCGGTTATACAGGTCGCATCAGCCTCAATGGCGAAGATGTCCGATTATTAGTGCCAACAACATTTATGAATTTAAGCGGTAAAGCGATTGCAGCTTTAGCGAATTTTTATCGTATTGCGCCTGAAGAAATTCTAGTCGCTCACGATGAAATGGATATTTCACCAGGAGTTGCCAAATTAAAACAAGGCGGCGGCCATGGTGGGCATAATGGCCTTAAAGATACGATTGCCAAACTTGGTAATAACAAAAACTTTTATCGACTACGCGTTGGTATTGGCCATCCTGGGGACAAATCAAAAGTCACCGGATATGTATTAGGTAAACCACCACAAACTGAGCAACAGCTGATTGATGAAGCAATTGATGAATCGGCGCGTTGTCTTGATATATTATTTAAAGATGGTTTAGTCAAAGCACAAAATCGTCTGCATAGTTTTAAAGCAAATTAATAAGGGAATCGTGTCATGGGATTCAAATGTGGGATTGTTGGTTTACCAAACGTTGGTAAATCGACCCTATTCAATGCATTAACACAAGCAGGAATTGAAGCGGCAAACTTTCCGTTTTGTACCATTGAACCCAACACTGGGATTGTTCCTGTTCCCGATCCGCGTATGGATAAACTGGCTGAGATCGTTAATCCACAACGAATTGTTCCAACAACTATGGAATTTGTGGATATCGCAGGTCTGGTTGCGGGCGCTTCAAAAGGCGAAGGTCTGGGCAATAAATTCTTAGCCAACATCCGCGAAACGGATGCAATCGGACATGTCGTACGCTGTTTTGAAAATGAAAATATCGTACATGTCTCAGGCAAAGTTGACCCTGCTGCCGATATCGAAACAATCAATACTGAACTGGCATTGGCCGATTTAGAAAGCTGTGAAAAAGCGATTATTCGAGTCACCAAAAAAGCCAAGGGTGGCGATAAAGACGCCAAAATTGAGCTACCTGTTCTGGAAAAAATCGTTGGCCATCTAGGCGAAGGCGAAATGATCCGCAGTTTAGGCTTGGATGAGGATGAAATAAAAGCTATTAGCTACATGAACTTTCTCACCTTAAAACCGACCATGTATATTGCCAACGTCAATGATGATGGGTTTGAAAACAACCCTTATTTGGATGTTGTCAGTGAGATTGCAGCCAAAGAAAATGCCGTAGTCGTTGCGGTTTGTGCTGAAATTGAAGGTGAGATTGCTGAGCTAGAACCTGAAGAAAAAGCCGAGTTTATGGCTGAAATGGGTCTTGAAGAACCTGGCTTAAACCGAGTCATTCGCGCCGGTTATACACTGCTCAACCTGCAAACTTATTTCACTGCTGGTGTTAAAGAAGTTCGCGCATGGACAGTACGTATTGGTGCAACAGCACCACAGGCAGCGGCTGTGATCCATACCGACTTTGAACGTGGTTTTATCCGTGCTGAAGTGATTGCCTATGAAGATTTCATCACCTATGGTGGTGAAGCAGGAGCCAAAGAAGCAGGTAAATGGCGCCAAGAAGGGAAAACTTACAAAGTCGCTGATGGCGATGTTATTCACTTCTTATTTAACGTCTAATTAGACCTAATAGAATCTGTCAGTTCAACTTAGAGCTGACAGATTATCTTTGCTCAAACCTTTTTCTTCTTGCTTTTCTTTGTTCCCTGCTCCAAACGATATTCTTCGTAATCACTTTTAATTTCTGTGCTCGTAAATTAGCTTAAAATTGGTCAAAAATAGAGCAACAGCGCATGCTACTACATGTTTTCTAATGCCGAATATACGTAACATAGCCGAATACTTTAATAATGAATTTATTTATAATAGCATTATTATATTAACTAAAATATTATTAGCGCATTAAATCAAGCTGGTGATGAGAGCATTAGATTTAAGGAAATGTCATGAGTAGCCGTCTTTCAGCATTAGTTGGTTTTATAACAGCTTTATCTCTAGGCGTCTCTTTTTACTGTCAGAGTAAACAGCTCAAATCAAAAACCAACGATAGTGAATATGCCAAACTCAAACAACATGCCAAGAAACTTTGTTTTAAAAGTGCCCGAATTAATGCTCAACAATATAGTTGCTGTATGGAATTTATTATCACCGATGAGTCGCTCGGTATGCGTTGTTACTGGCCTTCGTTTGCAATCGTCACAAAATATGAAGATTTAACATTATCTAAAAGCAGAGCCTTTATTAGATCGAAGGTGCGATTACACATATCTAATCGAAAAGAAAAAATAGAAATAAGCCACTCATTAGCGAAGAAACTAGCAAAGCTCTCTGGTGGAAAGTTTCGATATGGTGATATTTAGCATTTTAAATAAGCTAAACCTGTAGTCTAAATTATTTATTCTTCTTATGAGATTGTGCATAAAAAAAGGCGCTTAATTCAGCGCCTTTTTCAATGCGTGACGAATATTAACCTTGCAGGCCTTGCTTAGCTAAGTACTCATCATAGCTGCCGTGGAAGTCATGTACACCATCGGCGGTAATTTCGATAATGCGAGTCGCGATTGAAGAAACGAACTGCCGGTCATGAGAGATAAACATCAACGTTCCTGGGTAGTTTTCAAGCGCTAGGTTCAATGCTTCAATTGATTCCATATCCATATGGTTAGTCGGTTCATCCATCAACAGAATATTTGGTTGCTGTAAAATCAGTTTACCAAACAACATACGCCCCTGCTCTCCACCTGAAATAACCTTCACTGACTTGGTAATTTCATTTTGGGAGAACAACATCCGGCCGAGAATACCGCGTACCGTTTGCTCGTCATCCCCTTCTTTTTTCCACTGTCCCATCCAATCTAGCAGATTCATATCTTCGCTAAATTCGTGGGCATGGTCTTGAGCATAGAAGCCGATGTTGTTGTTTTCTGACCATTTGATCTCACCAGCCATTGGCGCCATGGCTCCTGCTAAAGTGTTAAGCAAGGTTGATTTACCAATCCCGTTTTGACCAATAATGGCAATCCGCTCACCTACTTCGACCATTAAATTCACGTCATTAAAGAGAATATTTTCGCCATAGCCCTGTTTTAAGCCAGTCACTTCTAGCGCATTACGAAACAGTTCTTTGCTTTGTTCAAAACGGATAAATGGCGATTGACGGCTTGAAGGTTTAACCTCTTCAAGCTGAATTTTATCGAGTAATTTTTGCCGAGAAGTAGCCTGTTTAGCTTTTGATGCATTCGCTGAGAAACGGCTCACGAATGTTTTAAGCTCAGCAATCTGTGCTTTTTTCTTAGCATTATCAGCTTGCAAACGATCACGCGCCTGTTCTGCGGCAATCATGTATTCATCATAGTTACCATGGAACATACGCAGCTCACCGTAATCTAAATCAGCCATATGCGTACAAACGGTGTTCAAGAAGTGACGGTCATGGGAAATGATAATCATGGTGCAGTTACGCGCCGTTAAGACCTGCTCTAACCATGCGATAGTATGCATATCAAGGTTGTTGGTCGGTTCATCGAGCAGCATCACGTCAGGCTCAGCAAACAACACTTGGGCTAACAATACTCGCAGTTTTAAACCAGGAGCAATTTCACTCATCAAACCAAAATGCTGCGCTTCATCAATCCCAAGTCCTAACAATAGTTCACCGGCACGAGCTTCGGCAGAATAGCCATCCATCTCAGCAAATTGAGTTTCCAGATCGCCAACTCGCATCCCGTCTTCATCTGACATTTCTGGTAATGAATAGATGCGATCGCGTTCTTCTTTCACCGCCCAGAGCTCTTTATGGCCCATAATCACGGTATCAATGACGCTGTATTGCTCAAAAGCAAATTGGTCCTGACCCAGTTTGGCAATGCGCTCGTTAGGGTCATAAACCACGTTTCCTGATGAAGGCTCTAATTCGCCGCTTAAAATTTTCATGAACGTCGATTTGCCGCAACCATTGGCGCCAATCAGGCCATAACGATTGCCATGACCAAACTTGATCGAAATGTCTTCAAATAGTGGCTTAGCGCCAAATTGCATGGTGATATTTGCGGTTGATAGCACAAGAACTTCCCAGACTGGATAAACAACAAAATAAAGTGAAAGTCTCTCTCACTTTTCGAGCGGGTGATTCTATCAGGTTTTTAAGTTCGTATCAGTCCTTGATTGATTATTTTTTATCCTTTTTAGTGAATTTAATCACGCTAAAACCGCTGCTGGGGGAAATAATTATGGGAGCTATCACAAATCAATTTATTTTTTCTTTTCTTAAAGCCTGTCTTAAGCCTCGGCGTTCAATGAGCTGTTAAATGAATACATTCGAACTTCTTCTCGAATTTGCCAACCGAGGCGCTGATAGAACTTTTTAGCACTCTCATTGGCAATATTTACAAATAGATGCATTTTTGCGATGCCAGAACCGCTCAGCGCATTCACAGCTTGTCCAACAAGAGCACGACCAATACCCTGCGAGCGATACTCAAGCGACACCGAGAGATGTTGAATATAGCCGCGACGTCCATCGGTTCCAGCTAAAATTGTCCCCACAATTTCGTTATTTTCATTTTCTGCTACAAAACTTAAGTTTTGATTGCGCGCTAAATAACCGCCAATATTGGTTTGACTATCCGCTTCTCTTAACAACATTTCGTCAGTTTGTAGCCACAATGCCATCACCGCATCATAGTCATCAATTTTCATAGGGCGATACTGAATCATTTTTATTCCTTTTCAAGCTTACGAAGAATGACCAAATTCCAACAAATTATTATAAATTAATCAGTTATATATTTTTGATAAATAACATTTTAAAATTATCGCTTTAGCCTAGCCAAGTAAAGATGTTATTAATATTCCTCGGCATCACCTAGATGGTGCTTGATTACGTTACTCAAGGATGTTGTAGCATGCCAGCCTATCAGAAGATTTTTAAAGTCCGTCGTCAATATAATCAGTGGGTAGCCAACCAAACACTTGAAGACTATGCGCTGCGTTTTACCGCTAAACGTACCTCCAGAATGTCCATTGCCAAAGTGGGCCAAACCGCATTGGGGGCAACCGCATTTCTGGCCCTTGAAGGGTTAGCAGCGACTGTGACCTTAATGTGTGGATTTACCAACACCATCAGTGCGATGTTGGCTGTGTGCACCATTTTTTTTATCACAGGGCTGCCGATTAGTTATTACAGCGCCAAGTTCGGCTTAGACATTGACCTTCTCACTCGAGGGGCAGGCTTTGGGTATTTAGGCTCAACGCTGACGTCATTAATTTACGCATCATTCACATTTATCTTTTTTGCCATCGAATCGGCCATTTTAGCCTCAGCCTTACATGCCCTTCTACATATTCCATTGGCTATCGCCTATCTCATTTGTGCGCTAGCTGTCATTCCAATTGTGACCCATGGGATCACGGCAATCAGTCGTTTTCAGGCGTTGAGTCAATGGTTATGGCTGACGCTGCAAGTGATTGCATTAGTAGTTGTAATTGGCTACGAACATGACAGTTTATTTGCCTGGAGCCAATATCCAGCGCCTGGACAAGCAACGGATCACTTTGACCTGATTCGTTTTGGTCTGGCGGCTTCGGTCTTTTTTGCGATGGTGGCACAAATTGGTGAGCAGGTGGATTATCTGCGCTTTTTACCCTCTAAAACGAAGAAAAATCGCGCTCATTGGTGGTTCTGGCTTATTTTAACGGGGCCAGGCTGGGTGATTGTGGGCGCGATTAAAATGTTATTGGGCTCATTTTTAGGCTATCTGGCCATAAGCAGTGGTATCAGTTTAGAGCGAGCCAGTGACCCAACCTATATGTATCAAAGCGTATTTACCACGCTTAGCCAATCGCCTCAATGGGGGCTCATTCTGGCGGCATTAATGGTGATTGTTTGCCAGATGAAGATTAATGTCACCAATGCCTATGCAGGCTCCATCGCTTGGTCTAACTTTTTCTCTCGCGTCACCCATAATCACCCGGGGCGAGTGGTCTGGCTCATCTTTAATGTCTCTTTAGCACTGCTATTGATGGAGTTTGGCATCTATCACGCGCTCGAGGCAATTTTGGGGGTTTTTGCCATCGTGGCACTAAGCTGGCTTGGCTGTGTTGCGGCAGATTTAATGATCAATAAACCGCTTGGTCTGAGCCCCAAAATGGTGGAATTTAAACGCGCCCATCTTTACGATGTCAACCCGGTGGGCTGCGGGGCGATGGCCATTGCCACGTTAGTTGGGATGATCTGTTACTTAGGGTTTTTCGGCTCACTCGCTCGCAGTTTGTGTGATTTTATTAGTTTGGGATGCTGCTTTATCTGCGTGCCTTTATTTGCCTGGATTACCAAAGGCCGATATTACCTCGCACGAGAACCAGATGCTGAACTCAGCCATCGCCATGGGACTGTCAAATGTGGCATTTGCGAAAACCATTTCGAAGCGCAAGATATGAGTTATTGTCCGGCCTACGGCGTTTATATCTGTTCGCTGTGCTGCTCGCTTGATGCTCGCTGTCTCGATAGCTGTAAACCGCATGCACGAATTAGCCGCCAAACGCTGGATGTGCTGCGCCATCTGTTGCCGCGCAAATACATCAAGCGATTACGCTCACGCTTAGCCCGCTTTATTGGTTATCTGATTATCGTAAACTTAGTGAACGCGGCAATTTTAGCTTTAGTCTATCAACAATTTGTAACGCTCGATCCAGAGCAGAGTCACGTTCTTGGACAGGCGTTGTGGTCGCTCTTTTTCATTATTCTTATCTGTTCGGGAGTCATTACCTGGGTGTTACTGCTGGCGCATGAAAGCCGACTCGTTGCACAGATGGAATCAAACCGACAAACCCGCAAACTGCTGCGCGAAGTTGATGCCCACCAGCAAACTGATTTAAAACTCCAAGAAGCAAAAGATCAGGCCGAAAAAGCCAACGCGGCGAAAAGCCGCTACTTAAGTGGGATTAGCCATGAATTGCGTACACCTTTGCAATCAATATTAGGTTATGCCCATCTGCTGGCCACTAATAATGATATCTCAGCGAAAACCCAACAGGGGCTGACGATCATTAGTCGCAGTAGCCGCTATTTAACCGATCTGATTGATGGCCTATTGGATATTTCTCGAATTGAAGCAGGCAAATTAGAACTTGCTCGCAATGAGTTAAATATTTCAGCGCTGATTGATGAGCTCTCCGAGATGTTTAAAATGCAAGCGCAGGCTAAAGGACTCGCCTTTCAATGTAATATTGTCAGCCGTTTACCAGAAACTGTGGTCACCGATACTAAACGTCTGCGCCAGATTCTCATTAACCTGCTTTCTAATGCCATTAAATATACCGAATCAGGCAAAGTGAGCTTTGAAATCGCTTATCGTAATCAGGTGGCAGAGTTTGTTATTCGCGACACGGGCCCTGGCATCCCAGAAAAAGAACAAAATCGATTGTTCTTACCTTTTGAGCGCAATAATGTCCACCCGGGAACCCCAGGCACGGGTTTAGGGCTAACCATTGTCAAACTGTTATGCGAAATTATGGGCGGGAACTTAAACCTAAAAAGTTCATCCGCCGGCAGCACCTTTACCGTCAGTTTAATGTTACCATGGGTACTGCATAGTCAAAGTGCCCAAAGCCTCATGCGAAAAGTCACTGGTTTTCATGGCAATAGTAAACGCTTATTGGTGGTTGATGATGACCAGCAATTTACCGAGCTGTTACATGATTACTTAACGCCGTTGGGGTTTTCGCTAACCATTGCCAACCGTTTTGCGAAAGCTCAGCAGATCTGTGAACAATCAAACTTTGATTTATACCTGCTAGATATTAATTTACCCGATGGCAGTGGCCTAGAGCTAACCGCATGGCTGCGCGAGCATCAGGTAAATTCAGTGATTTACATGCTCTCAGCCAACGCTGCCGAGCAGTTCAAAAGCAGTGAAGCACATCAGTATGACCGTTTCTTTGCCAAACCAATTGCCCTAGAGCAGCTGCGCCAAAGTATTGGGGATGCACTAAATTTGCACTGGCGCTTTGCAGATGAACACGCTGAGCTCGAGACGGTATTACCAAAACCAGAGCAAGATGGTGCACAGTTGAGCCGGCTTTTGAATTATGCACAAATTGGATATAAGAAAGGAGTCACTCAAATTCTCGAGCAACTGGCCCACTCAACCCAATTAAACCATAGTCAGCTACAACAACTCTATGATTTAAACGAGCACTGCCAATTCGCCCAAATGGTGACTTATCTGGAGCAATACAAGTGATAAATTTTAACCACGAAACCATTCTGGTGGTCGATGACTCAGCTGAAACCTTAAGCTTTATCAACGATGTCTTAGAACAAGCAGGAATGGATGTGCTCGTTGCGCTAGAGGGTAAACAGGCACTGACGATTGCCTCGCAAATTCGCCCCGATATGATTTTACTTGATGCGATGATGCCAGCAATGGATGGCTTTAGCACTTGTGAACAGCTTAAATCCTCTGCCCTGCTTGCCGATATTCCGGTTATCTTTATGACCGGATTGTCACAGACTCAAGATATTATCCGCGGCTTAGAAGCAGGCGGTGTTGATTATCTGACCAAACCTATCGAACCTGATGAGTTACTGGCTCGAATGCGAGTTCACCTCAATAATGCTAAACGAGCAGCCAGTGCTCAAACAGCTCTTGATACCACCGGCCAACATCTTTTAACGGTTAACCGCTTAGGTCGCCTAACCTGGGCGACCCCGCTGGCCCAGCAAAAACTCGCACCGTTATTAGAAGACCCAATCATGTTAAGTTCGCTTAGCGCCAAATTAATCCAATGGCAGAGCACTGAGCCAAATGTTGGCGCCACACTTGAACAAAAGTTTGCAGATGTCACTATCGGTTTTGATTATCAGGGGCAAACGCCACAAAATGAGATGTTACTGCGACTGATTGATTTAAGCGAAGATCAGGGGCCTAAAAAACTTAAAGATCGTCTTGAGCTTATAACCGAGCGTGAGTCAGAGGTGCTCTATTGGCTAGCAAATGGCAAAACCAACCGCGAAATTGCCCTGATTCTTTCGGTAAGTCCAAGAACAGTGAATAAGCATTTAGAATTATTATTTCCCAAACTTGGTGTAGAAAATCGAACCGCAGCGGCAGCGATTGCATTAAAAATATTATCGATATAAATCAAATAAATTGAATGAGTTGAAAAAGCCACCTTTTTGTAGGTGGCTTTTTATTATTTAATAAAAAACGTAATAGTTTAAATATTACGACGCATTGAATACCAAACTTAGAAGTCAGGATCCATTGAGCCTTGATAGGTGTCTAAAAAGTCTAAGCGTGTTTCATCCTGACTCTTTTGAATTTCAGCTGCAGTGGTAGACTGATGATTCTGTGCAGTACTTGCAGTCGTACTTGGCTGACTTGCACAGCTACTGAGAGAAAATACCAATGCCAGAACGCCAACCAATGATAAACCTAGCGTTTTTATTTTATTAATGACCATGCTAAACCTCCATTAATGAATATTCTTTATACGCTATAAATAATACTATAAAATAAAAAATCAACTGTAAATTTTTGCAAATAAAAGCAATAAATTGCCATGTTAATAATGAAATATAATTTCAATGTGAATTATTTTATATAAAATCAAATAACTATAAAAATCTTCTCAAAATAAAATATTTGTAACTAAATTTAATAAAACATCCTTTTAATTTTATAAAAAGATATTTTTATTATTAAGGGTTTTTCTTCTTTTTATTTATTCAATATAAAACAGATAGATAACCCGCTATTATTAGTTATCTCAACAACTCCATTAACCATATAATTTAAGTGGGTATTTGTTGCACCCTTCGTCATCTTCCGTGTTTATTAACTACGTCATTTGACGTAATTGAATGGCTAATATTGCGCATATCCTTAAGAGGGCTGTCTCACTACGATGGATAAAGCTGTGATCCATCTCGTCAGACAAGGAAATCGTAGAAATGAAGATGAAGTTAACCACACTAGGTGTGGCACTGGCGCTAACCGCCGGCTCCATTACCTTCAATGCCCAAGCGGCCGACAACACGATTAAGGTCGGTATTTTGCACTCACTCTCAGGTACGATGGCAATCAGTGAAAGCACACTGAAAGACACTGTGCTGATGATGATTAAAAAACAAAACGCGAAAGGCGGTTTGTTAGGCAAAAAATTAGTACCAGTTGTTGTCGATCCAGCCTCCGACTGGCCAATGTTTGCTGAAAAAGCACGTCAATTAATCACCAAAGATCATGTATCTGTTATTTTTGGCTGCTGGACATCTGTCTCACGTAAATCAGTTCTGCCCGTTGTTGAAGAACTTAACAGCCTGCTCTTTTATCCAGTCCAATTCGAAGGTGAAGAATCCTCTAAAAACATCTTCTACACTGGCGCAGCTCCAAACACTCAGGCCATTCCTGCCGTTGATTACTTGATGAAAGAAGTCGGTGTTAAACGCTGGGTTTTAGAAGGAACCGATTACGTTTATCCACGGACAACCAACAAGATTTTGGAAACATATCTGAAAGCTAAAGGGGTTAAATCATCAGATATTATGATTAACTACACCCCATTTGGTTATTCCGATTGGCAGTCAATCATCTCCAAAATTAAACAGTTTGGTAGCCAAGGCAAAAAAACTGCTGTTATCTCAACCATCAACGGGGATGCCAACGTTCCATTTTATAAAGAGCTGGCGAACCAAGGCATTACTGCTGAAAAAATTCCAGTGGTTGCCTTCTCAGTGGGCGAACAAGAACTTTCTGGGATTGATACCAAACCATTGGTCGGTCATTTAGCCGCTTGGAACTATTTCCAGAGTATTGATACACCTGAAAACGACGCGTTTATCAAAGATTGGCATAAATTTACCGGTAAACCTAAAGCGGTTACCAATGACCCAATGGAAGCAACTTACATCGGCTTCAAAATGTGGACTCAGGCTGTTAAGAAAGCAGGAACCACTAAAACAGATGCTGTAGAAAAAGCCATGATTGGCCAGAAAGTGAAAAACTTAACTGGCAGTGTCGATGTAATGAACAAAAACCACTACTTAAGCAAACCCGTTTATATTGGCGAAATTCAAAGCAATGGCCAGATTGATCCGGTTTGGGGAACTGATGGCGTCATCCCAGGTGATGCATGGTCAAATTACCTACCTGCGGACAAAAACATCATTGCTGATTGGACTTCTCCTATCAACTGCGGTCACTACAACACAAAAACTAAAGTGTGCAGCGGCCAGTAATCATAATGCGATAGGCCGGGAAACCGGCCTTTTATCGATATCGATTAGATTTGCTGCAAAGGAATTTTCATGAGCACTAATGCCACCCGCCCAACGTTATACTGGCTATGGATGTGGGTTATTCTGCTGATTGCCCTACCCGCCAGTGCAACAACCAGTCAACCCGATAAGGCCCAACTTGAGTCACTAACCCATATCGGTTTTCATTTTAAAAAAGCCATCCCTATTTTAACGAGCTTAGAAGATCAAAATGGCGATTTGATGCTGCCGATGTTTCAGGCGATGTTAAATGGCAAACTCTATTACAATAAAGCGGATCGCGCCTTACTCATTGCCACCAAAAAAGAGGGAAAACAGGTTTATTTAAACCCATTTAATCAGCAGCAGGTTGGCGATTCCAATTCAATTCAGGCCCATAAAATTGGGATTAATAATGCATTACGCGCTCATCTTGGCAACGCCATTGCCCGCTTAGAACTCGATAGTAAAGACCCCAAACAAAGAAGCGCCGCCGCACAGGAACTATTTGGCGATACCAGTGCACTCACGATTAAACGAATAGAACAGGTTCTACCCAATATTTCCAAAGGCGATACTCGCCATAAACTCTCGTTAACACTGCACATGGCACAACTAAAAAATGCCAAAGACAGCGATGCTAAAATCAAAGCCCTTAAAGCAATTGGAACACCACTAGAGCCTCAAGTTCGTAACCTATTGCGCCAAAGCGTTGAGCAATCACAAGATGCGAAAGTCAAAGCGATGGCTCAAAAAGCGCTGGATAAAATTGCCTCACAAACCAGCTTTTACCACTGGCTAGATAAAGTATTCTTTGGCTTAAGTTTAGGCTCGGTACTGCTACTGGCAGCTATTGGCTTGGCAATTACCTTTGGCGTGATGGGTGTCATTAACATGGCGCATGGCGAAATGATGATGCTCGGCGCTTATACCACCTATGTTATCCAACAGGTCTGGCCAAATGAAATTAATCAATCGTTGTGGCTGGCATTGCCGTGTGCATTTATTGTCTCAGGCGGAGTTGGCATTCTCATCGAACGCTTTGTCATTCGCTACCTGCGAGGCCGACCACTAGAAACCTTACTGGCAACATTTGGGATTAGTTTGCTCTTGCAGCAGCTCGTTCGCACCGTATTTAGCCCGCTGAACCGCGAAGTTGCCTCACCCGATTGGATGAGCGGTTCTTTAGCCATTAATCCGGTTTTTTCACTGACTTATAACCGTTTATATATTCTGATCTTCGCACTAATTGTCTTTGCAGCTCTAATGTTATTACTGAAAAAGACCTCGCTAGGATTACATGTTCGAGCCGTTTCACAAAACCGCCAGATGGCGCGAGCTCTGGGCATTCGCTCAGACCGTGTTGATGCTCTGACCTTTGGCTTAGGTTCAGGGATTGCTGGCATTGCTGGCGTGGCATTAAGTCAGCTTACCAACGTCGGTCCAAACCTTGGCCAGTCTTATATCATCGACTCATTTATGGTGGTGGTATTTGGCGGCGTTGGCAATTTATTTGGCACTGTCGTCGCAGCCTTTATTTTGGGCTTAGTGAACAAGTTCTTAGAACCTGTTGCTGGCGCTGTATTGGCCAAAATTGTGATTTTAGTTTTCATTATTCTGTTTATTCAGAAACGACCTAAAGGACTCTTTCCGCAAAAAGGGAGAGCTGCAGACTAATGGTTAAATCAAGCTCAAATCGTGCATTGCACTACTTTATCATTGTCCTGCTGGCCGCATCGGTGATTACGGCGCTAAGCCATCTGCTGTTACCTGCCGGATCACCGTTTGCCGCGAGCACTTACACCATCACATTATTAGGCAAATATCTATGCTATGCACTGTTGGCATTAGCGGTTGATATTATTTGGGGTTACTGCGGCATTTTAAGTCTTGGCCATGGCGCGTTCTTTGCCCTTGGCGGTTATGGCATGGGCATGTACTTAATGCGCCAAATTGGTGACCGCGGTGCTTACGGTAACGCACAACTACCAGATTTTATGGTATTTCTAAACTGGCACCACCTGCCATGGTACTGGACAGGCTCAGAACATTTTTGGGTGATGATTTTAATCGTCTTATTGGTGCCAGGTATTTTGGCATTCGTATTTGCCAGCCTTGCATTTCGCTCTCGCGTCACTGGCGTTTATCTGTCAATCATGACTCAAGCGCTCACCTACGCGTTGATGCTGGCGTTCTTTCGTAACGAAATGGGCTTTGGCGGCAACAATGGGATGACCGATTTTAAAGGTATTCTAGGCTTTGACCTACATGCCGATAGCACGCGAGTCTGCCTTTTCTTAATCACCGCCATTGTATTAGCTGCCGCTCTTTGGGTCAGTTACAAACTGATGCAATCACGCTTTGGCAAAATTATTATCGCCATTCGTGATGGTGAATCTCGCGCCCGCTTCTTAGGGTATCGAACTGAACATTTTAAAGTGGCATTGTTTGTCTTTTCATCACTGCTTGCAGCGATTGCTGGGGCTCTTTATGTACCGCAAGTTGGCATTATTAACCCTAGTGAGTTTTCACCGATTAACTCCATTGAGATGGTTATTTGGGTGGCCGTCGGTGGTCGCGGAAGCTTGTTTGGTGCCATCATCGGAGCAATCTTAGTGAACTATGCAAAAACAAACCTCACCGCGATTTTGCCGGATGCTTGGTTGTTCATCTTGGGCGGATTATTCGTACTGGTCACTATCTTCTTACCCAAAGGATTAATGGGGCTCTGGCATGCTCGTCGTCGTAAATCAGCAATGCAGGTGCAAGCATAATGAAATCTATTAGTTGGCCCCATTTCCACGGGGATAAAAATCCAGTTCGCAACGTTGATGTCTCGCATCAAGTGTTGCTCTATGTTGAAGATTTAACGGTGAGCTTCGATGGTTTTAAGGCGTTAAATCATCTCAATCTCTATATTAATGATGGTGAACTACGCTGCCTTATCGGTGCTAACGGTGCCGGTAAAACAACATTGATGGATGTGATTACTGGTAAAACTCGCTGCGATCAAGGGCAGGTATTCTTCGGCCAGAATCACAACTTATTGCGTTATCAAGAAGCAGAAATTGCCGCATTGGGAATTGGCCGAAAATTTCAAAAGCCAACCGTTTTTGAAGCGCACGATGTGCAAACCAACCTAGAGTTGGCCATTGGTCAACAAAAAGGGATCTGGCGCAGCCTACGCTACAAAATTTCAGCAGAGCAGCGCCAATGGCTTGATTATGTCTTAGAAACCATTGGCCTTAGCGAGCATCGAACCAAACAAGCAGGTTCTCTCTCCCACGGACAAAAACAATGGTTGGAAATCGGCATGCTACTGGCATCTCAGCCACGGTTAATGCTAGTGGATGAACCCGTTGCGGGGATGACACCGCAAGAAACAGAGCGCACCGCAGAGCTACTTACTAATTTGGCTGGTGAGCGCACGGTTGTGGTTGTTGAACACGATATGGAATTTGTCCGCAGTATCGCCCGAACAGTCACTGTGTTGCATCAAGGTAGCGTATTAGCAGAAGGCACCATGGAACAAATTCAGAATGACCCGAAAGTCATCGAAGTTTATTTAGGAGAGCAGGCATGATCGAGATTAAAAATCTTAATCAGCGCTATGGCGGCACACAAATCTTGTGGGACTTAAACCTGTCGATTCCTAAAGGTGAATGTACCTGTATTATGGGCCGCAACGGCGTGGGTAAAACCACTCTGCTCAAATGCCTAATGGGTCTACTCCCTATCAGCTCTGGCACCATCGAGCTCAATGGCCAACCCATCGAGCGCCAGAGCGCAGAGCAGCGAGCACGCCTAAAAGTTGGTTATGTACCACAAGGGCGCGATATTTTCCCGCTCTTAAGCGTTGAAGAAAATCTTAAAGTCTCACTGGCAGCGGCTGGCAAGCGCACGATTCCCGAGCGCGTTTATGAGCTGTTTCCGGTTTTAAAAGAGATGCATGCGCGCCGCGGAGGGGATCTCTCTGGTGGTCAACAACAGCAATTAGCGATTGGCCGAGCGTTAGTGCTCTCGCCTACCGTATTAATTTTGGATGAACCCAATGAAGGGATCCAACCAAACATTGTGAATCAGATTGGTGAAGTTATCACCCACCTCAACCAGCAAGATGGTTTAACCGTGGTACTGGTTGAACAAAAGTTGGGATTTGCTCGAAAAGTGGGACATCAGTTCCGGCTGATGGAAAAGGGCCACATCGTTGCGTCTGATAAAATGGAAAATCTCTCAGATGAGCTAATTAAACAGCATCTAGCCGTGTAACAGACCAAGCGTTAGGGTGAAAAACTCTAACGCTTGCAATCATGCGGCATGGTGAACTTTTAGCAGTTCTAAGAAGGTGTGCGCCGCTGGTGAGAGGTTACGTTTTTGATGAGTAATCGCATACAACTTCATCTGATAGATAGGTAATTCCTGACAATGGGTAAACGGGATCATCCGTTGCATCTGGTGCATGTATGCCAAAGGCAAAATCCCAATATAAAGCCCTGTTGAAAGCAGTGTTGCAACCGATTCTAACCCGACCGCTTCAGGACCGCGTTTAAAACCGTAATCACGCATGGCTCTCGCGACGAGGCGCTGATTACGCCGGTAAATTAGCGGCCGAGTGGACCAGTGCGGCATTCCTGGAAAATCGCAGTAGCAAAACGCATGCTCTTCTTGAAAGAGCGGTAAATAATTAAGCGATGAGGAGTAATCGTCATTTAAGGTGCCTTTAATCACAATATCTAACTGATGAGAATACAAACTCTGCATCAGCTCATTCGAGCTCATCGTTTTAAGATTCAAATCAGCTTCTGGAGCAATTCGCAGCAGTCCCGATAAAGCTTTAGATATCTGCGAGTGAGGATCGCCTAAAATATTATCGATCATGCCAACTTCAACTTTCCCTGAAATCACCCCGCTCAGTGCTGCCACTTCTGAGTCGATTCGCTCAAGAGCTTGCAAAGCGGGCCGAGTATACTCAATGGCTTTTTCACCAGCAGCGGTTAAGGAAAACCCTTGTGGACCCCGAAAACATAATCGTGTTCCCAAATTTTCTTCAATCTCTTTGATATGACGGCTAATGGTTGCCTTGGTCATATTGAGCTGCGACTCAGCAGCAGAAATACCTTCTGCTTGAGCCACTTCCATTAAAATTCGTAGACTACGTAAGTCTTTTTCACTAAGCTGTCGTCGCGCCATGGTTGCGTTTTCTGTAACCTTTGTTGCAAATAATATCTATTGTTTAAAACTTTTGGAGTAAATACAATCCAAATTCCTCGAAAAGCCAATGATTGAGAGATATATGACCAGCAAAACGCCATTAACTGTAGCGCCAAAAACAAACCACAAATCAATGCTCTTTTCTGAACTTGAGCTGGATTTAGATAACCTTAAAGCGGATATCGCAGTTTTAGGTATCCCATTTGGCGCACCTTATTCACCGAAAGATTTCAACAACGATCAGACCAACGCGCCAACGGCAATTCGCCAAGCATCTGATCGCGTTATTCGTAGCCCTGAACGTTATGACTACGACATCGACGGACCACTGTTACAACATCGGGATGATATTCGTTTTGTTGACTGTGGCGATGTTCCAGCCGATCTATATGATCCGCAAATTCATTACAAACGTAGCGTAGCTGCTGTAAAAAAAATCCTTAAAGCAGGCGCATTACCTATTATTTTAGGTGGCGACCATGGGATTACCAACCCGGTCATTGAAGCCTATGAAGATGAAGAACCATTTTATTTGGTCCATGTAGACGCACACTTAGACTGGCGTGATGAAGTAAATGGCGTGAAAAACGGCTTATCTAGCCCAATTCGCCGCGCATCAGAAAAACCATACGTCAAAGGAATCTATCAGGTTGGCATGCGCTCATCAGGCAGTGCGCGCCAAGAAGAAGTCGATGATGCTAAAGCATATGGCTCAAACGTAATGACAGCCTATGAACTGCACGCTAAAGGGATGCAAAGCTTTTTAGACCAGATCCCAGATGGTGCTCGTTATTACCTAACCATTGATGCTGATGGCCTCGACCCAACCATTATGCCTGCAGTATTAGGTCCAGCTCCTGGTGGTGTGGACTATATTCAGATCCGAGAGCTCATCCACGGATTAATTAACAAAGGTCGTTTGATTGGAATGGATATCGTTGAGATTACGCCATCAAAAGACATTAACCAGATGTCATGCTTAGTTGCTGGCCGTTTAGCTTTAAATGTTATCGGTGCCACAATTCGAGCTGGCTATTACGACGCTAAGTAATTTTACTTACTCACACTATAAATGAGGGAACACTATGAGTTTTTATCGTAATCTTGCGCTGTCTGTTGGCGCCCTTTTAGCCTTTAACGCATTCGCACAGTCACCTGTACGCGTTGCTATCGACCCAACTTATCCGCCAATGGAATTCATGCAAGATGGTCATCGCGTTGGTTTTGATATTGATTTAGCCAAAGCTCTTGAAGCAAAAATGCAGCGTAAATTTGAATACACTGACATGGACTTCAAAGCATTGGTTCCATCTATCCTAGCTAACCGTCAGGATATCGTTCTCTCTGCGATTTACATCACTCCAGCTCGTAAAAAAGTAGTCGATTTCACGACTCCTTATTTCTCAGCAGGTCTAGTTGCACTGGTTAATAACGACGGCAATGTTCACTCATTAAGTGATTTAGATGGCAAAACTGTTGCCGTTCAGGTAGGAACTAAATCAGTTGTTTATATGAAAACTCACTTTCCAAAAGTGAAACTGATGGAAGTTGAAACCAACGAAAGCATGTTTAACGCACTGCAGAGCAAGCGTGCTCAAGCGGTTGTTACAGGCCGTCCAGCAGCGCTAACTTATGCTCGTAAAACTGGCAAAAGCCATGTTTTAAACGAAATGATTACTCATGAAAACTACGGTATTGCAGTGAGTAAAAACAAACCTGAGCTTAAAGCTGCTTTAGATAAAGCAATCAAAGAAGTTAAAGCTGATGGTACATATAACAAACTGATGAAGAAATGGTTTGCTTCTAAGTAATAGGTCTTTTTATGCCGGAATTTGATTTTTCACCCGTCTTTGCCGGTTGGGAAGATCTACTCCATGGCACAGGCGTTACCATTGAGGTAACGCTCTGCTCTTTAGTCCTCAGCTGTGTGCTGGGGATTATCTTGGGGTTAGCTCGCACCAATCCAGAAAAACGGATTCGTTACACCATCGCCAATACCTATGTGGTCTTTGTCCGTGGTACACCGCTACTAGTGCAACTGTTCATTCTATTTTTCGGTTTGCCCTATTTTAACATTACACTGCCTGCGTTCTTCTGTGGGGTCATTGGGATGGGCTGTTACTCAGCATCCTACGTTTCAGAGATTGTTCGTGGTGCCATTTTGTCAGTCGATAAAGGCCAGATGGAAGCGGCTCGCTCCATGGGGATGCCAGCATCGCAAGCAATGCGAGTGGTTGTTTTACCACAAGCACTGGTACGCATGGTGCCACCACTGGCAAACGAATTTATCGCATTAACGAAAAACTCGGCGCTGGTCTCTTTGGTCACCATTCACGATGTGATGCATGAAGGGCAGAAAATTATCAGTGTCTCTTATCGTTCGCTTGAAGTGTATGTGGCAATTGCCTTTATCTACCTCATCTTAACGACAAGTATCATGTTTGCACTGCGCAAGCTGGAAAACAAACTTAGAGCTGGAGGCATGGTTCAATGAGTGCACCTTTAATTTCCATCAGTGATCTGCATAAATCCTATGGCGATATCAACGTGCTCAAAGGCATTGACCTTGATATTGCTCGCGGTGAAGTTGTGGTCATCATTGGCCCAAGTGGTTCAGGTAAAAGTACCTTTTTACGCTGCTGTAATGGCCTAGAAAAAGCCCAACAGGGCAATATTCGCATCTGTGGTCAATGGCTGTTAAAAGATGGGACAGAGCTTGCCGACTCATCCTTAAACGAGCTGCGTCGTCAGGTTGGCATGGTATTTCAGTCGTTTAACCTGTTCCCACATATGTCGATTTTAGGCAATGTGGCGGTTGGCCCTCGTAAAATTTTGAATGCGCCAAAAGATGAATCAGAGAAACAAGCTGTTGAACTACTTGAAAAAGTAGGTCTATCGGAAAAAGCTGATGTCTATCCGGCTAGTCTTTCTGGCGGGCAAAAACAGCGCGTAGCCATTGCCCGAGCATTATCAATGCAGCCAGAAGTGATGCTGTTTGATGAACCCACTTCGGCTCTCGACCCTGAGCTTGTTGGCGAAGTATTGCAAGTGATGAAAACGCTCGCCAAAGAAGGGATGACCATGATGGTGGTCACTCATGAAATGTCATTTGCCAGAGATGTTGCTGACACCTTGGTGGTCATGGAAGATGGCAAAATCGTTGAAGCAGGCCCAGCCCAAACTATCTTCTCTAATCCGCAACATTCTCGGACCAAAGTACTGTTACAAAATCTCTAATTGCAAGGTAAGCTGAAATGGCAAACATGATAGGTAATGGACGTATCAATCGTGCGTTTAGTGGGATACCAACTTTTTTACGAGCCAATTATGCCGAAGACTTACAAGCGCTTCAGGCCAAAATGGCAGTGTTTGGTGTTCCTTTTGATGAAGGAGCGCCATATTTACCCGGCATGCGCTTTGCACCGCGTAGTATTCGCGAACATTCAATGCGCTTTAGCCCGAGCGGCTTTTACGATATCGACCGCGGCCAACATTATTTAGCCACTGAGATTCTAGATGGCTCCATCGTCGATGTTGGCGATGTGGATATTGCTCCAACCAATATCGAACGGACACTGGATAATATCACCGGCCTTGTTCGTACCTTGCGCTCGCAAAACCTGATTACAGTAGGTATCGGTGGCGATCACTCAGTGAGCTATCCAATCATTCGTGGTTTTGACGAGCCGATTCATGTCATTCAGTTTGACGCTCACCTTGATTTTGCCCCGGTTACCGAGCAAATCCAATACAGTAACGGCCAGCCATTTCGCCATGTTTCGACTTTAGAGCATGTAAAAAGTATCACGCAGGTTGGTATTCGTAGCCTTCGCGTTCGCCCAAGCGAAGTCGCTGATACATCGGCCAATGGCAATCATGTTTATAGCATGAAAGCTTTTCGAAAAAGCTCTCTGGAGCAAGTATTTGCTCACTTACCCAAAGGTGAAAAATGCTATATCAGTATCGATATTGATGCTTTCGATATGTCACTCACACCGGGATGTGTCTCAGCTGAGCCCGAAGGGTTTTTCTATCAAGAACTGATGGATGCATTAATTGCACTGAACGAAAAAATGACGATTGTCGGTTTCGATTTAGTCGAAGTTTGCCCATCATTGGATGTTGGAACAGGTGTCACTTCTTATTTGGCAGCACATACCATGGTTGAATTGATGGGCCATATTTTTGCCAAACAAAACAATGACTAAATAAGTCATAGAACCCCTAGTTTTTAAATAGCTTGATTTAACATCAAATGCAGATAGAAGTTAATTTTTTTGTTAAATTAGGCTAATCTGGCATTCACTAGCCATGCATTTGGAACCAATGCTTAACAGCGGACTCGTTGAGCACTATTTACAAATTTATCACAATTGTGCAAATGCATCGGCTGATATCACTGCAAGTGTAACCGACTCAAACTTAATCTTATGGAGGAACATAGTGACTGAGATGGTACCCATTTTTTTTCATCAACCATCCGCGTTTTGTTGCTCTGAATCTAAGCGCTTCTTGCTAATATCAGGCTTATTCGTATGACCTCTTCTGCTCTTGCATCCCCAACTTTAAATTGGCCTGCCAGCCTTGAATTAAAACTTGCACTTACGCAGCGAGGAAATCGGCTCATCCATAATCGCCATCAAGGGCCTCTCTACGTACAAAAGCCGTTTTATCCTGAAGGACCTGATTGCGCTCATTTGTATCTGTTACATCCGCCTGGCGGAATTGTCTCAGGTGATGAACTCAATATTGATATTGCCCAGCAATCATCAGGACATGCACTTGTCACAACGCCTGGAGCGGCTCGCGTTTACAAAGGCCGAGCCGACCAAAGTACCCAAGCACAACACGTTAATCTGCACCTTGAGCCAAATGCGAGCATCGAATGGCTGCCGATGGAAACGCTTATCTATCCCGGTTCCAATAGCTCGCTCAGCCAATCGGTATATTTAAGCGAAAATAGTCAGTATTTAGGGTGGGAAATTGCCTGTTTGGGGCTTGTGGATTGTCAGCAGCCATTTACCAAAGGTCATTATTGTCAGGCACTTAAAATTTATCGCAACAATCGCCTTAAACTCCATGACCGACTGGTTGTTGCAGGCTCTGATGAACCACAAAGCCTAATGCACAGCCCGCTTGCGTTAAATGGCTATCCGATTCATGGTTTGCTCGTCGCCACTGCCGATAATTTCACGACTAACGAGCTTAAAGTGCTGCGAGAAATTAGCGAACCGTTTGAACAAAGCGCTGAGAATCAAGTTGGGATCACGCAAATTAACGATATTTTAATCGTTCGATTTTTAGGCCAGCATAGTGAAACATGCCGGCAATTATTTACTCAGATCTGGCAGCATCTGCGACCATTGATGATTAACAAAGTTGCATGTGCACCGCGCATCTGGCGCACCTAAATTCACAAGGAGACAACTGTGGAACTGTTGCCCAAAGAGAAAGACAAACTACTCATATTTACAGCGGCCCTATTAGCGGAGCGCCGCCTCAATCGTGGCCTGAAACTAAACTATCCGGAAGCTGTCGCTTATATCACTATGGCAATTGCTGAAGGTGCCCGTGATGGCAAAAGCGTTGCCGAATTAATGAGTTATGGCAAAACGGTTTTGCGCATTGATCAAGTGATGGATGGCGTTGCTGACATGGTCGAGGAAGTCCAAGTTGAAGCAACTTTCCCAGACGGTACCAAGCTTGTGACCGTTCATCATCCTATCTGCTAAGGAGCTTGACGATGATACCAGGAGAATTACAACTCAAATCAGATCCCATCGAAATTAATGCAGGCCGCGAAACGCTGACGCTAAGCGTCACCAACACTGGCGATCGCCCCGTCCAAATTGGCTCGCATTATCACTTTTTTGAGGTCAATCCAGCGTTAGATTTTGAGCGTGAGAAAGCAAGCGGTTTTCATCTTAATATTGCCGCAGGTACAGCGGTGCGCTTTGAACCAGGTCAACGCCGAGAAATTGAATTAGTTCGCTACGCCGGTAAACAAGAGATTTACGGTTTTCGTGGCGAAGTTATGGGGCCTTTAGAGGAGCCAAAACAATGAGTCAGATGGACAGAGAAACTTATAGCCAAATGTTTGGCCCAACTACCGGCGACCGTGTTCGTCTGGCCAACACTGAGCTATGGATTGAAGTCGAAAAAGACTTCACCCACTATGGTGATGAAGTAAAATTTGGTGGCGGCAAAGTTATTCGTGATGGCATGGGACAAAGCCAATGCGACTCAACGGTTGCAATGGATACAGTCATAACCAATGCTCTGATTTTAGATCATTGGGGGATTGTTAAAGCCGACATTGGCTTAAAAGAAGGCAAAATTGCGGCCATTGGTAAAGCGGGCAACCCTGATACCCAGAGCGATGTAGATATCATCATTGGCCCAGGAACCGAAATTATCGCCGGTGAAGGCCATATTGTCACAGCAGGTGGTATTGACTCACATATTCACTTTATCTGCCCACAGCAAGTTGAAGAAGCGTTAATGTCTGGCGTGACCACCATGATTGGTGGCGGAACGGGGCCTGCCACCGGAACCAATGCCACGACCTGCACACCGGGTCCTTGGCACATGGGCAAAATGCTGCAAGCCTGCGATGCGATGCCGATGAATTTTGGCTTTTTAGGAAAAGGCAACGCCAGCCAACCCCAAGCATTGGTTGAGCAAATTAAAGCCGGGGCTTGCGGTTTAAAACTGCACGAAGATTGGGGAACAACACCGGCCAGCATTGATGCTTGTTTAACCGTTGCTGACCAATACGATGTGCAGGTTGCCATTCATACCGACACGCTTAACGAATCAGGCTTTGTTGATTCAACTCTTGGCGCATTTAAAGATAGAGTCATCCACACCTATCATACTGAAGGCGCTGGCGGTGGGCATGCACCAGATATTATTAAAGCTTGTAGCTTAGCCAATGTATTGCCCTCTTCAACAAACCCAACGCGTCCCTACACCATCAATACCATTGATGAACATCTGGATATGCTGATGGTTTGCCACCATCTAGATAGCAATATTCCAGAAGATGTGGCATTTGCTGATTCACGAATTCGCCGAGAAACCATCGCAGCTGAAGATATTTTGCATGATCGCGGTGCATTCTCGATGATAGCTTCAGACTCACAGGCAATGGGCCGCGTGGGTGAAGTCATTACCCGCACTTGGCAAACTGCGCATAAAATGAAAGTGCAGCGCGGCCTGTTAGATGAAGATAAAACCATCGGTTGTGATAACTTTCGCGCCAAACGATATATCGCTAAATATACTATTAACCCAGCAATTACCCATGGCATCAGCGACTATGTTGGTTCACTAGAAGTTGGCAAACTTGCCGATATCGTGCTGTGGAAACCTGCCTTTTTCGGGATTAAACCGGCGATGATCATCAAAGGTGGCATGATTGCAGCAGCGCCAATGGGCGACCCAAATGCTTCAATTCCAACCCCGCAACCGGTGCATTATCGCCCAATGTTTGGCAGCTTTGGCATTGCCGCAGCTAAAACCAGCTATAACTTTGTCAGCCAGGCAGCACTTGATAACCACATTAGCGAAACTCTTGGTCTGCAACGCCCATTAAAAGCCTGCCACAACACGCGCAACCTATCAAAAGCGGACATGATTCATAATAGCTGGTTGCCAGATATCAGTGTGGATCCACAAACCTATGAAGTTCGAGCCAACGGTGAGCTCCTGTATTGTGAGCCTGCCACTGAATTACCGCTGACGCAGCTGTATTGTTTGTTTTAAAAGGAAAAAATATGTTAGAAATTCAAACGCGTTGCCATGCTGACGATACTGCTGAGGTCTATACCGAGGTGGCTTTGGATGCTGAGCAACGTGATAAAGGCCGGCAAAAGCTAGTCGCGGCGAATGGCGAAGAGTTGCGTCTGTTTTTAGAGCGCGGTAAAGCGCTACAAATCGGTGAATTACTTAAAGCAGACGATGGCAAGCTGGTGCGAGTCATTGGTGCCGATGAAGCAGTTTGTGAAGCATCCTGTGACGATTGGCAGCAGTTTGCTAAGGCTTGCTACCACTTAGGCAACCGCCACGTTCGCATGCAGATTGGGGCAAAGTGGTTACGTATAAAACCAGACCACGTGCTAGAAGAGCTCATTGAGCTGCTCGGACTTAAACTTCGCCATTTAAAGTGCATTTTCGAACCAGAATCAGGAGCGTACAGCAGCCATGGACACCACCATCACTGATCTGGCGCTATTGCGATTAATGCATTTAAGCAGTGCCGCCTTACCGATTGGCGGCTACTCATTCTCTCAGGGATTGGAATTTAGCATCGATAACGGCACGCTAAAAACCCCTGAGCAGATTGCTCATTGGTTAAGCGAGCAGCTCCAGCAGTCACTTGTGTATGTCGATTTGCCGCTCTTAAAGCGAGTCTATCATGCGCTCTTAACTGACGATTTAACCAAAGCGCGAGACTACAATGACTGGTTACTGGCCTGTCGAGAAAGCTTTGAGCTGCATCAGGCCGATACTGCGATGGGGGCAGCTCTAGCGAAGCTACTACCCAACTTTGGCATTAATGTGCCAGATTTTGCGAACGACCAACTCAGTTATGTCAGTCTCTATGCATTAGCGGCCGTAAACTGGCATATCCCCTATCAACAAACCGCTTGCGGTTTTTTATCGGCATGGCTGGAAAACCAAGTTGCAGCAGCGACTAAATTGGTCCCGCTTGGACAAACTCAAGCACAAAAACTCATCCACCAGCTGCAACCTGCCCTGATAACCGCCATTAGCCAAGCTGATGCGTTAGATGAAGATCAAATCGGCATGGGGCTGCCCATGTTTGGCATCTTAAGCGCGCATCATGAAACCCAATATTCACGACTATTTCGCTCATAAAGCGATTAAGGAATTGCGATGACTAAACAAACTTTACGCGTCGGTGTCGGTGGCCCTGTGGGCTCTGGCAAAACCGCATTATTGCGCTCATTATGCACAGCGCTGCGCGATTATTATCAAATAGCCGTGGTCACTAACGACATTTACACTCAAGAAGACGCCGAGTTTTTAACTCGCCATCAGGCTCTTGAAGCCGAGCGAATTATCGGCGTTGAAACAGGCGGCTGCCCTCACACGGCTATCCGTGAAGATGCATCGATGAACCTTGCCGCAATTGACACACTGCAAAAACGGCTCGGCTCTTTGGATATCATTTTCGTTGAAAGTGGTGGCGATAACTTAAGCGCGACCTTTAGCCCAGAGCTGTCGGATTTAACGCTCTATGTGATTGACGTATCTGCTGGCGATAAAATCCCACGTAAAGGTGGCCCTGGGATCACTAAGTCAGATCTGTTGATCATCAATAAAACTGACTTAGCACCAATCGTTGGCGCATCACTAGATGTGATGGATAGAGATGCTAAAAAAATGCGTGGCTCTCGCCCGTTTGTTTTTTCTAATCTGAAAAAAGCTGAAGGATTAGACGAAATCATTCACTTCATTATTGACCAGGGCATGCTTGAAACAAAAGAGATCCCCTCTGCCAAAGCGGTTGTTTAAGCATACTCCAAACAGAAAGCCTATCGGCTTTCTGTTGTCGCTTTATCCAAAATCGCGCGCATTTTAACGACTTCATCCTCAGCAATCTCATAGCGCTGATATTCATCTTGGCCCGCGGCTCCCATAAAAACCTGACGATTCATAAAACGCATCACCGATGGCTTTATGACGCTCGCCGATGAGTGAAACTCTCGAACACCAGCCTCGAGTAACCTTGCAATCGTCGCCGCTCTCACGCCGCCGCCAGCCATAACGACTGGTCCATCAAGTGCAACTAGCTGTTTTATCAACTCAACACCTGCGCCAGCTGTGCTTTGTTGGCCCGAGGTTAAAACCCGTGAAACACCAAGCTTAGCTAATTGCTGATAGCAAGCGATGGGATCTTGAGTCATATCAAATGCCCGATGAAAGCACACTTCAAGCCTTTGGGCGGCTTCTAACAATTGCCCCATTGCAGCGACATCAATTTGCCCATCTGTGGTTAAAGCGCCAATCACTACACCACTTAAATGAAGTGCTTTAACTTGAGCAATATCTTCACACATTTGAAAAAGATCCCCGGAGCTATAGCAAAAATCACCACCACGAGGGCGAATCATCACCATTACGGGTATATTCAAGCGCGTTGCTAATTGCATCAATCCAAACGAGGGCGTTAAGCCGCCCTCTTGGCGAGCAAAGCATAGCTCGATACGCTGCGCACCAAAGCGCTGTGCTCTGTTAAGGTCGTCATCACCATAACAGCAAATCTCCAGCATGATTTATGCTCGCTCCACCAACAAAGAAGCGCCAATTAGCCCACCATCTTGGTGAAACATACCGGGGACAATCAACGGTGAATCTATCGGGTTTAAAATCATCGCTTTGACTTTATCATCAAGGCGAGCGATAAGCTCTGGCTCACTGGCTAGCCCACCGCCGACCACCACAATCGAGGGGCCAAGGATATTAAGGGTCAACGCCAACGGCTCACTCATAACAGCTAACCAGACTTTAATAGTGAGCTCAGCTTGAACATCAGCTTGTTTATACAAGGTAATAATTTGCTGACTAGTTAGCGATTGCTGATGAAGATGCAGGTGCAGTCGCTCAATTCCCCGAGCGCCGCCCAATGTATCAAGACAACCAATCTGACCACAGCCACAGCGAACTCTTGGCAAATGAATGGTTCGGCCGTTGATAGCAACTTCCGTGCGCGTAATCGGCCCATGACCCCACTCGGCCGTAATGCCACCACGACCTTCTATGATTTGGCCATGAATCACTAACCCGCCACCAACTCCTGTACCAATAATGGCACCTAACACAATAGGGTGATTTTTTCCCGCGCCTAAATGGGTTTCCGCAAGGGTAAAGCAATCGGCATCATTGGCGATATAGACAGGTCGTTTTAATAGCTGCGAGAGCTCTTGCTTAATCTGATGGCCGCGAAAAGCTGCGATATTACCAGCGAAGACGGTGTCTTTGACATTATCGACCACCCCGGTGGTTGAAATAGCCAATGCTGAATCACTCTTGTAATGCGATTGCCATTTATTAACGAGGCTTAAAAGAGCTTGACTAAACGCTTGCCAGTTATCCGCAGGGTTAGCAATTTTATCTAAAAACTGGATCTGACCGGGCTTTTCTGAGACTGCAAATTTAATAAAAGAACCACCAATATCAGCACAGATTATGGGTTTAACCATGGTTTGCGTATCTTTGAAGATAAGTGATGGGTTATCTTAGCCAGAGTCGGTGGATAACCGCAATGGCTATTCACACAAAACGCTCGATAGCAATAAAAAAGCCACTGCGATAAGGACAAGCAGTGGCTTTTAAATCGTTTAAGAAAGTTTAGTTAAGTGTCGTACTCACAGGCATTTTGCTCATCAATTCAACACTTTGGCTGACGCCTCGAGCACTGGCTAATTTGAGTGGCGTTTCACCTTCGCTATTTTCCTGATGTGGGTTTGCGCCATTGGTTAGCAACGTCGTTACAACCATCTCAACTTCACTCAAATCTGTGACATCTGGGTCAAAAAATAGCGCAACATGCAGCGGTGTATTTCCATCAGCATCCCTTTGATTGACATCCGCGCCATTTTGACACATTAAGTTAATCAGCTCTGAGTTACCAGCAAAGGCCGCATAATGCAGCGGGGTAGTGCTTGAGTGACTAAGCCGATAGCTCAGATTAAGCCGTGACGTAAACAATTGGTACTGTTTACAAGCTTCTTTGTCATTGCCTCGCATCGCAATGTAATGCATCAAGTTACGGCCTTCTTCATCCACATGTTCGATGTTTTCGCGCACATGTTTACGAGCACACAGTTTATTAATAAACGCATTGTCAGCACCGCTTAAAGCGAGCATCAAAAGAGTACGGCCAGATGCATCAGGTTGATTTAAATCGGCTCCAAGTGAGCATAATTTATCGAAAATCTCATCATGACCCACAAACATCGCTAACATAATTGCTGTATAACCGCGCTCGTTAGTGGCTGCATTAATATCAGCACCATGGTCCAACAGACGTTGAATAATCTCAATTTTTAGCATCTGGTCAACGCTGTTTTCCTGACAGTGTCTTTGAATATAGGTGTCATAACCATATTCACCAACTGCCGCCATATGTAATGGCGTAAAGCCATCGCTGTTACCAAAACAAGCATCAGCGCCATGCTCTAGTAAAACATCCACAGCCGTTAACGCGCCATAACGAGCAGCGCTCATCAACGCAGTGTCACCATCAGGGTCAATCAGCTCAACATCGGCCCCGCCTTTAATTAAAGCTTCAACGGTTGCTCGGCGCTGCTCTTTGTCAATCCAGTTCCAGTTGCTAATCGCGCGATGCAAAGAGGAGGAATTATCAAAACCACCACACACATCAGGATTGGCACCATGCTCCAGCAGATAACGCACTATCTCATCACGACATTTTGAAGCCGCCGATAAAAGTGGTGTGGCATTGATCGTCGTCTCAACATTGACATCTAATAAACCCAGCTTATCAATCTCATCTAAATAACGAATAACGTCGCCCTGCTCGAGTCGGTCACAACGTGACACCGCATAATGAACAAACTCTTCCTTGGTCAGCCCCATCTTCGCTCGTGGATCTGCGCCATTTTCCAAGGCAAGTTTAAATACCTCAAAATTGTTAGAATCAACGGCCCATTCCAAGAGACTTTCTTCATTACGATATTGCCCCCAGCCTCGGCCATCATCACGACATGCTGGCTGCAGGTGAATATCTACCGGGTCATTTAAATCACAACCTGCCTCAATTAATAATCGACAAACTTCAAAACATAACTCTTTGTGATGCGGTTCATTTAACAGATCAATAGCGGCATAGATCACCCCATAGTGATAAGTTTCAACCGTTTTACCATCAACAGTCACAATCCGTTTACGATTAATATTATCTTTGTTACTGAGCTTGATGAGAGTTCGAATTGTTTTAATATCAGTCCCTTGAACAATCGCCCAACGTAGAGGGTCACCAATTTGTGGATTGTTGATATCCAATCCATCGGCGATAGCTTCAATAAGTTCGCTGATATCATCGCCCTGCTTGGCATAAGTTCTAAGCCAAGTACTTACAGGATGTTCTTTTTTATCAGGCTCATCATCAAATGCCGAATCTGATATCAGTTGATGGATATTCCAACCCAATTTTATGAGCCCCAAGGCTAACTGACTAAACCCTTGTGCATTATGGCTAATCACAACACCTGATAGACAGCTTGCACGACGAGTCAGATCATGTGGCGAGTTGAAACTAAACCAAAAAGGTTCATCCCACGGCACACTGAGCTGGCGTAGTTTATAGCAATCAATAATTAGCGAGATAACCTCAACAGTTTCATCTATCGAATAAAACTGCCCGCGCGGATTAATTGTAAATACCCACGTAAATACCGATGTGTGATGCTCGCCTTGGAAATAAAGGTCACAGCCACACTCAGATAATTTTTTAGCCAATTCCAAATTATGTAACCAAATGGCCATATGCCAAGCTGAACGGCCATGGCATTCCAATGCAGCACCATTTTTAATCAGAAAATTAAAGACAGCTTCATTATGCTGAACATTCTCATACCAACCACATAAATACTGGAGCGGGCTTAAAGTCATACCTGCCACTTTTTTCGGGGCATTAATATCAACGCCTTTAGCCTGAAGTTGGGAAAGCAGCTCTATTTTCTCATCAACCGCTAAATTATCTGCTTTAAAAATATCCCAAAACATTGCTTGGGCATCTTCACTAGCACCATCGAGTTGCGCAATTTTTACACTCGTCTCATTATCTGTAGGAAGTAGTGAATTAATTGGTAAATGCAGTTGCCGCTTACTATCAATTGCAATTAAACGCTCAGTTAAAGTCCGGCCAAAATTTTGCGCTTTAATATACTGACCAATTTGTTCTTTATCTTCCTCGTTAATCTCAAGGCCCAACTCTAATAATTTAACAAACCCCGCATAACGGCGATGTTGTAATAATCGAACAGCGAGCGATATTGAAGGCAGTTTAAGATGAATATCCAATGCTTGCGTATTTAACGCATCAATCACATCATCAAATGTAGTTTTATCCGCCTGAGGTAAATCAGACAACTTAGAATTACACAATGCGCAATAAAGTGGGCAGACACCAGCGCTGCTAGCAAGGTTAACATCAGCACCTAACGCAACCATCTTACGAATCATCGCCGGGTCTACATTTAAGTGCTCACAAGAGATGTAGTACGCCAGAACCGACATTTGTGTATAACTAAGATCAACGACATTGATGTCGCCACCAGTTATTTTTAATATGTATTCAAGATATTCTTCATTTAATTGCTCTTGTTCAACAACGGCATGTAATATTGGTAACTGATTGACTGTTTTAGGTAATTTTTCACCAAAATCTAAAAATACTTGTAACAGTTGAGCATCGCATTGAGTCAGTACAAACTCCATCACATACTGCTGGTCATTCTCTGCACCACTTTGAGCTGAAACCCCATTATCAAGAAGGTATCGAGCAATTTCAGCATTCTTATAATAAATGGCATAGTAAAGCGGAAAACGTCCATTTTCATCAGCGTTAGATAATGTATCTGGCGAATATTGTTTCTTTAATTTATTTAAATTCCCTTTTTGAATAATTTTTTCTATCGATTCTTTGCGATTAAAAAACATGAGGCCCTCATAATCCAGATGACATTAATAATTGATTGATAGTTGTTTTAACAAATTTTTTAAATATAAATAACGCCAAATTAATTGCGTTATACAATTAGTTTAATGATGTAATAGTGATCGATGTAATACCGGTGAAATAAAATCCTTTTCATTGATGGGCTAACACATTGAAGATTATTTATATCACATTAATAATTATTTTATTAACTATAAATGAGTTAAATATTGGTAATTCGATATGATCATGACTAAATATAAATAATAGTTATATCATTTTGGTCATTATTTATACTTGAGAAGGAAGCAATAGCTAAACCCTCTGCTTAACTGCGCATCAAACAAAGGGATAAACTTATTGTGGCTGTTTATTCAGCGATTCTTTGTAACGATAGCACAGCTCAATCCAAGCCTGAGCGGCTTTAGAGAGATACCGCTGGGCATGCCAGACCACGCCAAGATCCCAATTAATAGTCGGCTCGATGGGTCGAATTAATAACCCCTTACTATCCATTCGTCCACATAATGGCTCTGGCACAAACGCAACGCCTCCTGTTTTTACCAGAGCGACTAAAAAATCCCACTGGCTACTACGGGCTGCAATCTGCGGCGTAAATCCAGCCTTTTGACAGGCCTGATGAATCGATTCACTTAAAGTGAATTCATCGGTATAAACGAAAAATGACTCGTCAGAGAGTTCATCCCAATGAACGACGCTTTTTTCTCGCCATTCTGGCGTATCACACAACACTGCATAAACGGGATAGCAATTAAATTCCAAAGTATTCAAGTCATCTTCTATATATTCTGAAAGCATTGTAATGGCCACATCGAGCTCACCATCCAGTACCGCGTGCTCCAGCTTACGTCCACCATACTCAAGAATAACGAGCTCAACATCTGGGTATAACTGGCGATATTGGCGAATAATACCGGCATACAGATGGCCTATCATCGGCGGTATTCCAACCTTTAAACGACCTTTACGCAATTCGTTTAAATCATCCAGCTCAGTAACCAGTTCATCCATCTGCGATAAAATACCTTGGGCATTTTGAAACACCACTTCACCTGCATCAGTTAGCCAAAAGCGCCGACCTTCTCGATGGAGCAAGGGAAGATCCAATTCTGTCTCTAAATTCTTAATCATTTTGCTAATTGTAGGCTGTGTAACAAAGAGCTTTTCTGAGGCTTTGGTGAAGCTTTTTTGTTTAACTAATTCAACAAAATAACGTAATGCTTTGATATCCATAATCAGCAGCCTATCGGAGATGTTTTAAAATTCAGATAAGGAATAGTTTAAATAAAAATAATTCATTTTTGGACTAGTTTGGAACTCCTTATACTGTGAGGCACTTCACAAATATTAACAAGAGTTATTAACGCAAATGCTGCGGATCAGAGTTCTTTTACTCACATGTACACAAGTTTTTATCCTCTCTCTTATTTGGATGGCAGCCAACGTTTTCGTCCAGCGCTGGCATATTCCAGTACCATCTAATTTAGTGGGATTATGTCTGTTGCTCATTTTAGTCTTCGCTCGAGTCATTCGTCCGGATTGGCTGCGCTTAGGGGCCAGCTGGCTATTGGCTGAAATGCTATTGTTTTTCGTACCCGCTGCTATTTCAGTGGTTAAATATCCGCAACTCGTTCGTCAATTTGGCTTACAAATCATCTCAGTTATTTTCTTAAGCACCGTCTGTGTAATTGTTTCAACCGCTTGGACTGTCGATAAAATGCATCGTCTTGAAGTTCGCCTGGCTCGTCGGCGGGATAATAAACTTGCTTTATTACATCGGAGTAACCGTTAATGAGTAGTTCACTGTTGGCCTTTGGATGTTTTGTGCTGACGGTCATTTTGTACCTCATCAGCAAATGGCTGTATCGAAAAAAAAGAATCGTCTTATTTATGCCATTGTTATTGGCACCGATTTTAATTTTAATTGTGGTGTTAGCGCTTAAAATTCCTTACCAAGACTATATCCAAGATTCACACTGGCTGTTGTGGATGTTAGGCCCTGCGACAGTTGCCTTTGCCATACCTATTTATGATCAGCGCAAACTTATCGCTAAACATTGGTTATCGCTGAGCGTTGGCGTCTGCGTGGCTGTCTTTGTAGCCGTGTTCAGCTCGGTTATGTTAGCCCGAGTATTTCACCTCTCGGTTGAGCTACAGCGCAGCTTGGCAATGCGCTCAATTACAACACCATTTGCCATTCAAGCCACCAAAATTATTGGGGGACAGACGGACTTAAACGCCGTGTTCGTTGTGATCACAGGTGTATTAGGAATGGCAATTGGTGAATTTACATTAACCTTAACCGCCATTCGCTCACGTCTTGGCAAGGGCGCAAGTTTAGGGGCTTGTGCGCATGGCGCCGGAACAGCCAAAGCTTATCAGCTTGGCCACACCGAAGGCGTTACCTCAAGCGTGATTATGATGCTCGCTGGGGTCATTACCGTCTGTGCAGCTCCGCTGATTGGCCATGTCTTTTGGTAAGATATCTATAAGCTTATGCGAGATTGTGTGGCGTTAGCTTAACTTTAGACATTAAGCATCTGGATAAAACCAGATGCTTTTTTGTTGCATCATGAAAATTAAGCTTCCGGCTCTGGCTGCGGCAGCGATTCGATATGCAACGTTTGTGTTGGGAACGCACAATCAGCACCATTTTGATGAATGATAGCTAATGTTTTGAGCAACACATCTTGCTTAATCTGATGATATTCCTTCCAGTCCACGGTTTTTGTAAAGGTATAGATAAAGAAATCCAAACTGGAGGCGCCAAAACCATTAAAATTCACCATCAAGGTTTTATTAGTATCAATCGCCTCATGACTTTGCAGCATCGCTTTGACTTGCTCAACAATCGTACTAACTTGCTCCGCATCCTGATAGCGAACACCGATGGTCTCGTAAATTCGCCGATTCAGCATCCGAGATGGGTTTTCAACTGATACTTGAGTAAACACTGAATTGGGCACATAAAGTGGGCGTTGATCAAAAGTGCGAATTTTAGTGACTCGAAATCCAATCCGCTCAACCGTGCCTTCAATCGCGCGATCAGGGCTTCTAATCCAGTCACCAACCCGAAACGGTTTATCCAAGTAGATGACAAACGCCCCGAAAAAATTGGCTAATAAGTCTTTGGCAGCCATACCAATGACCAACCCACCGACACCACCAAAGGCCAATAATCCTGAGATGCTAACGCCTAGGCTCTGAAAAACAGTCAGTAATACAATAATGATGATGGAAGCTTTAAGAAGCTTCGCTACGGCCTGAACAGTTGTGGCATCGCGCCCCTTGGCGATAAATTCATCTTCGCCACTGTTGGTAACCCGCCAAGCTGCCAGCGCAAACAAGACTTCAAGACAGACCTTGCGAATGACTGGCAAATATTGCGCTAGATTAGAATCAATCCTATCGGCAACACTATCGGCAACCAGACTGAGCCCTAATAATAAAATAAACCAACTCACAGGCCCATTGAGCGATTCCCATAAAATATTGTCCCAGTGGGTCTGCGAACGTTCCGCAAGCTTAACAATACGTTTGCCAATAATACGCCATACCAGCGTTGCCAGTAGAGTCACCGCAATAATGCAACCAACCTCAATTGCCCAGCCTTGGCCTAATTCATGAGTTAGCTGAGCAAATTGCGTATGAAACCAACTCTCAATGGTTCCCATAGATAAAATGTCTCATTGATAAATTTCCTTATAAATCTTAGAGAAGAGTCCATTGAAGCTCAATGAGAAAATAAGGTTAGTCACTACTTTTGAAACATAAATGTTCTGTATTCTAGTTTATCAAATTGCCGAGAGAGCAAAATGAGTGCAATAGCGGTGGTTAATAAAACAGCTATTGAAAATCCATACCCATAGTAATATGGACCTAACCAAAGACTTAGATAAGTCAATAAACCATTCGTAACCATAAATATGGCACTGATAGCCAATACGCTGAACCGCTTATCCAAATAATACATCACATTGATAATTCCCAATAAAACAACCTGTAACCCAACCCCAAGGACATCAATATTCAATAACTCTGAATAGCTGCTATCAATATGAAAAAATTTCAGAAGTGCCGACCCTGATACCCAAATCAATGCAACTGTAATACCTTGCACTTTCGCAATATCATAGATTCCAGCTTTAACCGAAGAAACCATTGCTTGTTTAACTGTTTGAATTTGCTCTAGAGAAGCGCCCTGAATAACCGCACTATAAAAGTTACGATGCTGCTCTACAAAATCAGTTTCAATCCGAACGAGGAAAACGGCCATTCCAGGAATAACCGAAAGGTAGGCTAAAAATATTGGTAGGTCATAAATTGGATTTGCCCGTAAAGGCCCAAGCACGGACACTGATGTTACAGGGTCATACCAAAAGATGATTTTATCAATCCATGCAGATAGGTTATAAAAGAGGCCACACAATAATAAGCTTAAATGAACATTTCGGCGTTTTAAAAAGTCAAAACATACCAGCTGGGCACTTGGATAACGACGAACAATAAGCCACAGAAAAGTAAATAACAGAACCGCTTCACCGATTAAAAAGGCCAAAAATAACCCGTTCAGACTATACGAATTTAGAGCGATTGCCGCTAATACCATACAACTATAACCAATCAGCATGGTCAGTATAATTTGGTTATATTCTTTCATGCCAGAAAGAAAAATAGTCGTAAGCCACTGATTACATAAACAGACAAATCCCCCCATAATCAGAAACTTGGTTATATTATCGAGTGGGATAAATGGCCAAACAATCAGACATAGCCCCAAAGAGACCAACGTCACGAAAAATATTGCACCTAAGAGATTGCTAACAATTCGGTCATACGCCTTTTTATAGATAAGATCCGAGATGTAGCGAGTTAACATCAGCTGCAGTCCTCCGGTCACAACCAGAGAAGCACACATCATATATGTCACTGTTATCAAAAATTGGACAATTAAACTTTGGGGAGCGATGCGACCTAGGCTTAACAAACCAATCACTAACAGCGCAACAATCGATAATAACCATGGGCCAGAGCCGATGACACCAGCATAACCGTATGCCTGAATCACCGACAACAGCGTGTTCTGTTTTAAGATCTTACGAATTTCAAACCCTATTCCAGCCATTACATAAGATCCTTATACTGTTGACGATATAGAGAGAACATAAGTTGCTCACCATAAAACTGATTCACTCGTTTCAAACCACTTTGTCGATAGCATTGCCAACGCTCGGGATCGGCTAACATTTTGGCAATGGTTTGTCCGGTCGTTACTGCTGAAGCGATTGGAACTAACTCTCCTGATGGACCTAACGCTTTATCTTGCTCTGTATAGCCATTAATTAGCTCATTGCATGAGCCAACCTGAGTCGCTAATACAGGAACTCCAGATGCCATCGATTCTAATAAAACTAATGGCTGAGCTTCTGAGATAGAAGTCAACGCGGTTAATCCAAGCTGCGGAAATATCTCAACCACATTCTGCATACCTAAAAATTTGATATGAGACTCAAGATCTAAGCTTTTTACCAGTAGCCGACATTCCGCTACATAAGCTTCATCTTCATCTAACGGGCCGACTATCCACCCTTCAATACTAGAGTTATATGCAATAGCTTCTTTAATTGAGCGGATGAACGTTTTAATATCTTTAATAGGAACAACGCGACCAATGAGCCCAACGACATTCGAAATGCTTGGCCGGTCCTGCTGAGCTATTTGGCTAAACCTTTCCAGAGCAATCCCATTTGCAATCACATCTGTTCGCTCACTCGGTGCCCCATCACGAATTTGGCGCTGTTGATTTCCGGGATAAAGAGAAGTTATTCGCTGAGCTTGCTGATAAGCACTACGCCCAAGTTGTTCAAAGAATTTAATCCACATTTGGCGCATATCACCCATTGTGGCATTCAAATTGGCATATAACTTCGCTTCCGATTCTTGGATCCATTCAGCTTGAATCAGATCAATCGTACGTTCTTTGGTATAGATACCATGCTCTGTCAATAGAAATGGGGTCTGATGCAACGCATGAATGCCAGCCCCTAAAAATCCAGCGTATCCAGTTGATATCGAGTGAACGACTCGCGTTTTAGGCGCCTGACGAGCTAATTCAGCGATTTTAAACAATGGCGCAAACATACTGCGATAAGTCCAAAAGAAATTGATAAAAGAGGGATCATCACAATAACGCTCAAAATACTGACAAATCACATCCCAAGAGGCCTCAGAATATAAAAAATCTGTCATTTCAAAGCCATTTAGTACCCCTAAAGAACTAAACAATTCCTTGATATTTTCTTCAGGGATAGGCCTATCTGTTTGCCGGAAGTAATATTGCAAAGCTAGCCAATGATTAAACGCGTTTTTATTACCACTTCGCCTATTAGGCGTATGTGGCGCTTTTATATCCATTAAATAATGGGTATGTAACGCAGTCACATTTTTAGGTAACTGGTATTGCATAGGACCATATGCGGCTTTGCTCCCACCTAAAAACATCAGCTCAAAAGTAAGCTCTGGTAAACCTTGAATAAGCTGATGAACCCAACTAGAAACACCACCACGAATATATGGATATGTTCCTTCAAGTAACAATAAAATATCAGCAACTGGCTTGGTCACACCAATACTCCCGAATTTGTTGTAACTGAGCAGGCATGCCTTCCACTGGTAATTGTTTTAGATAGTTTTGGCACAACGCGTAATCTTGTTGAGCAAATGCTACCTCCGCCATATAAGGATTAATCCGGCGTGCATCCAGCCCCTGTTCACGGGCTTTTAAGAATTGTTTCTTCGCTAAATCCAACTTTTCATGTGCTAAATAAATTCGTCCAAGAAATAGCTCTTTGATATTCGATGGCTCTAATTCTATGCTTTGAAGAACGTAATCGGTGGCTTTGGTTAATACATAATCTTTAACCGCCCCTTGAGCCAAACCTAGATAACTCAGTTCCCAATAACTCTCTGCTATCTTTTGCTGATAATATGCTTTTAATGTATCGCTCGAAGTCTGCGTTAAAAGTTCTTCATTTGTTGCTATTTTCTTATTCAGGCGATTCTCTTTGCCATCTAAAAATGAATAGGCCAGCAGACGAACATCATCGCTTAGATCGCTCAATGCCAAACGCAACAGAGGAACTGAATGTTCATCATCCATATTGCGAGTCGTCATTACCGCTGCAAGTCGTTTTTTAGACTCGCCAGCATGTTTAATCACCGCCTGAATTCCAGCGTTTGAGTAATAGTTATGTTCTTCACTAACGGATATCGGTATATATGGTAGATCAGGAATCTGATAGCTACGAAACAACTCATCTTGGTCCTTCTTGGGGCGATGATAAGCGATAATAAGCGTTATCAAACCAATGGTTGCAACTACCGGAGCGACAATTAATAACGACCATAAAAATAGCACGCTCTTTGTTTTAGGCTCCCGATAACGCGCAGGAAGTGCACGCCACAAAACGAGACTCAAGAACAAAGCCACAAGCAGATCAGCAATGCCTGCAAGTAGCAATGAATGATGAATAAGTAAAAATACGGCCCCAATCTGCCCTATAAAACCTAGCAATAAGGCAACGATATAAAACAACATTATGAATATGCCTCAACAAACTGCGGCTCATTTACTCGTGGTTTTAATATTTGCTCTAATTGCTCAGGCATAGCAGGCAGTGATAATTGAGTTGTCAACTCAATTCCAAGCTGCTCAAATGACTGACCAATAGATTGCATACACCATTGTTCTATACGATTTATAAAACCTTGGCGGTCCATTTCATTGGCAAGTGGCATCAAAATAGTCAATGAATGATTAACTGCGTCATCAAAATAGACATCCAGTCCACGACGGGTTGCTCGCAGATAATCGAGCAATCGATTTACCTGTAAATTTGCCGCTTTTGAGTGAATCTTAATAAGTTGAGCCGATGTATCGTAACGTTTAGCCTGTGACTGAATATGCCAAACCTGTGCATAGAACTGTTCGAACTCTTGGCTATCCATCACCGGATTAGTCACCGAATGACGCAATAGATCACCAATGTGACCCGCCATGACAGTTAAAAGTCGTAAGGTTTCTTCACGCAAAGAAAAAAATTGAACTTTCTCAACTAAAATCATCGCATAAATCTTATCAACGTGATCCAGCAGTGGAATCGCAATCTGATAATGACTCACTGAACTTGCCGAGTTCATCGCAATACTGGCTACCTGCTGACGTTCAAATAGCCGATGGATGAGCGGATCATCAAATTTAACAGCGCCAACTTCACCCACAGTAGCTATTGCATCTGGATTAATTTGCTTACCATCAACACAATAAAAACCTGCGACCTGAAAGCCACCATACTCACTGAACAGTTGTAAAATTGGCCGTGCCGCACCTGCAATATTTCTATCAGGTAAGCTATTAATTAGTTTGCCAACTGACTGTAAAGATTCACGTAAACTTAATTGATGCCCAGCCAACATAATCTCGAGACGGTCATGGGACACCCGCAAAAGATGATAATGACGCGTAAAAGTTTGCAGCCTATCTTCAGCATATTCTAAATTTAATCGCATTTTTTGGTTATTCTTAAACCAGGCATCGGCAAATTCCCCTGCGATCATTACCGCAACCAATTCCCCGACCCAAACAGAATAACCCGAAATATCCATCAGCTGTTCATGGTTGTACTCAGCAATCAAAAACTGGAAAAGCCCAATCAGAACAATGCTACAGACGCCTTTAAAAAATCCATAGCGCAGCGCTACAACCAACGGAACAAGCAATGGCCATGGAAATGTTGCCAACTGCCAGAATGGGTCATGTCTATGAGTTAGCCAAGTTATAACTATCACTACTAGACTAAAAAAAACGACCTCGGACCAGATTCTGTGTGAAGATGGCTGATTCTCAGTGTTTACAAGCTTTTTCACTAGATGCCTTCAATATGTGAAATCAGTTGCGCTATAACTTTTTGCCCAACCGATGAAACGCTTTCACGGCCCCATCCTGTTTTTGCTACAGTGCCGCTCCAAATGACTTTATCTGTATGCTTATCAACTAGCTGCAAAGTAACAGAGACGGTCGGTTCTCCATCGAGTCCGGCTTTATAACGCCATTCATCAATGCTGCCACTAAGCACATAGTCCGCCGATTGGTGACTTAGCCAAGCGTGGGCTGCATCTAAACGTTGTTGATCATCGATAGATGGCAAATTGCCCTGCGCCTTACGAGGGTACCGTAGCAAAGTTGGTAACTTTTGTTGGAACCATAAACTTGCCAGCATATCTTCTGCTCTCTGACCTGCCAGCGGAGTTTGGGTATAATTGACAAGTGGCATCAAGGCTACTTTTTGTTGAGCAGGTAATGCCACTGAGCTAACCCGGGTCGCAGAACATGCACTCAATAGCAAAAGGATGCTCATCCAAAGTACACGATACATAGTTTCTCCTTCACACATTCTAAAAATGAACGTAATAATTTAGTTGCAGTTGTAAATCGCTTTTACCCGAGCGACTACGGGTTTGATAACGTGTTTGCACGCTTAGCAAATCATCACTGATAATCGACCAACCAATACCGGCTACAGCTGCGAAATCTAGCTGTTTGACATTAGGTTGATAACCACCACTGAGGTCGATTTGCCAAGTTGGGGACAATCCTAAATATGGGGGATTAAATTCAAGCCCTGGTCCTAGAGTGGTACCTAGCGCAATTCGGCGAAAAGCACTCATATTAGCTTCTTGGCCATTAATTGAACGTATATGAGAAGAGCTCAACTGTTGCCAATTGACAGCTGAATACACACCCCAGAGAGGATCTTGATTTAAAATCTGATAGCTATAGCGCGTTTGATATTGTTGACCGCTCGCTACTGGTTTATTTGAACTATCAAGAGTAATCTGCCACTGCGATGCGCTGAAATTCAATTGTTGTCTAGGCGAGAGCAAATACTCAGCTGATAGTTCAAGTTGATTTTGCTGTGCAAATGCTAACAATAAATCACTCTGATCCGTTCGCGTATGCCAACCAAGAGATGCTCCCAAACGTAACCGCTGAGTTGATTGATAGTTAAGCTTCGCTGTTAATCCATTGCGGCTTTGTAAAGCCCCATGGAAATAATCAACCTGCCCTTCAAGATCCCAGCGACCAGATAAATAGTGCCCGTCAACAAGAAAATACTGGCCATCATTACCCAAGTTATTCACTTTAGCTAAACCGATTTTCCATTGGACTTGTGCAGCTGGGAAGTAAACATTGAACTGCTGAGCAGACGAACTCAATCCTGCATTAGGCTGCAAACTTAGCTCGACAGCATGGAAGAAACTCGATCGAACACTACGAGCTAAGTCGTAATTGACAGATTCACGACTGTCTTGGTCAGCAACAAGCCAATTTTGCATAGCTCGATAAGGCTGACGTAAATAGATAAGCGCATTCACTTTATCGATAGGAGCTAACTGTTTTTTCGCAACCAACTGCCGAATATTGGTAAATTGACCATCCTGCATTGCCTGTTGCAGCTGTTGCCATGAAGGTAATAACTTGACAGCCCGACGGTGTAACCACCATTGAGCTTGAGGCTGCTCAGATAAGGTTATTGCAAGATTATCTACTGACTCGTAATGGCGAAGATATGAATACGCTTTTGCTCCTCCCCATTGTGCAAGAAGTTGTTGGTAATCAGCCTGAGTATGAGGTAAATGCCCGATTAGATAGCGGTTTACCTTCCATGCCTCGGCTTTCATATGCATGTGAGTCAGCACATCTGACAAATTAACCCAATATGACAATTCGCTAGGCTGATTAGCAATACACCAGCGCAAATATCGATAAGCTAGCCGATAATCGCCTAACTCTAACGCCAAACTACTCAGTAAAGGAGCCCACTGCAGACTCATTGGCTCCGACTGGTGGGCACTTAAAATAGCCTGTGCATCTGCTTTATTATTGCTATCTACCGCTAACCACCCTAGGGATAACGCTGTCTCAGGCAAATTAGGGGCTAAGTTCTGCGCAGTTAGCAGCATCTGTTTAGCTAAACTATATTGTTGTTGAGACTGATACCATTGTCCTAGGGTTGACCAAGCAGAAGCCAACGCTGGTGAAGGCTTTTGCTGGGCTAACAATGGGGCCAACTTAGCCATTGAAGCACGGTCTTGTAGCTGCATACTGACTTGTGCAATAGCAACAAGATTAGAGTCACTCACTGGCTGATGCCATAAATAGTGCAGCAATGCTTTATTATGATTGCCAAAGCGTAATTGGCGATAACGAAGTTCAATCCCCAAGGATACGGGCCCCAATTGTTTCAAGTGGCTGTATCCCAAAAGTTCTAACTTGTCATTGCCGACCATTTCGGCGACCTGAGCTAAACTATCCCAATATACTGGCGTTGGGTCCTTAGAAACTGAAGCAAGAATTTTTAAAGCTTTTTCATTCTGGTTGTTCAGCCAAAATGCCCGAGCAAACCATAGATGTGTTTGAGCTGTATCAGGACCTTGATAATGTGCCCACAAATGGCGAACCTTGCTTAAATGTCCTTGTTCATATAACGCTTTTAATAGCCAATATTGGCTGAATAACGATTTACCATTCAATCGTTCGTAACTGTGGATGTCTTGCACCATTTGGTTCGAATCACCTAGGTAGTAGTGATCGCTCATCCAATGGTTGAAATCTTGCTTAGTCAACTTATGTTGTTCGCTAAGAAAGCGATAAATAACTATTTTGTCCTGATAGAGAAATAACCCATCAACCGTGTGTAGTGTTTGTTTCGCTGACTTTAAGCTATGAAGAGGATCATTTGCTATCAACCATTGTAGTTGGTGCATGGCTAAAGTGATGTCGTCAGACCACATAGCAATTTGCCATAACTGATGATGAAGGGCTTTATCTTTAGGTAATAAAAACAATAATTTCTTACTTGTTACACGGGCTTTAGACAAGTCATGATTGCCAATCTGAGCTTGCACTGCTTCACGTAAAACAGACTCATTATTTGGAAACTGATGAACTAAAGTATTGGCAGCTTGTTCTGTAATAGCGCGATCATCTGCAAATTTAGCTAGCTTCAGCGTGTGTTTAACATCTGACACATCGCCAAACTTTTGCCACCAAAGCAAAGCTTGTTTGGGGTGCTGGTCAGCTAATGCTGCTTGAATAGCCTGTTTATAATTGGTAGATGAGATACTCTTTTTATAGTTTTCAACAGCTAAATGTGCGTTATCATCTTGCATCCAAAATTGCGCAGCTTTACCGTACTTATTGTGACGCTGATAATATTCAGCGACAGCCCCTTGTAATCCAGCCGCAGTGGCATAGCGAACAGATTGCTTTGACCATTGGCTCACAGGACGAAAACTGGCAATCAAGGCATCTAAATCACGGTCATGATGGGCACCATGAGCCGTCCAGCGATGATAGATCACCTGCTGATATAGCTGATGATGAATATCGGAGTTAGTCAGTTTAGAAAGCTCAGAAATTGCTTCAGGCCATTTCTGAGCCCTGATAAACGCTTTAATTAGCCGCTGTTCAAGCTCTTGATCGTCAGGCTTATTCACTAATGCCGCCCGCAGATAAGGAATCAGCAGCACAGGATCTTGCTCACTATCAGCAGTCACGAAAAACTGATGTTTTGGGAAGAGCGCATAAAACATGGCGCAAATAATGACAATAATTACAGCAAATGCAGGCCATGAAATAAGACGAGAATACTTAGTCATGTTGCATCACCGAATGTTTATTACAAAGAAGCTGACCGCGAAAAGTCCCTTTAGGTAATTCAAACTGGCTGATCCCATGACTAAGATGAGGTCTATAAATAATCCCTGAATGGCTCACTAAACGACAATGACGAGCATTAGCCATATTAATTTGGGCTTTTACCCAAGAAAATAACTGAACGGGACCATCCACTTGCCAGCGTTTTAATACCCCATTAGCCGAAAGCAAATAGGGTTGAGTGTTTAATGATTTTGTTGAGAGCTTTATCGCTGCCTTGGCTCGAATCAACGATACATATCGACCACTTTGTGTAACGCCTGCTATACCTGAACTCTTTTTAAGATCCACATTTGCAAGCACTGAAGGTATTCGAATAGTACGAATAGACTTACTACTGGTAAGCCAACGACCCTGACTATCTTTAGCTAAAGCAGAGAAATAAAAGTCTTTTGCCATAATGGCGTAGCGGCTTAGATGAATCGGTGTATTAGGTTTGGACTGAATATAACGGATAGCATCGTTAACCCCTTTTAGGCCTGCCGGGTTAGCCGCCACATAAGTATGTAAATAAATATCAAACGGCTTTAAACGATAGGGTTTATCTGTCACTTTATATGTCGTTATAACTCGTTTAAAGCCATCAAATGGACCTTTCCACTCATTGGTAAACACATCATCATTCATAATAGGTGCATAAATCTGCCATAAAAATTCCCCCTCAGGACGAGCTATTGGAGAAATATTAGTAAGGCTTGGATTATCACTCGTAATGTTCGTATTACCGCCATTAACATTTAAAACGTGCATAGCATTGGCAAGAGCTATTGGTTTAGGTCCTGGAAGTGCATCTCCAGACCACAGGACCATTACTACTTTTTTACCTTTGGGCGCTAAACGGCTATTAATATAATTAATAGAACCATTAATCTCGCGTTTAAGGACAACATGGGGATAATTTGGAACAGCCAAATTAAAACCGTATTCCTCGTCCTTGGCCGTTACCACTCGGCGCCCCGCTAATGCAGCCCAGAAGAATGGATGACTAAAGGTGTGAGTAGCGATCTCGACATAGGGAAGCTTAAAAATTGCTCTAGCAATGGCTTCAAGTTTTGGACTTATTGCTGGGTATAATCCTTTAGGCCCCACTTCCCCTTCGATAACAGAGAATGTAAACGGTAATTTATAACGTTTTAGAATCTTATCTTTAAACTCTTCTCCGGCATATGGCTGCCCAGGGAACCGAGACAAGCTAGGAAAGCCATCACCATCCATATGCAATAAAAAAGCTCTACGACCACTAACAGTGGTTACATCAAATGCAGGAATAGGCGGAAGTTTTAGTACTTTGGTTAACAGATTCATTGGATTCACAATCCATCTGTTATCCCCCATAGGAATATTTTTAATCATCCATGGTGCTAAAACAATCCCACCGTTAGAAGTCATGCTCGCCTGAACAATAGGACCCGATGCCGTTTTTAGTGAAATTAATGCGTGCGCACCTTTAACTAAATGCATGCCGACGGGGTCTAACCCATGCATTGAGGGTAATGCTTCACTTTTGAGAATTGGACTCATAAATGTTAGGTGGTATGGCCCCTTAGGCGATTGAGAGAGTAGTTGCCCCCCAAGCCCTTTTAACAATTGCGAATTATTAGGAACCAATCCTAATAGCAGCTCAGGAATCTCTCCTTGAGCTTTAATCAACCATTTAACTAAAGAATCTTGATAAAAATTAGGTTGATCATTCCAAACGATAATACCCGCATATAAAGATGGATCGATATCAGGTAGTGGATGCTTACTAATATCCCAATAATCAGGAATATATCCAAGATATTCTATAAATATCGCTAGCTGATTATGCAGAGGATTATAAATAAGCGGTTGGATTTTTCCGTTATAGGGTATGATTATTCGCCTTGCCACAGGCTTAATGGTTGAAGTTCCCCATTGCTGCAAAAATCCATCACTTACCCATGGCTGATAACCTCGATGAAAAATTCTTTTTGCCAGAGCATAACGTTCATGAGGTTTGGCATAATCAATTACCTCAACTTTAAATCCAAGCGATTTTGCGTAATTGAGCCGAGCTTCTATCCATTTTTGATCTTTAATAGAAGTTTTATGATAGGAGTTATTAATTGGGTTAAATTGTGTAAATAACCCTTCAGCAACGATATATTCAGCTTTACCTTTTAATTGTGAAAGGACATCAAATCCACGATTTAGAATTAAATGTCCTGAAAACATCTTAGACAAATGTAAGATAACTTCAACCAAAGCTTGCTGTTGTATGGATTGCTGCTTTTTATCTAATAGCTGATAACTATTGAGAGTATCGAGAAATAATCCATGAAACCCCCGAACTTGTAACTTTTTAGCTCTGTTATAAAGCTGCGCTCGCCATTGAGGCGAACTTAAGTCCATGATTTGAGTTGACCATTGACTATTTTGACCTAATACAGCACCAGTCTGCCCAGCTGATTCACCTATACTTAAATAAGCATAACTTTTTATGTTTCGGCGGTTAAGCCAAGTCAACTCTTGATTATTAATATGATCAGGCTGCACTACGACATTTGAATAAAATGTCATTTCCGCTAATGGCATTGGTTGACCATAATAAAAAGCTATAGATTGATTACTTCCCTTTGCTAAGCAAATAGGCGTAAAGAAAATAAATAGCCAAAAAATCCAGTTACATCTATTCATAATATACAACGACAGGAAATGATTAATCTCACCAAAAAGGCAACATCTCTTCAAATGACAATAGACTGAAATTTAAATTTCTATAGATGCTCTATCATGTAGCAATTCATCCGCCAAATTTAATTAAGATAGGAAATTAAACAGACTTATCCACTTACCATATTAATAATTGCCAGTAATTCTATCACCAAAATAATTTTTATAAAACAAATAAATAACAATAAAACATATTAATTTTCACCTAGTTTTAGCTAATTAATTAGTATTAATTATTCATTAATAACCATTTTATTATTAATAGCTAATTAATACTAATAATGAGTAGGGATGAATTTTTATTTAAAATTTATCTTTATAAATCATTAAATAATATATATAGAACTATCAATAAAATCGTTGGCTTTTATCACAGAGCAGAACGCTGATACAATCATATTCATCCTATTCTCTTAAGAGAGTACAAATGTCTAAGCAATATTCTCAGCTTTTTGGCTACACCGATGGTGCCCAGGTTTTGCAAATCCCTGTTCAAGAGACGCCAATTGATGTGATTAATCAGGTTTGCTATTCGCAGGTTCGTGAGCAACGCTCAATGACACAACTGTGTATGACCATATTGGTTCCGCGAACAAGTGTTCCCAAACCAGCTATTGTCTACTACCCCGGTGGTGGATTTACTAAAAGTGAGCGAGATAAATTTATCGAAATGCGCTTTGCGCTGGCCAAAGCAGGATATGTCGTTGCAGCAGCTGAATATCGCGTTGTACCCAATCAATTCCCTGCCCCAATCATTGATGGTAAAGCTGCAATCCGTTATCTGCGTCAGCATGCTGAGGAATTTACCATTAATCCGCAGCAAATAGGTGTGCTGGGCGACTCAGCTGGCGGTTATATGGCCCAAATGATGACTCTGGCGCAAGATAAAGAATTTGAACAAGGAGATCATCTTAACCAGTCGTCAACTGTTCAGGCAGGCGTTAGCATTTACGGGATATCAAACTTATTAAATATTGGTGCAGGTTTGAATGAGAAACTCCAACAAGTGCACCAATCACCAGCGGTTACAGAAGCCTTGTTAGTCAACGGAGCGGCTTTTAATACTTTTGCTGGCGCATCAATTCAAAGTGACCAAACCAAAGCACTACATGCCAGTCCAATGGGTCATCTTCAAGGGGAAAAACCACCCTTATTACTCATGCATGGCAGCGCTGACCAACTAGTAAGTCCGATACAAAGCCAACAGCTTTATGAGCAATTAAAAGCCCATCAGGCACCAGTTGAATATATTGTTGTAGAAAAAGCCGCCCACGGAGATGATATCTGGTACCAAAAACCGATTATCGACACCGTTTGTCAGTGGTTTAGACAACATTTAGCTATCTAATGCTGAGCAAACTGAGTGCTTTTGTGCTTAATTAAAGCGGCTTTTTACCGTTAAACAGTAACTTCTCAAAAATATCCGGTTCAAGTGCTTCACTAAACAAGAAGCCCTGATAAGTATGACATCCTCGATATTTAAGAAATTGCATTTGAAAATCAGTCTCGACGCCTTCGGCGACCACTTCAATGCCGAGGTTTTCACTCATTGCAATAATGGTTGCGATAATGGCGCTGCTGCCTGCTCGAGTGCCGTTAGCAACCACTTCATCAACAAATGATTTATCAATTTTAAGGCAATTAATAGGTAGCCGATTAAGATAAGCGAGGGATGAATAACCTGTACCAAAATCATCAATGGAAAAACGCACACCAAACTCGCGTAATTTCGAGAGTTTGGTAATGGTTTCATCCACATTCGTCACCAAAACACCTTCAGTTATTTCAAGCTCAAGTAGCGCAGGATCGCAGCCTTGCTCTTTAATAATGTCGATGACCTCCTGCACAAATCCACTGCGGTGAAATTGTTTTGGACTCACATTCACTGAAAGCGTCGTAAACTGAGGCGGGATCCCTTGATCTTGCCATTGTTTGAGTTTGCGACATGCCCCTCGCATAACCCACTCCCCAAGTTCAACAATAAAACCAGACTCTTCAGCCATGGGGATAAACATTCCCGGTGAGATCCATCCATAGCGTTCATCAAACCAACGCAGTAGTGTTTCGGCGCCAGTCATTTGATAATTATCATTAAAGCGCGGCTGAAAATAGATAACCATGTCATCATTGTGCATAGCTTTCGGCATGAGCATCTGAATTTCATGGCGCTGATGCGCTTTACTGGCCATCTCTTCGATAAAGAAATGCACTTTTGAACGACCAGATTCTTTACCGTGATAAAGAGCAATATCGGCTTGGCGAAATACTTCGTATGCAGTGTTCTTCTGATTTGGAAAAAGAGCAATGCCAATGGTGACATTTAAGTTAACTTCACTATTTTGAATCTCAATAGTTTCACGAACATCGCTACTTAGCTGATGGGCAATTGAAAGCAATTTGCGTACTGCATTTTGTCTAACTTGCCCCAAGTGAGTGAGCAAAATAGCAAACTCATCCCCACTAATACGTGCAACGGTGTGCACATGACTACGCTGGATTTGCAGTCTTGCAGCTACTTTTTTCAAAATAAAATCACCAATGTGGTGACCAAAGAGATCATTGATATTTTTAAAATTATCAATATCGATATAAAATAATCCGCCAAACTCCTGATATTCAACATGTGAAGTAATCGCTTTTTCTAATTCTTCTAAGAGTCGGCTACGATTAGCCAACTCTGTGGTGGAATCGTAATTACTCTGATAAACCAATTTCTCCTGCGCCCGATGTAACTCGGAAATGTCTTTAAATAATCCGACCATACGCAGCGGCTTATCACCATCTTTTTCAACCACCATCACTCTCGGGGAAACCCAAATTATTTCGCCATGAGAATTGACTAACCGATGAACATGTACAAACGTGTCTCGCACACCTTGCAGGTATAGTCGAAATTGTTTGAGTGTTTCATCTTTATCATCACTGTGAATATAATTTTGCCAGCCGCGAATATCTGCGACTAGTTGCGCCTTCTGCAAGCCTAGCATTAACGCCCATTGCTGATTATAGTGAACTTCATCAGTGACTAAGTTCCACTCCCAAATCCCATTCACATCATTATCAAGTGCAAACTGCCAACGTTGCTCAGCAGCCTTTGTCTGTGACAAACTAGAGCTTAATGAAGAGCGTAAATCATTTAAAAAATGCCCAACTTGAGCGACTTCTCCTCGACCAAATGATTCTGTCTGAGCTCGCTGAAAATTAACATCATTAAGCGAAATTTGCTGCAATGGTTTCACAAGCCAGCGACGCATCAACATGTTCAGAACCAAAGTTCCTAACACAATCAGCCCCCACTGCCAAAATGCCTGAGAAAGCAATCGATTAAATAGCTTGGACCACTCATAGCCAAGGTCATACTCAACCAATAAAATCCGTTTCGAAAAACCAGCTGTGTGATGAATAATCATCGGTTCATAAAAAGAGCCAATCAAACCATCGTCTGAAACAGCCCACTGCGAATGGCCAGAGCTAAGAGCTTGCTGGAAAATCTTTGAGTTGAAGTGTTCACTCACATGACTAATCAAATCGCCTTGATACTGATGATTACTATCGATCAAGATATGCATGTTCGAGCCAACAATCATGATTGAATGAAATGGCTGCAGATAAGTTAATAGGTGTAAAAATTTCTCATTCTGCTGCTGCAATGATTGTTCTAAGCGAAAAGAACCATTCATTCGTTTGGAAAAATGTTCAACTCGCTGCTGAGTCTGGATGATTAAATTTTGTTGGTGAGAATCTATCGACTGCCAAAACAATAGCCCTTGAGCAATCGAGGCAATCACCAGAAATATGATCGGAATAAGAATACTAAGCGACAATCGGCGCATCGAACCACCTGATTGAATCGCACGAAGGCAAACTTATCCCTAAAAATCTATTTATTGGCTGATTAAACGATCTAAACTGCGGCAATTTATATTCATGGCAGGCCACTGAACGACTTTCCTTAGCTTGAGGCGTACTTGCGTATGAAACGCCTTAACTACATCACTTGAACGAAAATTGTGACAAGATACAACGGAAAATGGAAGAGAATTTGAAATAAATTATATAAAAAATCTATATTGCCCTAATTTTTCAGGAAGTTATCGCTAAAATTTGGCAATTTTAAAGAAGAACCACCGAGCAAGTTCGGTGGTTCAAAAGTATTATAAGTTGCGAAGCGCTTCGATACGTTTAGCAATCGGAGGATGAGACATAAATAGTTCACTAAAAGAACTTCGGCCATTAATTCCAAATGCCGCGATAGAACCTTCTAATTCGCTTTCACTCCCTCGGTCCAATCGTTGCAACGCAGCAATCATTTTTTGACGCCCCACTAACTGAGCGCTTCCCGCATCAGCACGGTATTCTCTTTGTCGCGAGAACCACATAACAACAACCGAGGCAAGCATACCGAAGACCAGTTCAAGTACAAACACAGTCGCCATATACGCCAACCCGCCCATGGCTGGACGTTCGTCATCGCTATTATTACCGACATTGGCAATAATCCCCGCAACAACACGGGCCAAAAAGATAACAAACGTATTCACAACCCCTTGAATCAGCGTCAAAGTAACCATGTCACCATTGGCAATATGGCTAACTTCATGAGCTAACACAGCCTCTGCTTCTTCGCGAGTCATTGAGTTAAGGAGGCCGCTACTTACAGCAACCAACGAATTGTTTTTGCTCGCGCCAGTGGCAAATGCGTTCACCTCAGCAGAATGATAAATAGCCACTTCAGGCATGCCGATTCCAGCCGCTGAAGCCTGAGCCTGAACTGTGCTTAAAAGCCAGTGTTCTTCACTGTTACGAGGCTGAGTGATAACCTGCGCGCCCACTGAACGTTTAGCCATCCATTTAGACATCAGCAGCGAGATAAATGCCCCGCCAAAGCCGAAAACACTCGCCAAAATTAATAAACCGGCATAACTTCTAGAGTGTATTCCTGTCAGTGCAAAAACAATATTTAAAATAATTCCAAGAACCAGTACCACAGCTAAGTTCGTTAGAATAAACAACAACACACGTTTCATTTTGGATGCCTATCGTAAACAATCAGTTAAGACAAAAGTATAGTTTGCTAAGCTAAAAATCGTTTAGCTTTCTCGATGGATATTAGCGGTATTGCACGTAGAGTCAATATTCTATTTATCGGAATATTAATAGGGTTTTCATCGGGATTTGTAGGGGCTTTTATCTTTTGCCTATATCATAACCGACTCTATTATGACGCATCGTAAAAAAGTTTCGGCCCACTATTTTGCTGCTCGATGATTTGCTGATAGAGCTTTTCGGTCTCGGTTTTATTTCCTGCTGTCGTTGCAACAGCTTCTCTTTCAATTCCTAACTTTTTAAGCAACTTCATATCGCTACTTTCTTCAGGGTTTGGCGTCGTTAATAATTTACAACCGTAAAAAATAGAATTGGCGCCAGCCATAAAGCATAGAGCCTGGGTTTGCTCATTCATCGCTTCTCGCCCAGCCGATAGGCGCACATGTGACTTCGGCATCATCACCCGGGCTACCGCAATACAACGGATAAAATCAAATTGATCAATATCTTCAGCATCTTGCAATGGCGTTCCTGCCACTTTCACCAGCATATTAATCGGCACACTTTGAGGATGTTCGGGCAAATTTGCCAACTGACAAAGCAGAGAAATACGATCATCGACAGTTTCCCCTAACCCCATAATGCCGCCAGAGCAGACATTCATCCCGGCTTGGCGCACATATTCAAGGGTTTGCAGCCGCTCATCATAACTACGAGTCGTGATGATCTGCTGATAATATTCCCGAGAGGTGTCCAAGTTGTGATTGTAATAATCAAGCCCTGCGGATGAGAGCTCATCGGCTTGCTCGCGACTGAGCGTTCCAAGGGTCATGCAGGTTTGCATTCCTAATGCCTTCACTCCTTTAATCATCATTAGCAGATAAGGCATGTCGCGCGCTTTTGGATTTTTCCACGCAGCTCCCATACAAAAACGAGTGGACCCATTATCCCGTGCTTTTTTGGCTTCACGAATGACCTGCTCTACTTGCATCAATCGTTCAGCTTTAACCGAAGTGTTGTAGTGTGCACTCTGCGGACAATATTTACAGTCTTCAGGGCACGCACCCGTTTTAATCGATAGTAATGTCGAAATTTGAACTTGATTAGGGTTAAAAAATTGTCGATGAATGGATTGAGCTTTAAAAAGAAGGTCATTAAATGGCAGGTCAAATAATGAAAGAACCTGTTCATATTGCCAGTCGTGACGGATAGCGCAAGACATTGTCTCTCTCTATTTATTAATTTAATCATTTAACTTCAGTCTAATCCCAGCAGATAATCTGTCAACTTATTTTATTTTTAAAGATTACTAATGTATTTATTTTAACCAATTCGTATAAAAAATAATGCAAGAGGCTCAAGCACAGGTTACGTAGACAATCGATATGGATAGATAAGCGAAAAGGACGATAAAAAAACTTGCCAGCGCAGCCATATAAAAGATGCGCTAGCTAAACAGGGGAAAATTATTTACTCGCCAGTGATTACATCCCAGAGACAGGTGAAGACATTGACGCAAGAGAAGGGACAAACATTGACACAATAGAAAACAAGACAGTGACGCAGAGCATTAAAATAATCAGCGATAATACGATGTTCAAAAACCCTTTCATGGCAGAAAAATGCTGGACTCGGCCCACACATTTACTAAAAATAATCAGCGCCCAAATGCCGATAACCAACTGAATCATCTGCAGCACCCATAGCGTTCCCACTAGATTAGGCGTCTGTTTAACGACGATGGCCGCTGGTAAAAAAGCATCATGCCCGAGTAACGCTATCCGAGGGATCCATAACAATAAAGCCCAGATAGTAGGAACATTCGCCCAGCTCACCGCCGCACGCAGATGCTCAGGACTTGCATTTCCTCCTAGCCATTTACCACTCCAGCGTAATAACCCGGCCAGAATATACAACATGACAGCGCCAAGGATAGAGCCAGCGATCAATGAAAAAATGGCAATTTGCGCACCATTATAATGCCCACCAACATTTAACTCACTTAGCTGGTATAAAAATTCAGAAAACCCACTCACTGCAGCCAAAACAATGACCGAGTTTTTTGGATTAGTCTTTACAATCTGCTCAATGGTGTCTCCTGGACGAGTCCAGATCGATGTCCAAGGATTGCGGATTGGTTGATTAGGTTCCATGTGCAACTACATATTTATTTGAATGGGTTGATGGGTCATTATACGGATGTTTATGGGGATCAATCTAGTTTTGACATTTAAAAATACCGTTTGCCTATGACGTGAACAAAGAGCATCGGCCTAAAGTTATCAGTAAAATATTTTAGATAACATGAGTTCAACAACTATAACGGTCGATTAATAACCAATCTAAAAATTCAAGAACACGACATCTAGGTACTGAAAAGCCTGATCCGGCTTCCCAATACCTAGAAATTATTGACCCTTTGGGTTCATTTAAACGAATTCTGAACTTTGTTATGCCCTGTTTGCTTAAAGTCTAAATAGCAACGAAATAGCAAAAATAACCAGCGCAAAAATAATAAAGGATAATAAGATACAGCCGAAAGCTTTCCAGGCTGAAAACCCTGTTACCTCACCAACAGACTTACATAGCAATACTGTGCCCCAGATCCCTATAATAAATTTAATGATATTAAGCAAAGTTAAAAAGCCCATATAGGAACCAAGATGAGAACCATCGCCATTACCAAAATCTACAAATCCTGAAGCGAGGATATAAATTTGGATCAAAAGTAATGGAATAGTCCACAAATTAGGAATAGTGGACCAAGCGATAGCCGCTCGCATCTCTGTTTGCGTTGCTCGACTATCAAACCATGAACAAACGGTTGCCAGTAACCATCCACTAAAATAAAGCCCTAAAATGCCACAAATTGCTCCAACAATAGCCCCCGCTAACAGCACCCCTGTCAGATTAAAGTGGATTTGTGGAAAAAATGCGAAAAATACGGTACTTGAAACCAATATCATAATAATTACTGGAAATATTGCCGCAAGACTAACGATGGTTAAGACCGAGCGTTTAGGATCTGTTGCAACAACTTGTGCAATCGTTGCTCTGGGTTTTGTCCACATTGAGGTCCAAGGATTTAAAACCTGCTGTTCATTTATATCCATATTAATACCATTACTCATTCAAAATTTGCCAACCGACTAATTCATATAAATAGAATCTTATATTTTGTATTATACAAATAAATAGCGATATTTAATTTTTATCTAATAACCGCATCTTATGTATACACGAAAAAGGATAATACATTATAATAATAAATATATCATCAATAAATATATTACTTGATAAGAAATGAAATTATCTGATTGCTGAGGCAAGTTAGGATTAACAAACCAAGAAGATAAAACGCTGAAGATCTCTATATTAATATAAAGAATAGTTATTTATTCAAATTAAGTTATGGTTTCATTCTAAATAAAAAGGTGCTCAAGGCACCTTTCATAAGGATAAGTAAGTATCTACTTCTGGCGATGAACAGCTAATGGCGCACTTGCTTGAGAAACCGGCATCATTTCGATACGGTTGTAGTTCACATGAGCAGGCTGGCTCACTAAGAAGGCAACCGTACTAGCAATATCTTCTGGCATAATATATTTTGTATTTTCATATACTTTAGCAGCTTTACCATCATCGCCTTTAAAGCGTACATTAGAAAATTCAGTTTCACCACACAACCCCGGTTCAATATTCGTCACGCGAACCTGAGTGCCCAATAGATCCGTTCTAAGGTTCAAACTAAACTGTTTCACAAACGCTTTTGTTGCACCATAGATATTGCCACCTGGATATGGATAAGTCCCGGCAATCGAACCCATGTTAATAATTAGGCCGCTATTTTGCGCGATCATCGTTGGCAGTACTTTCTGGGTAAAATAGACAAGACCATTAATATTCGTGTTAATCATCGTAGTCCAATCAGAAACGGCTAAATCTTGCATTCCTTCAAGGCCCAGAGCAAGGCCAGCATTGTTTACCAGAACATCGATACTGCCCTCAGGTAATTCGCTAAATGCTTTATCAACACTTGAAAAATCAGTAACATCACAAGAAATCGGGGTGAATTGTTCCCCAAGCTGTTCTTTTAAAACAGCCAATTTTTCAGCCCGACGGGCAAAGCCAACAACATGATGTCCATCGCTGACTAATCGCTGACAAATGCTCTTACCAAACCCTGATGACGCCCCTGTCACTAAAATATTCATAATTGCCCTCTTCTCTGAAAAGAAATAACACGTTACTGAATCTATTATTCATGCATGTTACTGGGCATCAGATAGGGGTGCAACCGCTTACTGCCAGAGTTTATTAACACTCAGTTGCGAATTAAAGTGGTACTGAACTTGAGCTTGAAAAAGTTCAGCGGTTGATAACGCATCACTTTGGGCATGATGAGCTCGATAGATAGGCAAGCCATATCTCGAACGGCTATTGGCTAGGCGAATCGACAAACGAGGACGTCCGGTTAAGCGCAACCAAAAATCACGCCAGCCCTGGCGACAGATTTTATTCTCAATCGCCATCGTGTCGATCATTGGAAATAACAGCTCTTCGTGAACGCGGCGTTTAATCGCCTGATTTAAAAAATTGCGCTCAATCGCTAAATGGTGAGCAACGACCACTCGGCCAGCCATAAGTTCTAAAAGCATGGGCAATACACTTAAAATATCAGGTTGATTCGCAACCCGAGACTGAGTGATACCATGAACCACAACTGTTTCTTCGGGTAACTTCTGGTGAGGATTCACTAACCAGTGACGAGCCGCAGGCAAAGTAATTCGCGATAATGTAAAAGGTACAACGCCAATACTTAAAATCGAATCTCGCGCCGGATTTAACCCCGTTGTCTCAAAATCGAGCGCAACAAAAGGGACTGACTCAAGCGGCGTATCGGCATTTACAATTCCCTGTTGATAGAAACGTTTAATTGCAGGATGACGGGCGCGCCGCGCTTGTTGGCGATAATAATCAGGCCAATTAACGGGTTCTGGTTCAACACGCATTTGTGATTTAGGAAGATAGAGCATAACGGACCACCGCGTGAAAAAAGAGCATTAACCGTGAACTTTAGTTGTCTGATATCTGAATTTCAGATATTTCTGAGCATTGCTGACAATTTGAAACGCGTCTTTTAAATGACGTTGTTCAAATGCCGATAATGCTTCTGGTTCAATATTATTATCAGGCTCTTGCGCAAATTCGATATCACTCGCTTGATGGCGAATTCGCACCATAGAGATAAACTCCAAGGCATCGCGCAAATCAGAAGCACGACCTTTAGGCAGAATATTGGCCTCATCGATTGCGTTTAATCGGTCAAATGAGTTTTGTTCGGTTATCCCAAGCGACAAAGCATGGACGCGAATCAAGTCCACTAATGGTGCACTTCCCCGACGTTTTAAATTAATCGAGTTATTATGTTGGCCATCTGTTTCCATCACAAAATCTTTGAAAAACCCTAAAGGTGGCGTGCGATTTAAGGCATTGCGAGCCATACAAGCTAAAAAGCTAGGGCTGCGCCGTGCTTGACGCTGAATTTGCAAGCGCAGTTGATCCGCCCACTCGGTTTTTCCCCACACCCCATCTAAGTCAAAAAAGATATTGCTATCAAGCAACGAGCGAGGGGTTGGATGTGCTATCCATTCACTAAAACATTGTTGCCAACGATTCAAACTCATCCGCCATTGAGGATTACTCGCCATAATATTGCCTTTACACAACGGATAGCCGCAACGTGCTAAACCTTGGCAGACAAAATCGGCTAATTTTGCAAAGTAATCGCCATGCACATGCTCATCAAAGCGATTATCCAGCACCAAAGCATTATCCTGATCGGTCACAATTAACTGCTCATCTCGAGCCATTGAGCCAAGTGCTAAAAAGCAATAAGGAATTGGCGGTGGCCCAAGCTCTTTTTCGGCAAGCTCTAGCAACCGCTGCTTAAAACTGCGGCCAATCACGGCCATGGCGCTACCAATCATTCGTGAGTTGGCATCTTCGTTAACCATTCGCACAAAGCAATCTTTTACGTCATCACTTAAAGCGGCGAGTTCATCGATGCTATTTTTCGCAAAAATGCCACTGACAATAAACAAACTACTTTGTGACTCATAGCGAATAATGTCCATCATATCGATGATGCCAAGCGGTTTTCGTTTAGATAATACCGGCAGATGTTGCAAGTTATAACGAAGCATAGTCATCAACGCTTCAAAGACAAACTGTTGGGAATCTATCGTCACAAGCTCTTGGGACATAACCGAGCCAATCGGTGAATCAAGGTCTCTCCCTTGTGCTAGCACGCGCATTCGCAGGTCACTATCAGTGACAATCCCAACGATATTATGCTCAATCTGAGGTTGATAGTCATAAACCTTATCGGCGCCATCAACATGCTCCACTAACATTGAACTACAGACCGCCTCGGTCATTTTCTGCGCAGCTTCGCGAATAGTCGCATGCACGTCAATCGTCACGAGAGGTCGATTGAGCAATACACTCACCCGGGAGCTCATCAAATCATTACCGTTATTCTGATTAGATACGACTTGGCGCAAACGTCGTCGGTCTTCAAGTTCAACAAAATCGGCAAACTGATCGGATTGTTCACATAAATCATAAAAAAGCTGATCGGGAATCAGATACACCAATGTATCTTCAATCGCCCGGGCTGGCAGACGAACCTTTTTATTCATCAACAGGCCCATCTGACCGAACAGTTCGCCCTCGCCTAAGCGATTATAGAGCTCACCATTTCGACGGAAAATCTCAACAGATCCCGAGCGCACCATATACAGATCTGAAATCGGGTCACCATAACGAAAAATATCACTATCGGCTCGGTAATAGCTGATTGAGATTTGTGAAGCAACCTCCTCTAGTTGCTCTTCACTGAGCTTTTCAAATGGCTCAAACTGGCGAATAAATGCTTGAACCTCAAGTTGCTCTATTTCCATCGAACGCTCCAAAGTGCTAAAAGCAAACCGGGGCTTGTAGCCCCGGTCAAAATCGTACGTTATTTCTTAACTTTTTTCGGCCTTGGCTCATCCATTAGCCCTTTAATTAGGGCAACGCACGCAGCCAAAAGGACAATGGTGAATGGAAAACCAGTCGATACGGCCATGGCTTGCAAGGCAACTAATCCGCCACCTAAAACCAGAGAAACCGCAACTAAGCCTTCAAAAGTACACCAAAATACCCGTTGAGGTTTCGGCGCTTCAACTTTACCACCAGCTGAAATAGTATCGATCACCAACGAACCAGAATCTGACGATGTCACAAAGAACACAATCACCAGAATAATCCCAATAAATGAGGTAATTTCTGATAGTGGTAGATGTTTGAGCATCACGAATAATTTCAGAGGCAATTCAGCATTTGCAACGGCTTTATAGCCATCGTTCACATACTGATGAATCGCTGTGTCACCAAACGCTGTCATCCAAACCACACAAGCCAAAGATGGGATCAGTAACACACAGGTAATAAATTCTCGAACTGTACGCCCACGCGAAACGCGCGCGATAAACATTCCCACAAATGGCGACCAGGAAATCCACCATGCCCAGTAGAATGCAGTCCAACCTTGTTCAAAGTTACTGTCTTCTCGACCAAATGGATTGGCTAATGCTGGAAAATGCTGAACATAACCAACAATATTGTCAAAAAATCCAGTTACAATCATCAATGTTGGGCCCACAAAGACCACAAATAATAGTAACAATAATGCCAGAATCATGTTGATCTCAGAGAGCCGACGCACCCCAGCATCTAAGCCAGCTAACACAGAAGTGGTAGCGGCGGCCGTAATCAAAAAGATCAAAATGATCTGCGTGGTATCGCCAAGCGGGATCCCAAACAAAAAGTGTAAACCAGCAGCGGCCTGTGACGAGCCAAGTCCTAAGGAAGTTGCAAGCCCAAACAACGTTGCCACAATCGCCAATATATCCACAATATGGCCTGGCCATCCCCAAACACGCTCACCCAATAATGGATAAAAAATTGAGCGCATTGTCAGCGGTAAGCCTTTATTGAAGGCAAAAATAGCCAATCCCAAAGCTAACACCGCATAAATAGCCCATGGATGTAGCGCCCAGTGGAAGATGGTCGCAGCCATTCCCAACTGCTCAGCTAAGGCCGTATTTCCAGCGGCTCCTCCCAATGGTGCCCAGTCGGTTCGCATCCCGCTAGCATCAAGCTTAATGCCACCAAGCGATGATGAAAAATGGCTCAATGGTTCAGACACACCATAGAACATCAGGCCAATCCCCATCCCGGCGGCAAACAGCATCGAGAACCAACTCAGATAACTAAAATCTGGTTTAGCCTCGGTGCCGCCAATACGAACGCGCCCCAAAGGAGAAACAACAATGACAATACAAACCAGCACGAAAATATTGCCGGACAGCAAAAAGAACCAATCTAAATTTGAAGTTAGCCAGTTACGCAAATCGCTGAACATTGGCGCGACCTGGTTTTGAAATGCCAGAGTTAGCACCACGAACGCAACAATTGCTAATCCAGCAATCATGAAAACGCGGTTATGGATATCAAATCCAAAAGGCCCAATTTGCAGGGCAACGTTATCCTGACCGACTTGATAATCGGTATCGATCGGATTCACCTCACCATCAGGTAAAATGACATCCGTTTCTTCATTTTTCTTTTCGCTCACTCACTTTCTCCTATTCCAATGAAAGTTTTTGTTTCGCTAAAGGCTTATGTTCAATAAACTCAGCAAAAACCTTACAAATGACCTAACTTTTAAGGTTCTAACGCCCTCTAGAAAGAGAGATAATCCATAAAGGCGCCGCATTTTAAGGATTTATATAGATATTTCAACATGAGAAAACACCTCCTTTACTGAATAAATGAAGCTAAGGTGTTATTATATCGCCATATTGCTTACTACAAACCCTAAAACACATAAAGAAGTATAGGCAACCATACATATCTTGCTGATTTTTTAATAAGAGACTCACTGAATATGGATTTTAGAGCTTGGCGTATTTATAGAGGATATACGCGCCGACAATTAGCCCGTTTATGTAAGGTTTCAACTCGATGTATCCGTCAAATTGAAAAAGAACAAAAAGCAAACGATAGCTTAACGAAAAAGCTCTATTCAATTCTATCCATTTCACCCGACAGCCCTTACCCGCCAGAGTTTCGAAATCCCCTACAACGGCAAAACGATGTCATAAAAATCAGCCGAATCAGTCATTGGTTTAAGACAATTGCCTACCTTGTTATCGCAATATTGTTAGCATTTTTATTTAAAAATTGGCTTATTGATTTCGTTCATTTATTTAAATAAAAATCCACTCGCTTCATTTTAAGATTACTGTCATCACTTCTTCATCTCATAAACAGAATGATATCTAACCGCCTTATTATATTGATGGTTGTTATTATTAAAATAATTAATAAATGATTAAACCACGTATTTCAGTTACTCTTATATGCCGTTAGATATAGTCTTTTTTGGGAAAATAAAGTGTCGTTAGTGCAGCCATTTAGAAAAGCACTCTTGCTAAGTATCATCATAGGCCTTCTAGTTGGATGCCAAAACCAACCTTGATATCAAGATATCCATAGCAAGACACTCCCTGAGCAAAAAATACAAGCAATGGCTCAGCGTATAAATCATCTATACCCCAAAGCCAACAACGATGAAAAACAGCAAATATTAAGTGTCGCGGTGCGGGCAATGGATAATATGCTTCGCGTTAAAGGGGGCAGTTTTGAAATGGGCGACTTTGGCATGAAATGTCGGGTAACCGAATAGGTAAATGATTGGTATGCCAAAGATTATTATCAAGTATCGCCGGTAAAAAACCCCACAGGCCCAAGCCATGGCCAATATAAAGTTACTCGTGGTGGCGGAGATATGCCGACCTTTGGGCGGATGCCTGAGAAATTAACACTTTCTTTTTATTCCGAGCTTAATAGTTTTCGCTGCGCTATTGAAACGCCACACCTATGACTTAAAAGATTGCAGCCTATTAAAGCCTATTCAAATAGCCCAACGTAGTAGCTGCCTAATGCGCCAATGATCATCAACATTAAAATAAATAGATTATAAAAATGGTAATCACTTTTACGCCGATTGCGTTTTAATCGTAGTAACACATCAATGAGCGTAACCCCAAAACAGAGCCACAGCGATCGCAAATACCAAGGCAGATAGGTTTTATCCCAATTCTGACGGGTATCAATCCCTTTAAATTCAAGATATCCGTAATTAATTTGCGGACGAGCATAGTGAAAGACAATCAACGCGACGAGAAATAATAACCAGCAAAGAATCGTTAATGCACCTAACCAACGCTGCAAGTGATCAGGCCCTTTACGACGATCAACGAAGGGTTTGTTCATTAGAGCTCCTTTTAAGAAGTTAAAGCATTGAAAACAATTCACCCATCTGTCTTTACTACTTAGTTTAGGTGTTCATTACATATCAGAGCAGCTCAATCGTCTATATAGACCAATTTTTTCTTGAGTCTTATATCCTGACGAGTAACATAGCAGGTTCGAATTATTTGACCATTTTTAACGGAGTATTTTGCTGCTATGACGCACACTTCAGTGGCCGACCTCCTCGCAGGCAAACACCAAACTGGCGAGCAGGTAACTGTCAAAGGCTGGATTCGCACACGGCGCGATTCCAAAGCGGGAATTTCATTTTTAGCTGTTCACGATGGCTCATGCTTTAATCCCATCCAGGCTGTTGTGCCTAATAAGCTTGATAATTACGACAATGAAATACTGCGTTTGACTGCAGGCTGCTCCGTTGCAATCACTGGTAATTTGGTTGAATCACAAGGCCAAGGGCAATCATTTGAAATTCAAGCTGACAACGTTGAAGTCATTGGCTGGGTAGAAAATCCAGATAGTTATCCAATGGCGGCTAAGCGTCATAGCATTGAATATCTGCGTGAATATGCGCATTTGCGCCCTCGCACAAACATCATCGGTGCGATTACACGTGTTCGTAACTGCCTGTCTCAAGCATTGCATCGCTTTTTCCATGAACAAGGTTTTTACTGGATTAGCACGCCTATCATTACAGCAAGCGATTGTGAAGGTGCTGGAGAAATGTTCCGAGTCAGCACTCTGGACTTGGCAAACTTGCCGCGCACTGAAGATGGTGCAGTTGACTTTAGTGAAGATTTCTTTGGAAAAGAAGCATTTCTAACCGTTTCTGGCCAGTTAAACGTTGAAACTTACGCTTGTGCGCTAAGTAAAGTTTATACTTTCGGTCCTACATTTCGTGCAGAAAACTCAAACACCAGCCGCCACTTGGCAGAATTCTGGATGGTAGAGCCTGAAATTGCTTTCGCTGACTTGGACAATGCAGCCGAGCTTGCTGAAAAAATGCTGAAATACGTATTTAAAGCGGTGCTGGATGAACGCCGGGATGATATGGAATTCTTTGCTCAGCGCATCCAAAAAGATGCGATTACTCGCTTAGAAAGCTTTATTAGTCAAGATTTTGCTCAGGTTGACTACACCGATGCTATCGACATCTTGATTAAATCAGGACGCAAATTTGAATACCCTGTTGAATGGGGTATCGATATGTCGTCTGAACATGAGCGGTATCTGGCAGAAGAGCACTTTAAATCGCCTGTTGTTGTGAAAAACTATCCAAAAGATATTAAAGCGTTCTATATGCGGATGAATGAAGACGGCAAAACCGTTGCGGCAATGGATGTTTTAGCCCCTGGTATCGGTGAAATCATTGGTGGTAGTCAGCGTGAAGAGCGCTTAGACGTACTCGATGCTCGTCTTAAAGAGATGAACCTTAATCAGGAAGATTACAGCTGGTACCGCGATTTGCGCCGTTATGGCACAGTGCCTCATTCAGGCTTTGGCTTGGGATTTGACCGTTTAGTCACTTACGTTACTGGTATGCAAAATATTCGTGATGTAATCCCATTCCCTCGTGCACCTCGTTTAGCTGATTACTAATGAAAATTAATTGTTTCGCGGGCTTGCCTGCTAAACAATTGAGCGATAAACGAGCTGCATGACATCAATGGGTGCACCTTTGCTCGAATAGTTATCTTCAATAAACTGCGCCGTTTGTTCCATCGGCGCATTTTTATAACCAAACATCTGTAACTGCTTCACAAACTCACTGATATACCACTGCCCCATAATTTCCCACTGCAGACAATGCACCAATTGATGCAAATGCACCTCCGGGACATTCACATATTGTGGGCGGATAAAATAATGGCGGCCAAACGCCACAGCTCGATGCGATTGCATGTCTTGATAATCTTTCACCGGCAATAATTCATGAGGAAAAGGCAGTTCATCGACGACGAAATAAACACATTTGGCTAAAAAGTCAGTGCTGATATATCCGCCCAGCAACATCTTTAATGTCATACAAGAGTTCGGTTTCACCGGACTTTCGTCAATAGCTGATGTAATCCATGACTGTAATCGCTGCTCAATCTTCAAACTACCCTCCAATCATTCATCCTTTAATTGATTATAATGAGTATTTTGTCATTGTCAGTTGACTTTAAGCTCAATAATGCCGATATAGATGTCCACTCGTTAACTTAACGGATAAAACTGAGTTTGTTACGCTAAGCTTGTGACAAAATCGCTAATTGCATAAGGTTTTTTCTGAATCGGCGACGCAGCTGGGGTACCAAGATATAAAAAGCCAACAATCTGCTCTTTTTCTGCTAAACCCAATTTTTCTTTAACTAATGGGTCATAGCTTAACGCCCCACTTCGCCAAATACCGTTAAAGCCTTGGGCAAGCGCTGCCATTTGCATGGCTTGGACTGCACATCCGGCTGACAATAGCTGTTCAATTTCAGGCACTTTGGGGTGATCGACACAACTTGCAATCGCAGCAATAATCAATGGTGCGCGATAAGCCATCTGCTGGGCTTTAGCAACATTACCGCCCGTTGCTTGAGTCGCTTCAACAAATATTTCGGTAAGTTTATCTAGCCCTTTGCCTTGGATTTCGATAAATCGCCATGGGCGTAAGTCACCATGATCAGGGGTTTTAAGGCCCGCCAGATAGATATTTTCAAGCGCTTTACCAGTCGGTGCAGGTTCTGAGAGTTTCGCACATGAATGCCGATTTAATAACAGCTCTAAACTATCCATTTTCGCTCCTTTAGATATGATTAACCTTTCTATTTTGCTTGACTGTCAGCAGAAAAAAAACCACACTTTTGCTCCGGACTACAAAATAGGCAAGCTGACGCTATGGCTAAATCCAAATCATTGCCTTCATCGAAGCCTGCGCTACCAACCCAAAAATCTATTGTAGAGCTGGTTGAACGTTATCCAGTTCAGACTACTCGAGTCCTTAAAGCTTGGCTAAAGCTAACCAATGATAAACCGCGTCGTTAAGTCCTATCGCCCATTCTGTCACAAGGAGATGGAACATGAAGTTACTCATCGGTTCAGACATTCATGGTGATTATCAGGCAGCCGAACGCTTGATTAACGCCTACCGTCATCATCAATGCGATTATCTTATCTGCTTAGGGGATCTATTAAATCATGGACCTCGCAATGCAATTCCTAAGCATTATGACCCACAAGCTGTCGCCGAATTGCTGAACAATTATCGCTATGAACTGCTGGTCGTACGTGGCAACTGTGACAGCGAAGTTGACCAAATGCTCTGCAAATTTCCGATGCTGAGTGATTACCAACAGCTGCTCACTGACCAGCGGCGAATATTTTTAACCCATGGTCATATTTATCGGCCAGATAACTTGCCACCATTAAAACCGGGGGCGCTATTTGTCAGCGGCCATACTCATCTGCCCGTTGCAAGCTGTGCTGAAGATGGCATTTATCGACTCAACCCCGGTTCAGTTGCGATCCCTCGGGGCGATTGGCCGCCAAGCTATGCGCTTGTTGATGACAGCGGTATGCAGGTGTGTCATCTGGTTGAGCATAGCGTATTAATTGATTGTAAATTCGACAATTAAGCCATACAACATTAAAAAACTGTAAAAGTTCAAGCAGCTAATTGAGCATTATCTTTGTCGTAGGTATGTTAAGCTTATATTTTTATTAACTTATAGCGATCCCTATGAAAATCCTGTTTAGACTCATTGGCAAGCTTTTAAGATATACATGGCGAACGATTAATTTTGTTCGCCAATTTATTGTAAATATTTTTGTTTTCGCTATCGTCATCGCCGTGATTGTGGCCTTAAATCAAGGGCACAAAAAGCCGACACCAGAATTAACTGGCCGTAATGCTCTAACGATTAACTTAGATGGCAAATTAGTTGAGCAACCTCGAGAAGTCAGTGATATCACCCGCTTTGCGCAAAAATATGTCGGTGCGCAGCTTCCCGAAGAAATTGGCATTCATCAGCTGGCCCACACCATTGAACAGGCTAAAAGCGATCCTAATATTAACGGGATTGTTCTGAACTTAAACGATCTCCAACACTCAGGATTCAGTAAACTACAGACTGTTGGTCAAGCTCTGACTGATTTTAAATCATCGGGTAAACCTGTCGTTGCCATCGCTGACAATTACGACCAAGGACAATATTTCTTAGCAAGTTTTGCAACTCAAGTCATCATGAATCCCGCAGGTTCAGTGATGATTAAAGGCTTAAGTGCCAACGAGCTGTTCTACAAAGACGCTCTGGATAAACTTGGCATTCATACACATGTCTTTAGAGTCGGCATCTATAAATCATTTGTCGAGCCATATATTCGTAACAATCTGTCAGAACCGGCTCGAGACGATCTGACCCGTTGGGTTGGCAAAATCTGGCACGATTACACCGTGCAGGTGGCTAAAAATCGTAAGATAACCACGGATGATGTGGCGCCAAGTGGCGCAGAGCTGTTAGAGAAACTTAAAGCAGTCGATGGTAATGCAGCCCAATATGCACTTAAAAATAAATTAGTCGATCATCTGTTAACTCGTGATGAAACGCAGCAATATCTAATTCATCTGTTTGGTGGTGATAATCACGGCGATTATAACTACATCACCTTCAATCGTTATCAAACACTTAAAACACCGCTCTATCACAGTCTGCATACAGCACAGCCACAAATTGCAGTATTAAATGCATCCGGACCGATTGTGAGCGGAAGCGGCGCTGATGGTGTCATTGCCTCTGATGACATGCTTGATGCGCTCGATAAAGTGCAACACGACTCTCATATAAAAGCATTGGTCTTACGAGTTGATAGCCCTGGCGGCAGCGCCTTTGCAGCTGAACTCATCCGCTCAAAATTAGCATCAGTGCAAAAAGCGGGAATCCCCGTTATTGTTTCGATGGGCTCAACCGCTGCATCTGGAGGTTACTGGATCTCCTCAACCAGCGATCATATCTTCGCCCAAAGTTCAACGATAACCGGCTCCATCGGGATCTTTGGGATGTTTGCTACAGCCGAAGATACCTTGGGTAAATTAGGTATTCATACCGATGGCGTTGCAACCACCGATTACGCAACTGTTACGCCTTTAGCACCACTTCCTGACGATGTTAGTAAAATTCTCCAGCTGAACGTGGAAAATGGTTATCATCAGTTTGTGTCATTGGTTGAGAAAGGTCGTCATTTCAAAAGCTTTGATGCCGTTGATAAGATTGCTCAAGGACGAATTTGGACAGGTCGTGAAGCAAAATCAATCGGTCTGGTGGATTCTATTGGCGGGTTAAATAGCGCAATTAAATATGCAGCTAAAAAAGTACACCTTAAAAATTATGCACTGGTTCATATTGATAGCACAGGCCATACTCCAGAACACATCGTGGCACGGATCTTAGACTCACAAGCGGGGCAATGGCTGTCATCAACGCTGCCGTGGTTGCCGTCTTTGGCATCGATAAAAACACAGACCCCATTGGTTCTATTAAAACAAGATCCAAAACATCTGTTTAGTTACTGCAGCATCTGCCGCAAACCGTTATAAAACCACTGAAAGCCCGGCGCAATGCCGGGCTTTGTTGTGACAATCACTTTGCTTGTTTTCCCAGCCTAGATATAATGCCCGCCATCAATACCTGATGAGCATATTTATGGCGAACAAATCAATCTATATTGCCTATACTGGCGGCACAATTGGCATGCAGCGAAGCACTTATGGATATGTGCCTATAGCAGGTTACATGAGTGAGCAGTTAGCTCAGTCTCCAGAGTTCCATCGCCAAGAAATGCCAAGCTTCACGGTACATGAATATTCACCATTAATTGACTCATCTGAAATGACGCCTGAACACTGGCAAGCCATTGCCGATGATATCAAAGCCAATTACGATAAATACGATGGTTTTGTGGTATTACATGGTACAGATACCATGGCTTATACAGCCTCAGCGCTGTCATTTATGCTTGAAGACCTGTCAAAGCCAGTCATTATTACCGGCTCGCAGATTCCTCTGTGTGAACTGCGATCAGATGGTCATACAAATCTGCTCAACGCCTTATATTTAGCAGCTTATTACCCAATTGCTGAAGTGTGCCTGTTTTTTAACAACACGTTATTTCGAGGAAATCGCTCAACCAAAGCTCACGCCGATGGGTTTGACGCATTTAGCTCGCCTAATTTTCCGCCATTACTTAGAGCTGGCATTCAGATTGAGCTCATTAAAGGCCAGATCAATGCGTGTTCTAAAAACACGCTCAGTGTGACACCCATTACGCCGCAACCAGTTGGCGTGGTGACACTCTATCCTGGGATCTCTAATGATGTGCTACAAAATATTCTGCGCCAACCCGTTAAGGCATTGATTATTTTAAGTTATGGGGTTGGCAATGCGCCGCAAAATGAACAGTTTCTAGCCCTATTAAAAGATGCCTGTGAGCGAGGAGTGATTGTCATCAATCTCACTCAATGTCTAAGTGGAACGGTGAATATGGGCGGCTATGCAACAGGAAATGCACTTGCCCGAGTAGGTGTCATTAGTGGTGGTGATATGACAACGGAAGCTTGTCTAACCAAGTTACATTATCTGCTAAGCCAATCACTGAGCGTTGAAAAAATTCGCCAGCTCATGCAGCAAGATATCCGCGGCGAACGCACTTCTCATTAAGTTTATAAAGAGCGGGAATCATCTCCCGCTCACTTAAAGACAAACTTACGCGGACTGCGCTTTGCGACGCTGTTCGTAATTGTCAGCAAACGCTTCAATGGCAGTTTTTTCATAAGGACGAAGTCCCCCTAAAATTGCCTTTTTAATCCCTTTACCAATCACTTTGTCAGCATCAGTAAAGTCAAAATGTAGATGTTCATCGGCTCGTTTGCCCTGCACATCAAGCGTTGTTTCGCGTAGGTTGATTCCCAGATTATCGGCATCAAGTGTTTGTAACTCAAAGCTCATACTGTCGTACATAACCAATGGACGCGCAGGATTAAACATCACCTGATGTTCAAGCATCAAAGGCATTAGCAATGTTGGGAAGTTCTGCCCAGAAAATGCACCGTAATGTCGGATCAACGCTTCGATCATGGTTTCGTTATACGTTTTTTCACCAGCAAAAGATACTTCCAACAGGCTTTTACCCTGTTGGTCGGTGATGATTAATTGCTCTGCAGTGGCTTTAGGAAGCTGCAAACGCGTTTGTTCATTGACCATTCCGGTAAAACGAAATTGCATTTTCTGGCTAAGACCATAATGCTGCAACACCATTGAAAAGAGCAGATCACCAGGGACGCAAAAACGTTTCGCATCCGGATCATGGATGGGGTTAAAATCTTGACAAATCCCTTTGGCAAACTGACTGGCCTGATCCGGACTAATAACAACGCCATCCGGATGATGTTGGTAATATCGATCTAAAAACATGGGTATTCACAATTAAAATTTGCACACAAACCGATCAGAATCAGCAACTAGTTATGATTCTGGTTTTAACCGAGCAATGGTGAATGAGTCGTCGCGATATTGCGCTTTGAGCTCGGCTTTAGACTTTTGTTCTATTTCGCCAGATGTGTTAACAGTCATATGTTGCGCCTCAATATTATGGCTAGACTGATACAATAAAGTGGCTTGCAGTGCGTATTCACGCTGCTTGTCTAAGACTTTTCGGCCATCGGGCCAACGCCCTGTCTCAACAGCACAACACAACTGCTGATAAAGCTCAGGAGTCATCATTGCCAATAGTTGATCAATGCTATCAATATGAGATTTCATTATCACCTACCAATGCTCACAAGGGAGCTACTATACCTGATTTGAGTAGAAATTACGCCCAAAATAAGTTAGCCCCAATAATTCATCCATGAAAGGTAATTAACTTATTCTGTTACAAGCAATTTTTAGCTGGTAAAGAATCTTTGTATTTAATAAATTAGCCATCTATGATTTATGACGTACTGTATGTGAGCAATCACAAGGATCTTTTGTGGCTAAATATTATCGCTGTTTCTTTTATTTTATTTTTATTCTGGTACTTAGCAGCTGTAAGACCGAACTAACAGCGGATACCCCTGCATCAACCTACTGTAGCCGAGACGAGCAGATTTGTCAGGATGTTCCCGATGAAGGTTGGTGCACGCTCAAACGCGATGACTTAATTCGCTCGCGCTGGTATGCCAAACATGAACCTTCTGATAAATATAACTATTTGCTGCTGAACTCCATGCAAAATTATCAGCAATGCATGACCATTGCCGCACAGATTCAACCGAAAAAGAATAAAGCGCGAAAAACTATCCGCACAGAAGCTTTACTTAACATTACTAACGAAATTCATGAGCGTCAGCAGGATATTCTAAAAAAACGTGATCTGTTCTCTTTGTATTATCGCTGGAGTCAGCTCGGTGATAACGACGCTAAAGAAATGTTTTTAAGCCGCGAAACGCAACCACAAATGAACGACCCAATTTTAAAATATGCGTTGGCTTCGCTGTATAATCAGTCAAACCCGAAAAAAAGCCTGCATTTATTGCAACAGTCACTCGCCAGCTATACCAAACAGTGGCCCATTCCAAATTATCTGCTCGAAGCGATAACCACTGAGTACATGCGTCTAAATCAGTATGAACAGGCTTATATCTGGTCATTAGTGCTCGAAAGCGTCGGAGATGTAAACACCAATGTTGAACAGCTCAAACGCTATCGACATTTTAGTGAAGATCAGATTGATGATTTTAAAGACCAAGCGAAAAAATTAGCCAAAGAAATTAAAAACCGCCAGTATCAAGCACCAACTAGCGGCGAATAACTTTATTTCTCGGTTTTATCTGATTCAAACGACATTGATACCGAATTAATGCAATAGCGCTGACCAGTATCCGTTGGCCCATCGTCAAACACATGACCTAGATGAGCGCCACAATGGCTGCAGCGCACCTCGATTCGATGCATGCCATGGCTGAAATCCTCGATGTATTGAACACTGTCTTGGCTAATCGGTTTATCAAAACTTGGCCAACCACAGCCAGAGTCAAATTTCGCATCGGAATAAAAAAGAGGTTCGTGGCAACACGCACAGTGATAATGGCCATTTTCACGGTTATGCAATAAAGAGCCGCTAAATGGCGCTTCCGTTCCACCTTGGCGACAAACCCGGAAGGTTTCAGGGTCAAGTTCAGCTTGCCACTGTTGCTCTGTTTTCTCATCACTCATAACACTGCCCCTTATTAATAACATCTTTTATTCTGATATCTGCATAACCCAACTATTGTGCCGATTCATACCAAAGGATGCAATTAACGAGGGCGGATATATCCAAGTGATTGATTTTCAAATAGCTGCAATGAATGTTCAATGAGGATGGTGTTTTTACCCGTAAGCATTTTTTCGCTATCACTAACCTGCTCATACTGCGTATCTACCCATCTATACCAACCTCTTTGGCCGCCTGGATCGGGCAGATAAAAACGTAAGGGTTTGTTACTTGCGTTAAACAAAACTAATAGATGTTCATCGCAGCCACAACAACAGTAATATTCCACCATAATGGCTTTGGCTAAACCGTTGTTCCAATCTCTGGGAGTCATGAGCTGACCATCAGGGCGATACCAACGTACCCCATGATCGCCCATTCCCGTTTTATCGCCAGGGAAACTATCATCGCCCAAACGTAAATGACTAAACAGCTCAAAACGCTGACGAAAGTGAATCATAGTCTGAGTAAAGCGCACTTGTTCACGGTTGCGTTCGCAATAGTTCCAATCAACCCAACTGATATCATTATCCTGACAATAGGCGTTATTATTGCCTTTTTGGGTGCGCCCAAATTCATCCCCCGCTAAGAAATGGGGAATTCCCTGAGAAAGGAAGAGTGTTGCAATAAAATTACGTTTTTGCCGATTTCTCAGCGCATTAATCTCGTGGTTTTGCGTCAACCCTTCAAAACCATAATTAGCAGATAAATTATGCCCATGACCATCGCGATTATGCTCTTTATTCGCCTCATTATGGCGCTGGTCAAAGCTCACCAAATCTTGCAGCGTAAAGCCATCGTGATAACAGATAAAATTGACGCTTGAGTGAATACTGCGAAACGCTGCAATAAAAAGATCTCTTGAGCCCATGAGTCGGGTAGCGAACTCCCCAAGCTGGCCTTCATCGCCACGCCAATACGCTCGAATGTTATCCCGATAATGGTCATTACACTCATGCCAATCATAGGGAAAACCGCCAACCTGATAGCCATTGGGGCCAATATCCCAAGGTTCAGCAATCAATTTAACTCGGCTCAAAATAGGATCTTGTTCAAGTGCCTTAAAAAACGCATTCAACGGACTAAAATGAGCCCGTTCTCGCCCGACACTGACGGCTAAATCAAACCGAAAGCCATCAACCTGCATCACCTCAGCCCAATAACGCAAACAATCGGTCACTAAGTGTAAAACGATCGGTTGGCTGACATCTACGCTATTCCCACAGCCACTGTAGTTGGCATAAAGCTCGTAATCTGGCTGCAAGCCATTGTGCTCAAACAGGTAATAGCAATAATTACCTAACCCGCGAAAACTAATAATTGGGCCGCCTTTGCCCCCTTCCGCCGTATGGTTAAAAACCACATCGAGAATGACTTCCAAACCATTGCGATGCATCTCTCTAACCATCGTTTTAAACTCTTCAACCGCATTATCAACGCTGTAACGAGGCTCTGGTGCAAAAAAGGCGATTGGATTATATCCCCAATAGTTAGTTAACCCTTTATTACGCAGATGTGATTCGTTCATAAATGCAGCAATTGGCATAATTTGGATTGTTGTCACACCGAGCGATTTTAAATAGCTAATGACACTGGGATCACATAACCCTAAATAGGTACCTTGCAGCGCTTCAGGGACTGACGGGTGGCGCTTCGTAAAACCTTTAAGATGCAACTCGTAAAGAATCGTCTGCCGCGCTGGAATATCAGGTTTGCTCACCCCTTGCCAGTCAAATTTTTCATCAACAACCATTGATTTGGCAACCATCGAGCCATCTTCTAGCTCATACAACTGAGGATTCCACACCTGTGGACGATTCAGCGCTTTGGTATAAGGGTCTATTAGCAATTTTTTCGGTAAAACAACCTGTCCAAATTCGGGGTGAAAGTCACCATACACGCGATAACCATACAGCTGTCCGGCTTTTATTCCACGAATATAACCGTAATGAAAAGCCCCATATTGGCTTGGCAGAACAAATCGAGCCAATTCGTGTTCTTGTTCATCGAATAAACACAATTCAACATTTTTAGCCGATCCGGCAAAAATCGCAAAGTTACATCCTTGTCCATCCAATGTTGCACCTAATGGGAAACGGCTCCCATAAAAAAGTGCCAAAGAACCTATCTGATGAATAGGCTCTTGATTAAACATTGGCTGCGACAATTGATTCATGAGATTAAGCCTCAACCGGTTTTAGATAGAGGCAAGCCAACGGCGGTAGCTGCAATGAGATTGAATGTTCCCGCCCCTGCCATGGCTCATCTTGCGATTCGATGCGCAATTGGGATAAAAATCCGCTTCCCCAATATTGTTTATCATCGGTGTTTAAAATCACCTGATAAACCCCAGCATGCGGCACACCTAGTCGATAAGTTTGATATGAGTTGGGGGTAAAATTACAAACACACAGCACGATATTGGAGCCATCTAAACTCAGGCGTTCGAAAGCGATAATGCTGCGCTCCCAGTCGCCATAATCAATCCAGCGAAATCCTTGATGCTCATAATCCCCCTCATAGAGCGCCGATTGCTCTTGATATAGATGATTCAAAGTCTGGGTGAGCTGATATTGTCCATGGTGACGATCGTACTGCAAAACATCCCATTCAACACTGCCATCGTGGTTCCATTCACTGACTTGAGCAATTTCATTGCCCATAAAATTAAGTTTTTTGCCCGGATGAGCATACATAAACGCACTATAAGCGCGAAGATTCGCCGCCTGTTGCCATTCATCGCCAGGCATTTTACCAAGCAACGCCCCTTTGCCATGCACCACTTCATCATGAGATAAAGGTAAAACGAAGTTCTCGTCATAGTTGTACACCATGGCGAACGTTATCTCGTTGTGGTGATATTTGCGAAACAATGGATCTTGAGACATGTACTCCAAGGAATCATGCATCCAGCCCATGTTCCATTTAAAGCCAAATCCAAGCCCGCCGAGATAAGTTGGCCGCGATACACCGGCAAATGCCGTCGATTCTTCAGCGACGGTAATGGCTTTGGGAAATTCACGATACACTTCTTCGTTGAGCCATTTAAGCAAACTAATGGCTTCATAATTTTCATTGCCGCCATTAATATTTGGGATCCACTCCCCTTCTTCACGCGAATAATCCCAATACAGCATTGAGGCAACCGCATCCACGCGGATCCCATCAATATGGTAATAATCAAACCAGATTAAAGCGCTGGAGATTAAAAACCGCCGCACTGTATCTCGACCAAAATCGTAGATATAACTGTTCCAGTCTTTATGCCAACCTCGGCGCGGATCTTCATATTCATATAAAGGCGTTCCATCAAAGCGCGCTAAACCATGCGAATCAGCCGGAAAATGGGCAATCACCCAATCGATGATGACGGCTATCCCTGCTTTATGCGCACAATCGATAAAATATTTAAAATCATCTGGCGTGCCATAACGGCTAGTGGGTGCAAATAACCCCACCGGTTGATAGCCCCATGAACCATCGAATGGATATTCAGAAATCGGCATCAATTCAATATGGGTGTATCCCATTTTTTTCACATAGCTAATGAGCTCATCAGCCAACTCGCGATAGCTCAACGAAGCCCAACCAAAGCTATTGTGTTTACGCTTCCATGAACCGATGTGAACTTCATAAATACTCATTGGCTGATGAGGTGGGTCAACCTCGCGCTGTTGCCAATCTTGGTCGTGCCATTGATAAAGGCTATGATCCCAAACCACTGAGGCAAACGAAGGATATTGTTCGGCATAAAACCCAACAGGATCTGCTTTATGCGCCAATTGCGCGCCAAAGCGATCTTTAAGCTCATATTTGTAACGGGTACCTGCGCCAAGATCTGGCACGAACAACACCCAGTGACCATCCAAGCAGCGCTCCATGGGATGACGCCGCCCATCCCAAAAGTTAAAATCCCCCACGACACTAACGCTTGAAGCATTCGGTGCATAAACAATAAAGCGCACCCCATTGATTGTTTGCCCCGCCAAAGAAAAGCCCATTAGTTGAGCTCCAAGCACCTGATACCAGCTTTTTGGCGATTGATCTAAAAGCTCAAGTCCCTGATAGACACTTTGTTTAAATGCATATGGGTCAATACCTTGCCAGTTATCTTTGGCATACTCGACCTTAAGCTGATAACCATCGGCAAAATCCTGAGCCGATGGCAACTCAAATAGACCTCGATAATCAATACATTGCATCGGCAGGCTGGTTTGACCATCGAGGCTTAACACGCAAACCGATAACGCATGAGGATACCAAGCACGAATCACTACGCCTTGGTTTGTTTCGATATATCCCAATTCAGAAAAAGGATGATCAACTCGAACAGCTTCGAGTTGGGCAACCAGTGGATGAGTTTGTAAAGTTGCAATTGTTTTTGTCACGTTTAACTATCCCTGAATGAAACATTCAAGCCATGCTTGAATAAAAAACTATGAAATTAACGTGGAGTCGCTTGTTGGCGAGCCTCAGTCAACTGCTGCATTAGCTTTATGATATGCGGCTGAGCAAAAAGATTTTCTAATGTCATCGACAGTTTACGGCGCCAGTTCGGATATTCATCGCTGGTGCCGGGAACATTTACCGGCTGAGTCATCTCCAACCAATCTTCCAGTTGCAGTGACAACAGAGCACTATTGCCGCGCGCCATATGCAGCTGCAGACAATGATTAAGCGTTCGGCTCATCGAAACCCATGATGCGTCGGTACCGATGTCGTCGGGAATACTATGATGACCATGAAGGCTATTTAAAATCTGTTGCTTACAAAACAAGCGATCGTCAAATAGCTTTTTCAATCTTTGCTCATCTGGATAAAGACCAAGTTTGGCCCCTAATTTGAGGTCATAACAATGCCAAAACCCGGTCAGCGTTGCCATGTCATGCGTGGTCAACGCTGCAAGTGCCTGTTCAGGGTAATGATGCGGGGAGATAAACCCGCCATCACTGGCCTGAGAAAAGAAAAATACTCGATATGAATGAATTCCGTTTTCTTGTAACTGCGCATAAATTTGATCGGGAACGGTTCCCAAATCTTCACCGACCACAAGGCACTGATTGCGGTGGCTCTCTAACACCAAAATCGCTAACAAATCTTTAAGCGGATAATTAACATAGGCGCCATTTTTAGCGCCGCGCCCCGAAGGCACCCACCATAACCGCATCAGCCCCATTACGTGATCAATACGCAATGCGCCACAAAATCGCATATTACGGCGAAAAACATCAATAATAGGCTGATAATGCTGCTCTTGAAGTCGCAATGGATCAGGTGGTGGCAATCCCCAATCCTGCCCCAGAGGGCCTAAAACATCGGGCGGTGCACCAATATGGCTGAGCAAATTATACTGTTGCCGATTGTGCCAAGTCTCTTGTGAACCGGCACTCACCCCAACCGCTACATCAAAATAAAGCCCTAAAGCCATATGTTCGTGTTGAGCCTGTAGGCCTGCCTTTGCCAGTTGCTCGGCCGCTATCCACTGTAGCCAGGAAAAAAAATTCACCTCATCAAGATGTTCGCTAATCCACTGCTGAGTTTGAGTGCTCTCGTAATTTTGAAACGACTGAGGCCAGCTGTTCCAATGCGGACCTATTTTACTGTCGTCTTTAAATGCGTGTTGCAACGCATCAAACGAAGCTTGGGCTTTAAGTGATTTGCCTTCGCGCTGGCAAAACTCAGTAAAAGCTAATTGGCGTGAGTGGTAACTCTCAAGCTGACAGAACTGCTGATACACCAAGCGCAAACACTTAAGTTTTAGTTCACTGACTTGGGTATATTGCACATAATCGCTGGCGCGTAATGTTCGTATTTTTTCAACAAATTCAGGACTAGAGACTAAAGGCGCGGCCGCGCTGGAGGAAAATTCCGTAATCGCCTCTACATCAATATAGATAATGTTGATCCAACGCCGGGATGAAGGGCTATATGGGCTAGCCAGTTCAGGCCACGCGGGGTACAAAGCATGCAGCGGATTTAGACCGACAAATCCGCCCCCACCGCGCGCGATGTGTGTAACCAAATAACATAAATCAGTAAAATCCCCCACGCCCCAGTTGCGCTCACTGCGCAAGCTATAGAGCTGGACAGTGACTCCCCAGACTCGCAAACCATGGGCAATAGCGGGCGGCTTGTATGCGCGCGTTTGGGCGACAACATAGCGTGAACGAGCAATGGGTTCGGGTTCATCAATAAACGACAGAGCCAATTTATGATAGCCACACGGCAATTGAATTTTAAGCGGAACCCTTAAAGCCAAATACTGCCGATCATCTAATTCTTCACTTTTTTCAACTGGATAATCAATGGCATGAAACGAACCACTTAAGCGCTCGCCTTGTTCAGTATCGATATACCAGTGAAACCATTGTTGACGTTGTGTCTGAGCAATACGTAATTCAATATAGATGGGCTCGCCAAGGCGAGATGTGTAAACAGGGCTTAAATAACTGCCCCAATGAGCCATCAAGTCTTGCTGAATTTGGGCGTGCACACGCACATCATCATCAATGGCATAGCCCATCGTTTTTAATAAGGCATCGAGATTTTCTTCACTAATCGTCGCCGCCTGTCCCCAAGCGTCGATATATTCGCGGGTAATCCCATGTAAGGTGAGTAACTCTTGACGGTCATGAGCATTCATAGCGCAGCCATTGGGCAAATTCCCCCTGTCTAATCATCCCCTATGTATTACAGTGTAAGACACCTGATGATTATTTACCCAAAAAATTAATAAAAATCAGTCGCCAAGATTAATATCAACAATCCGTTGCACCGAGTCTGCCTCCCGTCATAAAATATGGTAAGATTTTTAGGCGAATCAGATTGGCTGAAGGCTTAATCTTATCAAATGTAATTTTTTTTCATCATTCAGTTTGATTTTGCGCAAAAATTTGAAAGTCTGCCCTTGACCTTACACTCCAATGTTGTAAGTTTACAGACAGATTTTTTTTCGCTAACACTTCAGATAAAAATACTGGGTAGAAACTATGACTATTAAAGTAGGTATTAACGGCTTTGGCCGCATCGGTCGTTTCGTTTTCCGTGCTGCTCAAGAACGTGATGACATCGAAATCGTTGGTATCAACGACCTGCTGGACGTCGATTACATGGCTTACATGTTGAAATTCGACTCCACTCACGGCCGCTTCAAAGGTGACGTTAAAGTTGAAGGTGGAAACCTTATTGTTAACGGTAAAACCGTTCGCGTAACAGCTGAACGTGATCCAGCGAACCTGAAATGGGACGAAATCGGTGCTGACGTTGTTGCTGAAGCAACTGGTTTGTTCCTGACTGACGAAACAGCTCGTAAACACATTGTAGCTGGCGCTAAAAAAGTCGTCATGACTGGTCCTTCTAAAGACGCTACCCCAATGTTCGTAATGGGCGTTAACCAGGACAAATACGAAGGCCAAGATATCGTTTCTAACGCTTCTTGTACTACTAACTGTCTGGCTCCTATCGCTAAAGTTCTTAACGATAGCTTCGGCATTAAAGACGGTCTGATGACAACTGTTCACGCAACTACTGCAACTCAGAAAACTGTTGACGGTCCTTCTCACAAAGACTGGCGTGGTGGTCGTGGTGCTGCTCAAAACATCATCCCATCTTCAACTGGTGCTGCTAAAGCTGTAGGTAAAGTACTGCCAGAACTGAACGGCAAACTGACTGGTATGTCAATGCGCGTTCCAACTCCAGACGTTTCTGTAGTTGACCTGACAGTTAACCTGGAAAAACCAGCTAAATACGAAGAAATCTGTGCAGCAATGAAAGCTGCTTCAGAAGGCGAACTCAAAGGTGTTCTGGGTTATACCGAAGACGCAGTTGTTTCAACTGACTTCTTAGGTGAAATCTGCACTTCAGTATTCGATGCTAAAGCTGGTATCGCACTGACTGATACTTTCGTTAAAGTTATCTCTTGGTACGACAACGAAATCGGTTATTCAAACAAAGTTCTGGATCTTATCGCTCATATCTCTAAATAAGCGCTATCATTGCCAGAATGACATAGGGGTAGCTTCGGCTACCCTTTTTTATTATGGAGACTTTTTAATGACTGAACGACTCAAGGAACTTGGCTTATCAATTGACAAACAACTCGACAATGCTGTTTTTAGCGCAACTAACAGCGATGGCGTGCTTTTTTACTGGGTGGATCACCCACAAGGTAAAGCCTTAATTAGTGCCTATGGTGCTCATATCATCAGCTACCATCCCACCAATCAGAGTGAACAGTTTTGGTTGAGTAAAACCAGTGCCCTTGATGGCAGTGCTCCAATTCGTGGTGGTGTTCCTATCTGCTGGCCATGGTTTGGCAATACCCGTCAACCTAACCACGGCTATGCTCGTACTCAAATCTGGAAATTGGGTAGCATAAAAACAACAGAAGAAAACACCGAGCTGACACTGACGCTCAGTGACGATATGTTAGATGAACCTGAGTTTAAATTTGCTCTGGAATGTAAATTCACAGTCGGCAAAGAACTGCATATCGATCTAACTACAACGAATCTGGACGATCATACAATCGAACTTGGTGCTGCGCTACACAGCTATTTTGCAGCAGATAGAGATAGCGCCAAAGTTACAGGTATGGGTGATACATTCTTAGATAAAACAGATAACTTTGCTAAAAAAACGCAAAGTGAATTTGCCCTTGCCGAAGAAAATGATCGTCTCTACATCGAACCAAGCCACAATGTCACATTAATTCATGGCGATGGCCGTCAGCTTAAACTGACGCATCAAGGTGAAGATACCGTTGTCATCTGGAACCCAGGTGATACTAAAGCTGAAGGAATTGCCGATATCCATGCTGGTGGTGCCAAAGAGTATCTCTGCGTTGAATCTGTTCGCACCCAAAACCCTGTAAAACTGGGAGTGAAAGAAACTTACACTTTATCACAACACCTCGCTCCTAAAGCTTAAAGCTTGACTAAACGCAGCTGACTCTCATTACAAAAAGTCAGCCGCGTTTACATTTACTCATCAGTGCAACTATTTTAAAACATTCCCCTTTTCGTTCTTGATGTGCATAATAAAGAAGCCATGCATCCCAGTTAAGGAGCAAAGATTGAAAAGTGTTGCTGTATTTTGTGGATCCAATTTAGGTTCATCGCCAGTATTTAATGAAGCAGCCATTAAATTAGGCTATTACTTGGCAGAGCATCAGATCAAACTGATTTATGGTGGTGGCAAGATTGGGCTGATGGGAGCCATTGCCAATGCGGCATTAGCCAAAGGTGGTGAAGTCTATGGCGTTATTCCTGAAAAATTAAAAGATAGAGAGCTTGCTCACCCAGGCTTAACTGAATTAACCGTTGTTGCCGATATGCATGAACGTAAAGCCAAAATGGCCCAGTTAAGTGACGGATTTATTGCTATGCCGGGAGGCAGCGGCACATTAGAAGAGATATCCGAAGTATGGACTTGGGCACAGTTAGGCTATCATCATAAACCTTGTGGCTTTTATAATATTAATGGCTTTTATGATCCATTGTTATTGATGGTGGACCGAATGGTCAAACAAGGATTTTTGCGCCAAGCCTATTGCGATATGTTACAAATTTCCGACTCACCACATACTCTGCTGCATGCGATGCGCGACTATGTCCCGCCTGCTGATAAGTGGCAATAGTGTCGAACCCCAACAGCAATGTTGGGGTCATCCCATGCTTACTGGCCAATTTTAGCGACCATTTCAGGGCGCATAAACCGCTCAACCACTAGCATAAACAGCACCGATGGCACAAGTAGGATCAACGCGCTAATAGACGCAACCTGATAATTTCCTTCCATACTGGCGTTGTATAACAATAATGGCAATGTCGTCACATCTGGAGCGCCGACAAAGAAGCTTCCCGTAAATTCATCAAGTGATTCTAAAAAGACAAATATAGAGCTGGCAATAATACCGCCCATTGCTTGCGGCAACGTAATCGTGAAAAATACTCTCAAGCTCGATGCCCCCAAATTTAAGGCGGCTCTCTCAGTTAACGGGTCACATTGACTAAAAGCTGCAACAATAATCCACACCGAAAAAACTAAACCGTGAACGGTATGAACTAAAATCACGCCCAAATAGGTGCCATTTAAACCCAATTGATAAAAAATACGCGCAATATTGATGTAAATTGGTAGCTCCGGGAAAGCTTGTGGCAATAAAAACAAAAGCATAATCAACATACGACCAGGAATGTGGCGTCGGGCCAAAGCATAACCCACAGGAATTGCAACCAACGTAGTCAGTACCACCGCCGCGCAGGCAATGGCGATACTCGTAAAAAGTGCACTAAAAGCACCATTTACCGGATTAAAGACATAATGCCAATATTTAAATCCCCAACTCACCGGCAATGCATGCGGAAAATACCAACGCTCAGTCACAGTCCAAATTAGCAAATTGGTCACGGGGCCGAACATTACCAAGGCTAATAGGATTACAAAAAGAACCTGAGTCCACCAGCGCAGTCGCAGCCACTTAACAGCATGCTTCAACTTTAATGATGATGCGCTAGGCATGACAATCATCTCAACCATACGCCCTCTTTTGTTTTAAATTATGCTGCAAATAAAACCATGCGAGAGTAGATGTCACCAAGTAACTAAATACCCCCAAAGCATTGGCTGTTGCGTAATCTTCATATGAGTTAATGCGAAACGCCATATCGGTTGTCAGCATGCTGGGAGTTCCAGTTCCGAGCATTAATGGCACTGACAAAACCGACATCATCGATACGCAGCTCAGCACCAATGCCACACCCAAATTAGGCAAAACCTGAGGGAATAGAATACGGATAAAGACATTTACTCGACTAGCACCAAGGTTTTGCGCAGCTTTTATCTGCGAAGATTCAATAGCAGCCATCGCACCAGCCACTAATAAGGTACTAAATGCTAATTGCTTCCAGACAAAGGTAAAAATAATGCCCCGCCAGTCCAGAAACGAAACCGTTTCAAATGGCGTCAACAGATGCAATTGAACCAAGGTGTTATTCATCAAGCCATTTTTAGCCAGAAAGGTTCGCATCATCTGGCCAACAACAATAAATGGAATAAATAGTGGCCAGCGATACAAAAAAGCTAAACATTGATTGAGTCGTTTAAATGGCGAAAGAGTGAGGACTCCAGCAATCACTATGGTCAAAACCGCGATAAAACACAACGCGATAGCAACGACAATAAGACTATATGCTAAATCTCTATCGTATAGATGCCACGCCTTAATAAGCGAAAATAGAGTCCAATTTCCAGATGCATCACTAAACGCCATTCGCAACGAGCTCATCAGCGGATAGATAAAAAAAAGGCCAATTAATGAGCAAGCAGGGACAATCATCAAGATGCTATAAAATCGATTTTGTCTCATCATATTATGGGAGCTACGCTCCCTTTCCTTACCCAGTAACGTTAGTTATTCACCTGGCGTTCATAGCCTTCTTTAATGTCATCCATATAAGCGCCTAACGGAAAACTTTTCCCGTAGCTGGCAAGCTCTTTAGGAGTAATCTCTTTAAAGAGCTTATTCCAAACCGCACTATCAAGCTTAGGTTGAACATACTTAGCATCAATACCTGGATACCAGTTGAACTGTTTCACAATGCCATTGGCCTGAACTTGTGGACTGGTTGCCAAATTAATGAACTCTTCGGCCAGCTTTTTATGGCTCGCTTTAGCAGGAACCACGTAATACATCGGCTGACCAGGCATTCCCGGAGCGATGAGATCTAATTTTAACGAGGGTGGCAGTTTTCCAGCATCCTTCCAGCTGTAGAACATATCCACCCAAACTGGCCCCATAAATATCTCACCACGGTTGAGCATATCCAACGTACCGGCATTGCCAGGCGTGAAGGTGACATATTGATTAAACTCTTTGAGTTTATGGTAGGCATCTTTCCAGCTATTTTTTAATTGCGGATCATAAGGTTTCGTGGATAATTTTTGTGCAGTTGAACCATAGTTGTAGATCCAACCAGTTACAAAGCTCACCCCAGACATACCATGTTTAATACCGTTATAACCAAATGCTTTGGGATGCTGATGTACCCAGTCCACTAACTGATCATAACTTTTAGGCGGGTTTTTAATCATATCCGCGTTATAAGCAATTGCAGTTTGGCTCTGGAACATTGGCATAACATAGCCATCAACATTAACGCCAAGCGCATTTTTAGCACTTTGGTTAGAAACCAGTTTGCCGTTGGCAATATCGCCTCGGTAACGACTCAAAAGCCCTTTTTCAACCATCTCCCCGCCCATTTTTTGATGCACTACTGCCACATCAATATCCCAGTGAGCACTATGGCTTTGCTGCTGCGCGGCTAACTTTTCATAGATTTTCTGGGAGCCTGCATCACCGGGACCGGTTCCAACAACGCTAATTGAAACTCCCGGATGCGTCGCCTCGAATTTGGGGGCCAGATAAGTTCTAACATAATCGACCATATTTTGACTCCCTGCGCTGGCAACATGCAGTGTTGTTTGCGCACTAGCGCCAAAAGAGCTTGCGAATATGGCCATTGCAACCATTCGCTTGATGGTTATGACTTGCATAAAATCATCCTTGTATCATTAATGAACTGATAGCGCTTTATAAATATGCAGCGCAACCAATGGGACAAATAATTTGACGTTCAATCCGCTCTCAAGTGCTTGCTCATGAGAGCCCCAACATGGCCCGTAGATAGTTTCAAGACCATGACGATAACTTTGCCCTTGAAAAACACTCTGAGTCACTTTGGCATCAAGACAGATGCCCTCGACGGGGCAATGATTTTGTGAAAAGAAAATTTGTACATCTTCCGGTCTAAAATAGATGGAATAATGATGTTCGCCGCTGCGCTCAATACCATCGTTGAGCAATTGGGTTAACTTATTCGCGTTGACATTGAAATGGTTGTCCAACCCCATAAAATCGGCAACAAAGGCACTATTTGGGTGGTGATAGATAGTCTCAGGCTCGCAAAATTGTTCTATTTTGCCCTGATTCATCACGGCAATTCGATCGGCCATTACCAATGCTTCTTCGCGATCATGGGTCACTAAAACCGAGGTAAAACCTAATTGTTGTTGAAGCTGTTTGATCTCATGACGAACACTTAGCCGTACCTTTGCATCCAAATTGGAAAGTGGCTCATCAAGTAATAATACGGATGGTTTTACGATAAGCGCTCGTGCCAGTGCAACGCGTTGACGTTGTCCGCCAGAGAGAGCTGTGACAGAGTTTTTCAAAAGCTCCAAAGGTAACTTGACTAACTTGAGCATTTGTATCACTCGCTGCTCAATCTCTTTTGCGCCACACCCTCGAATCTTTAAACCATAAGCGATGTTGCCAAAGACACTCATATGCGGCCAAAGAGCATAGCTTTGAAATACTTGCACCATCTGTCGGCTTTGTGCATTGGCTTGCGTGACATTTTCATTATCGAGCCAAATTTGGCCATGGTCAGCTTGGATAAAACCGCACAATGCATTGAGCAATGTCGTTTTGCCGCACCCAGATGGCCCGAGTAACGCGACCATTTCACCGCGTTGAATCGCCATCGAAAGATCACATAAAACTTGTTTGCCAGCGTAACTCACACTGAGCTGTTCAATACGAAGTGTTTTTGACATGCAAAAATTCCAGATAATCAGGCAGTTGATCTTGTTCGATTAAAATTTATTTAAATCGAATACTTTTTGAGTTAAGCAACAAAGTTCAACAGCCTCTGCACATTGAACACGTGTTCATATGCACCAACTTGTTTACATGGCGATCATTATTTCGGTCTTTTTTGACAACTTTATGAAGTTTTATCGAGTTGGACACGTGTTCACAAAAGATTCAAAAAACTTCGCTAAGTTGATGAGGTGAAAACGTTGAATTGGAATCATTGTGAAAATCGAAATGCTTGGCATCGGCAGTGCTTATAGTCGAAATTGGACAACTTCTGCACTTTGGATTGAATCTTTAGAACATAACTGGCTGATTGATTGCGGACCTACGGTTCCCCAAAAACTATGGTTAAAACAGATTAATCTTCATAAGTTGGATATTATTTACTTTACTCATATTCACCCAGATCACTGCCTGGGGCTTGCAACCCTCGTTAATTATCTGCATAACCAACAACGCCATGAACCGTTGCTTATTCTCGCCCAAACAAAACAGCAGCCCTATCTTAAATCCTTATTAGAACTAGCTTGCTTAGATGAACCGCTCGGTTTTGAAATTATCTGGCAAGATATTAGTGACCGAGCCACCATAGGGGGCCAACACTATGAGAGCGCACTAAGCGACCATCCAGTTGCAAACCGATCGCTGTTATTAAATGTCGATAATATCCGTTTGTTTTACAGTGGTGATGGCAGCCCAACCAGACAAACCATCAAACTAATGCAGCAAGCAGACTTAATTGTGCATGAGTGTGGCAATGGCAATACCTCAGCACAAACATCGAACGGCCACAGCAATTTTCAAGAGCTAAAAGCGCTGTGTTCACAGACCAATAATACACCATGGCGACTTTATCACTGCCCTGATGAGCATCAAGCGACTCTTAGCAATGCGTTACAAACACAAACCAATATGACACTAGCAAAAGAACAGCTGTTAGCCGCCGATGGGGTTATTTATGGCTAAACGCAGCATTACAGCTCAAGATGTGGCACTACATGCAGGCGTATCACGCGCAGTCGTATCTAGAACACTGTCAAACAATGGCTGCGTTGCTAAAGCAACCCGGCAAAAAGTCTTAGATGCCGCTCATGAGCTGGGATATCAGGTCAATATGCTTGCTCAAAGTCTCAATCGCCAACGCAGTATGTTAATTGGCGTTATCACCTCGGGACAAACTGACCCATATCGCAGTCAACTACTTGAAGATCTAGTTCGCTCAATTCAGGCACAGAACTACCAAGCGCTATTATGCGATATACAAACCCATCAGGATTTAGCAACCACACTAACTAAACTCACCCAATTTCGCGTCTCCGGCGTCATTGTCACATCGGGTCATCCATCGGCTGAATTAGTCAGTGAGTGCGTAAAACTGAACATCCCTGTTGTAGTCATTAACCGCAGCACACAATTGCCACAAGTTGATGAAATCAGCTCTGATAACACCCAAGGAGCACAGCTTGCTATCAACTATTTAAAAAAGATGGGATGCCAGAGACTCCAATTTTTGGGGATTAACAATGGCACTTATTCGGCGCAAATCAGACAAACAGCCTGGCAAAGGCTTGAGCCAACCCCGCCTTTATTAGCGCCTGAAAGCAGCTATGAAGGTGGTATTGCAGCTGCAAGAGTTGCATTACAGGGCGGATTAAATTTTGATGGCCTGTGGTGTGCCAACGACTTACTTGCATGTGGCTTTGCTGATTGTGCTCGTTTTGAGTTCAAGCTTAAGCTTGCCCAAGATTTTTACTTAGTTGGCTTTGATGACATTCCCAGTACCCATTTTGTCAGTTACCAGCTCACTACGCTGCGCCAAAATACTCGCCAAATTGCAGCACTAGCGCTCTCTCGGCTAAGCGAGAGAGCATCCGCAATGACGGTTGAAAAACGCATTGATAAGGTAGATGTAAAGCTTATTATCCGCAACAGTTAGTTGTGCTTTAAAAGCTTATATAATGACTAATCACTATATAAGGTAAACCAGATGGTTGCTAAGATAGGTCAATCTTAACAACACCTTAATGAACAGACGATGCAAGATTACTCCGATTGGTTTGAATGGTTATCTCCTGAGGCACCCGCTAGTGATGCTGATATTAGCTATTTGCAAAATAACACACTCATGGCGCTTACCCGCTCTGAAATAAACCAGTTAAATCAAGTACACTGGGACTTAATCAAAGATAGCCAACAAAGTTTTGATGCCAGCAACTACCGTCTTCCAATCGGGAAATTTCCGCCGAGTTATATCTGCTTTTTAAAATGGTCAAATGGCGGCAGTTTTCAAAATGGTGCGATGCAATTTGAGCCATTTTTTACCCCGCAAGAAATCAGAGAATATTTGCTCAGCTACGAATTTCCAGCATATTTACCCGATGCCGTGCCCATTGGTTTGGATGGCGGTGGCATATTCTATGTTTTAGATATGAGAAAGCCGCCCATCCAAGCAGAATATCCAATATTTATGGTTGGCGCCGGCGCTCTATTTTGGGAAGAAGCACTATGGGTTGCGGACTCATTTGAAATACTGCTCAAACGCCAAGATAATCCGCTTGATTAACGCTATATATTCAACGCGTTAACAGCTTTCTCAAGTGAATATCAACGCCAAATATTTTAGCCATTGGCAACTTTCGAGGTTGCCATTGTCGTTTATGAGCGCTTTGAGAAGGTGCTAAGCACTTTAGAGTTTATGAGCGCGCGGCACACTCTCATTAATGATTCGATACATCCTATCGAATTTACAGACTTGTAAAATTAAACACAACACAATCAATCCAATGCCAATACCGCCAATCAGTGAAAAGTGCTCACCGACAATTGTTATGGCAAATATCGTTGCAATTGCAGGCTCAAGTAATGTAATCAATGTGGCTTTACTGGCTTCAATCTGTTGCAAAGCATAACCAAAACATAAATACCCGACAAACATGGGCACGAGTGCCATGTACGAAGCAATTGCAATGTGCTTAACGTCCATAAAAAGATTCTGACCGGTAAAGTACAGCGATGGCAGCAAAACAAGGGCAGCTAATCCAAACATTCCAGCCATAGCAGATCTGGAGTGAATGCCTTTTTCAATCATATGCCGAGCAGACCACGAGTATAGAGCGTAAGACAACCCAGCCAGCAGCCCTAAGCCAATCCCCACTAATTGCAAATGGGGAGAACTTGCCTGAGCATTTTGCTTGCCTAACGTTATAAAGATGGTTCCTAGAACACCAATAATAAACGACACAATCCATTGCTTTGAAATTGCTTTATGACTGATAATACGCTCTAGCAACACACTAAAAAGAGGCGCACTCGCAATTGATATCAGAGTGCCGATTGCGACTCCTGAGAACTTCATCGATGTATAAAATGCCAGCGGATAAACGCCAACAGCCGCAGCACCGATGAGCAGCAAAGGCCAATGAGTTAAAAATAAACGACTATTTTTTCGCAAATGAGCGCGCGCATGACACGCCAATAACAGCCCGCCACCACCCATTGCAAAGGCACCAATAGCAAAAGGGCTAACATCTGATAGATAACTTGCAGCAGTTCCAGTTGTACCCCATAACACGCTAGCAAACACCACGACCAAAATGCCATTCATGCGTATTCTTTTACCTAACATCATTACATCTCAAACCATCTGCTCATAGCTGCTAGTTTATGCTTAAAAATATCCTTACATTATGCCAATTGGACACTCTTATAGGTTTAATAGACACTCTTAGCGAGCAAATTGTGAAGGCGTTAGCCCCGTATATTTAAGAAATCGGCGACCAAACGCACCATGATCCTGATAACCAACTGCTTGGGCAACAATCTGAATCGGGTAATCGGTGTGTAATAACAATGCTTGGGCTTTGTTCATGCGAGCCTTAGTAAGGTATTGCGTCACCGTTAACATCGTTTGTTCTTTAAATAATTTTTTAAACTGGGTCTGACTTAAACACGCAACATGAGCTAGCTGCTCATTACTAAGCGGCTCGGCCAAGTGTGTTTGAATATATTCCAGAACATTGAGAATGCGGCGATCCAAACGTTTCATGACAGATTGTTCGGATAACAGACAAACAAAGGTCTCAACCATTAATGTTTCGATGCTTTGATTAACCTGGTATTTCAACTGCTCATCAATAAAGTGCAAATAATGCAGTAATGGCTGAGAAACACTAAAAACGCTTACCTGTGTCTGGGCGATATTATCTGGCAGATGATTAAGGTCGGCCACCACAAACCGCGCCTTAGGCTCAGAGGTAAAATAGTGTGTTTGTTCGGCCTTGACGACCACACACTCCCCTGGCAAAACCTTGCCTGAAAAATCAGCCACCTCGATATTAATACCGCCCATCACCGGTAAAACCAGTTGATGGTAAGGATGGCTATGGCCCTTTTTGGTTAAATTATACGAGCGAATCGACAGAGAATTTTGGATAGGCACAACACAAGAAAAACCAAAGGGATGATGAAAAATTATACATAAGAGCACACCAGATTAAACCTCAAAGTGGCTCAAAAATTTACAAGTTGCCATAAAAAGGGGCCTAAAAGCCCCTTGATGCCACATAAAGCGCTCTAATTAACGATAAACCATACCGCCATCAATCAATGGCGCCTGACCTGTCATATAATCCGAATCAGGGCCTGCTAAATAGCTCACGAATGCCGCCACATCATCTGGGGTTTCAGCGCGCCCCAAGGCAATACCTTGAACAAATTTATCATACGTTTCGCCTTTAGCAGCGCCTGTTAAATCAGCAAAACGCTGGTCAATTTCTTCCCACATATCAGTGCCAACAATACCCGGGCAATAAGCGTTAATGGTAATGCCTTTGCTCGCATATTCAAGCGCCGCAGCCTGGGTGAGGCCACGCACGGCAAATTTAGTGGCAGAATAAATCCCTAACATTGCAAAGCCATTGTGTCCGGCAATAGATGAGGCGTTAATAATTTTGCCTTTATGACCAAGAGCAATAAATTTGGCGGCGGCTGATTGAATTCCCCACAAAGTGCCTTGGACATTAATTTTAAAGATTTTTTCAACTTCAGCAGGAGTTACATCACTAAGAGCATTAACTTGGCAAATCCCAGCGTTGTTGACCATGATATCAAATCCGCCCAACTCTTTTTCAGCATGATCAATAGCGGCAACGATCTGTTCTTTATCGCTAATATCAGCTTTGAACGTAGTTACCTTACGACCTAATCCTTTCACCTCTTCAGCGACCTGTTTAATTTTCTCTTCATTAAGGTCAACCAAAGCGATATCCGCTCCGTCTTTTGCTAACCGCAGTGCAATTCCACGCCCGATACCTTGACCGGAACCTGTAACTAACGCAACTTTTCCAGAAATAGCCATCATATCTCCTTAAGATAATTGTGGATTGTTCGAGTAAGCTTCGACTTATCAGTATGAAAAAACGTATGACCAATAAGCAAAGTGAGTCATCGCTACAAACTGATAACAGCCCGCTTGCGAAAATAGGAGAACTTGAAAGTCGTTATCAGTTTTTGCCATTCAGTAAGTTGGTCATGAAAAGCCATTTATATGGTGGCTCAACTAAACTGTTTGACTTAACCATTGTGACAAGATTGCTATAAATTAAAACTCACTAGCGCGTGATAAATAGCCAATAAATACGGGGCAATATATAAAGTTGTGAACCAGTAGACAGAATAAGAAAATATTTAAACAGTATTAAGGATATTAAAATATCGTTTTAAATAAGCGCATTTTATTTAGCAGAAAATAATCTTAGATAAATGCTAATTTAAAAGATAAAAAACCAGCAAAGATATAACTAGTTTCTTATCATGTATAAATAACAGCGCAATTAAATTTGTTCTTCAGGGCGCAATGTTAGCGCTTCATAACCATCATTGGTGACTAAAATTGTATGCTCCCACTGAGCTGACAATTTTTTATCGCGAGTGACAACTGTCCAACCATCCTTTTTGGTTTTAAGTTTAGGGCCGCCTTGGTTAATCATTGGCTCGATAGTAAAAATCATCCCGGGCTGCAACTTAAGCCCTGTGCCTTTCGTACCGTAATGTAGGACCTGCGGTGATTCATGCATTTCTCGGCCCACACCATGGCCGCAATATTCACGCACCACACTATATCCAGCATTTTCCGCATGCTGCTGAATTGCATGGCCGATATCCCCTAAAGTTGCGCCTGGCTTGACCTGCTCAATTCCCTTCCACATGGCTTCGTAAGTTTTGCTCACCAACCGTTTTGCCAGCGGCGATGCCTCTGGCATCACATACATTTTACTGGAATCGGCAATTAAACCATTTTTTTCCAGAGTGATATCTAAATTCACGATATCGCGACCCTTAAGCCGATATTCACTAGGCATTCCATGACAGATCACTTCGTTTACCGACGCATTTAAAACATAGGGATAATCGTACTGGCCTTTACTGGCGGGGCGAGACTTAAGCTCATTAACGATATAATCTTCCACGCGATCATTAATCGCCATCGTGGTCACGCCAGGGCGTACGAAATCGTCCAACATCGTGAAAACACTCGCCAACAAGCGGCAAGACTCTTTCATTAATTCTATTTCTTCAGCTGTTTTAATGACAACTTGTTGATCCATGGCTACATCATACCTTTTTTGTACAATAAACAGACTCACAGCAAAACCGCTTAAGCGGGCCGTTATGATCATTGAAAATGAGTTTACTATGAGCTGTATTATACATTTACTTAATAATTTTTTATACCGCTTCTAGTTAATTACTTAAGCGCCAAGCATCCCCATTTAACCCTATATTTAATAGTGTTATTAGCAGATATGAATGGTTTTATTAAATAAACGCAATGATAAAAAGAGAATAAAAAAGTCTGAATAATCCGAGCAAACAGACTATTCAGACAAAAGGGATAGAATATGAAAAAACTATCAGTAGACAGGGAATGTCAAAATTAATTACTTAGCAAATAACTGATCCATATCTTGGAACGATTTAAATTCAAGGGCATTGCCACATGGGTCAAACAGAAACATGGTGCCTTGCTCCCCCACTAATCCTTTAAAACGAACATACGGTTCAATTTCAAATTTCACGTTAAATGAGCGCAAGCGTTCGGCTAATGCTTCCCACTCATTCCATGGCAGAGCCACCCCAAAATGAGGAACAGGAACATTGTGACCATCAACTGAACTGGTATGGGCATGGGCGTCTTCTTGAGCCTGAGTTTTTGGGTGCTCATGGATCACCAACTGATGACCAAAAAAGTTAAAATCAACCCAATGTTCGCTAGAGCGCCCTTCTTCACATCCGAATACTTCGCCGTAAAACTTACGAGCAAGCGGTAAATCATAAACAGGCACTGCTAAATGAAAGGGAGAAATCGACATCTTTTAGGCTCCTAATGGCACAACGATTTATTAACTAAATGTTGAACTATCGTATAAAAGATGTATCAAAAATAAAAACGATATATATTTGAGCTAAACTCAAATTTTATTTGTATATGATTAAAGAACTCAAAACATTGGTTGCCGTTGCTCGCGAAGGTAGTTTTGCCGCCGCTGGTGCACAATTAGGGCTCACCCAAGCGGCTGTCAGTGCCCAAATGCAGCGTCTTGAAAGTAACTTAGGTGTCACTCTTTTCGAACGTAGTGGCCGCAGTGCCCGAATCAATGTGAAGGGACAACAGTTACTCCAGCAAGCACAGCAACTGTTAGCGATTTATCAAACTTTAGGCCATGAGCTTAAAGATCAGGATAATCCTCGCCAGCTCAAGATTGGCTCCATTGCATCCATTCAGCATGCCCTGCTTACGCCAGTGCTGGCTGATTTTTACCAAAAATTTACCCAGTGTAATTTGCAGATAACCCCAGGTGTTTCGGCAAATCTTCTCAACGAAGTCGATAGTGGCGCAATTGAGTTGGCGGCCATGATCCGCCCACCGTTTGCTCTTGATACCAATTTAAACTGGATTGAACTGGCCAAAGAGCCATTTGAGCTCATCACGGCTCGAACTCATGATAGTAATGATTGGCTACGCTGGCTCAGTGAAGAGCCATTTATTCGCTACCATCGAGCGTCTTATGGCGGACGTCAAATCGAGCAGTTTCTTATCCAGATGCGAATCAAGGTGCACGATATTTGCGAAACAGATGAGCTAGAATCAATTACCGATTTAGTGGCTCAAGGATTAGGCATCGCTTTAGTGCCGAAAACTAGGCCAAATCAAAAATGGCCCAAAGGAATCCGCGCAATCCAATTGGGCCATCATCAATTTTATCGGGAAATCGGCATATTACATCGCTTCAATCCACTATTAAGTGCACCAGCTAAATATCTAATTGAGCTGTTAAGCGCTAATTCATTCGATAAGCGGGAGTAACTTATCGGGTTACCTATCAAAAGCGCTTAGCAATTAAAAATTGCCTCAGTTATTTTTTACGTTTGCCTTGAACCGCTTTAAAGCGTGGATTGCTTTTACAGATAACAAATACCCGCCCGCGACGTTTCACAACTTAACAATCAGGGCTGCGATTTTTAGCGCTCTTAAGGGAAGTTAACACTTTCATAGTGCTGTTAATCCTTAGCTTTAGCTGCAGTTAAATGCGCAAAACGACGGTTAAAGTTAGCAACTCGACCCTCTTTACTCACCTGACGCTGTTTACCTGTGTAAAAAGGATGGGATGAAGAAGAGACATCAACTGTAAAATACGGGTACGTTTTCCCTTTGTATTCGATACGTTGATTAGTTTGCAAAGTTGAGCCAACTAAAAAATACTCATCAACACTGGTGTCATGAAAGACAACCGTTTGATATTCAGGATGGATGTTCGGTTTCATGCAGGCCTCGGACGCGTTAAAATATGTTATAAGGTAACAATCAATAATTAAATGATAATACTTCTCATTTACAAAATCAACAGAAAATAATCATGGACAAATATTTCACTCACCCGATTGGCTCAGCCCTACACTCATACGGACCAATCAAGATAATCTAGAAATTTTTTCGCAATAAAAAAGCGGGAACAATAGAAAAAACGATGGGAAAATAGGACAAGAAATTCGCCCCGCAATGCGATGCGGGACGAATGAATATACGAAGGTTATACAGAAAAGCGTTTAAACCATGTTGAATTATTAAATCTTAACCACTTGATTCAAGCGTGCACTTTCAATAGCCGCATCTAAAATTTTCAAAATCTCAATAGCCTGCTCCGCACTCACCGGTAAATCACCCTCACCAGTCACTGCTTTAGCAAATTGTGAGTAATAATCGTGATAGCGACCAGGTACAGATGCAACCGTTTGTTCCCCCTCTTGCGTTCGCAAAACAGGTAGGTGAGAAGGCTGCTCGTATCCCCAACCTTGCGGATCGTCAATAGGCCGTTTGCCAGCAAATAACGCTTCAGCCTGAACATCGGTTGCGGATGAATAATAACTGCCCTTTTCGCCATACACGATAAACTCTTTGGCCGCGATCCGGTTGATTTTACTCGCACTAACATAAGAGGTCGCACCACTGGCATGGGTTAGCGTCAACACAAAACTGGCGTTGGTCGGCCCCTGAGTCATTTCAATTTCATCTAAATGTGCATAAACAGCACTGACCGGCCCAAGCAAATAATAGGCTTGATCAACAACGTGACTTCCCAAATCACGCAATAAACCACCGTTAGGCCCGGCTTCTAACGATAACGGATCGTCGCAATCTAAACGCGAATGCATTCGCCAAATCTTGCCCAATTTATTTTGAGCTAAAACCTGACGCAATGTTTGAACGTCACTATCCCAACGACGATTGTGAAACGCGCCCAGCAAAACCCCTTTTTCTTTGGCCGCGTTAGCCATTTCACGACCCACTTCGGCATTAGGAGCAAAAGGTTTATCCGCAACGACATGCAAGCCTGCGCCAATCGCTTCTAGCACGAGTTCTCGGCGAGTATGAGGAGGAGTTGAAATCGTCACCGCATCAAGTGATTCAGATGCGGTCATTTCTGCTAAAGAGCTATAAACAGGAACATTAGGATAATCACTGTGAATTGCTTTTATTTTACTTTCAGAACGAGCCACAATTGCTGCAAGTTCTACATTCTCAGCAGCACAAATAAATGGAGCATGAAAATACCGCCCTCCATCTCCATAGCCAACTAAACCAATGCGCATATAATTCCTCTATTTAATTGATTTCCAATCCACGATTTATATCAGTACATTCGAATATTTAGTAAATCCTAATACATCGGCCAAACTAATATCAACGCTAAGAAACTGATGATTATTTTGAGCCAATTTTTAGAGTTCCAGAACTATTATCAGCATACCTTTTCAAACAAATTTGATAAGTATTTTTCCTAGATTTTTTTACTATTTCATTTGCAATAACCACTATTTAGACGTTTTTAACGATAAATTTAACCCTTCATTAAAATATTATTTTTACATTTAAAATCAATATGTTACAAACACAATTCGACACCTTAACTGTGATTATTTTTTATCCAGATTAGAAATTAATTTTTCAGTGTGTTAGGGTAAATATGTACTAGTCACAGAGGAAGAAAGTTTTGATTTGTCGAAAGAATAATATTTTTATCTTATCCACATCAAAATCAGAGTTGCGCCTGCATAATCTCATTACACATTTTATTATCCCCTTTATTCTTCCCTGACTGCCTCATTATTTAGCCCGTTAGTCCTTTAGATATTATCAATATTAATCACGGAACAAGGACTTTTAGGTTAAGCGTAATTTCAATTTTGTTTTTTGAAATGATGAGGATCATCAATGAGTATTAGAACTAATTATAATCTGCGCTATATATTAATGATCTGCGGTGTTGCCGCTTTAGGTGGTTTGCTATTGGGCTATGACACAGCGGTTATTTCCGGTGCGATCATGCCGATTAAACAATTTTTTCATCTCTCTTCTGTTGGCGTTGGTTGGGCTGTTTCTAACGTTGCAATTGGTTGTATCGCTGGGGCCTTTATCTCTGGGCACTTAGCACAAAAACTCGGCCGTAAAAAAGCACTATTACTTGCGGCTCTACTCTTTACCATTTCTGCAATTGGCGCGGCCTTAGTCGGCAGTTTTGTTTGGTTCATTATTTATCGGATGATTGGCGGCTTTGCTGTTGGTATCGCCTCCACTGTATCACCCATGTATATGAGTGAAGTTTCACCTAAAGAGATCAGAGGTCGAGCTTTAGGTATGCAGAACTTTGCAATTGTCGGTGGCCAGGTCGTTATTTTCATTGTGAACTTTCTCATTGCTAAAGGGGCAACCGATCAATGGCTTTCAGATGTCGGGTGGCGAATCATGATCGGTTCTGAAGCTATCCCCTGTTTAGCGTTTTGTCTGTTTGCACTATTTATTCCTGAGTCTCCACGTTGGTTACTCAGCACCGGCAAAAGCCATCGAGCCGCGAAAACATTGAAAAAAATTGGTGGTGAAAATTACGCCGAAAAAATGCTTAAAGATATCGAGGTTTCACTAAAAGAAAATACCTCGAAAGCTCAGCAAGATTCAGCCAATACCCTGATTAAGCAAGGAAGATTTTGGTTCTTTGCGTTTATCGCCTGCACGGTTGCCATGATTCAGCAAGCCAGTGGCGTAAATGTCATGATGTACTTTGCCCCAGTTGTTTTAAACAAAGTCACAGGTAACAATGAAACGGCTCTGTTCTTAACTATCTGGATTGGTGTTTTCCAACTTATCGGAACCTATATTGGCTCAATGCTAATGGATAAAGTTGGCCGAATCCCAATGCTAAAAATGGGCTCGGTAGGCGCTGTTATTGGCCTTCTAATCACCTCTTACTTTATGTACAACTCAGCAGGTCTAACAGGTCAGGCAGCTATTACGAGTGGGTATTTCACCCTCTCAGGGATGCTTATATTTATGCTGTGTTTCTCCTTTTCATGGGGACTTGGCGCATGGATTGTCATCTCGGAACTATTCCCCAACCGAATGCGCTCGTTAGGCATGTCACTGGCAGTAACATCGCTGTGGCTAAGTAACTTTGTGATTGGCTTAGTCTTTCCAATCCTTAACGATAACCCTTGGTTAAACGCACATTTTCATGGCGCATTTTCAATGTGGTTATTTGCAGCAATCATGGCTGCATCCATTCCATTCATCTATCGATTCCTGCCTGAAACCAATGGCGTTCAGTTAGAAAAAATGGAATCGCATGTACTCAACTATGCCAAACGTGACCGCTCTAAATCGCTGTCACTGCGTAAAGGCTTTGAGTTCATCAAATTATGGGAGACCAATAAATGAGTACTTCACTAATGAAAAATTTATTACAGTTAATGAAGCAATCGATATCCAAAGCAATCCTCCTGCATGGGGCATCCATTCAGCCTCAAGTGGGATACCAGCAGTTAGCAGCTGAACCCAAAGGACCAAATGCGCCGAAATCGGGAACAACTAAAGCCCCTGCGCTTAAAGCAAAATCCATGACTCAGCAAAAACCATCATTTAGCTAATGTTCCTGGCTTGTAATCCATTGTTTGTGAGTTTTTAAGGTTCTAATCTAAGAGCTTTTCTCGCTAACAATTGATTACAAGTACCCTTGGTTATCCCCAATAGTGACAAACCAGTAAATATGGTAAATTGACGCCTTTGCTTTTTTACCAATAGGATTGTCAATGCAGGAAAGGAAGTCTAATACGTATCGCCAGTTCACTTTTTGTGGATTCATCGCTTTTGTTTTATTGCTCCTGCAAGGATGCCAAGAGCACAAGGTAGACCCTGCTAAATACCTTGATACGGTCATAAATGAAGGTAATGTCGCCCAGATTATTGCCATTGTTGGCCAAAAAAAACCTCAGCTTAGCAAGCCGCAAGCATTGTTTTTACTAGAACTAAAAACAATCACTCAAGGCAAAGACAGCTATCGAAAAAATTTCATCAACGCGCATCAGCCTCGCGACCAAGATGACCTTGTGGATTCAGCAGATTTTAATCGAATTCGCAAAGCTATCTTTGAAGACTTTGAAGCTAAACACGTAACTTTGCGTAAAATTTTCTCTGAACTGGACAAGCGCCAGCAACTGACAGAATCCTATCGATTAAAGTATTTATCTTTATATAAAAAAGTAGACAGCTACAACCTAGCGCAACAGAAGAAGATTGAATTTTTAGCACTTAATCGGCGAAAAATTCAAAATGAAGTGAAGAAAAAAGTAAGCATTGAAGTGGCCCGAATCATTCCCAGACAAGGTGTTTATTTGATGCTATTTAAGTTTACTAACCACATGAAAACGCCCATCAATGAGCTTGATTTTGAGTTGACCTTAAAAGATAAACACGGCCAAAAGATAACGACCTTCAAAAGTGGCATTTCTAACTTTAGTATCACTGATACTCAGACACTAACAATGCCCTACAGCTATCAATCAAAATGGCAGGCAGATCAGTTTTGGGATTTAGAAAAAGCCGATTTAAGCGGCCATTTAAGCAGTGATTATGTCATCACAAAATTGAAATCACTTGGCAAGACCTGGCCCGACTATGGCAAGTATACGGATATAGAACACTTAAAAAACCAGCACTATCACTCGCCAGAAAAACTCACAGGCAAAGGCCCTTATACATCCGATGTGCTCAAAGCTCGGGTCAATAAAGTCGAAAAAGAAGTGCAGCAGAAAATCCAAGCGCAGACCCCAATCATCACCCACTATCGCAAGTTTACCTACCGCTTTATCGATATGGATAAGTTAGTTCAGCGCCTTCGGCATTATTAGCTAACTAAAAAAATACATACATATCAATCATATACAAAGCCTGTTTTGCCCAAATCATGACTAAGTAAGCGTGCATTGCTGCAAGCTTACTTAGCTCTTAGCTTCGCCATATCTATTAGCTATCAAATTTTTCTTTCCTTAAGTCATTCTTAAGCTTGGCTAAATACACTAGCGCTCATGATAAGGAATCGTGCGTAGATACGCGGCAATATCGGTACTTCTAAGATGAGTGACACTTATACACATAAAGGAATTAAACGAATCGTTTATGCCACAGGTTATTCGATTCAAGGGCTTAAATATGCCTGGAGAGAAGCAGCTTTTCGTCAAGAAATTTGCTGTTGCCTGCCGCTGATGATCCTAACGGGGTTTCTTCCTATTTCAGCGGTAGAACAAGTGCTACTGGTCATGAGTTTAACCGGAATTTTAATTACAGAAGTCATTAATTCTGCGATTGAAGCTGTCGTTGACCGTATCGGTACCGATTGGAATGAATACAGCAAAATGGCCAAAGACCTCGGTTCCATGGCCGTTTTACTCGCTATCTTTTTGGCCATCTTTACTTGGGTAACTATTTTAATCGTATGAAAAACTTCTTTTCTAACTTAAAGCTATCTAACGCAAATTACACGCTTTTGTTGTCAGTGTTTATTACTCTGATCCCCAACATTGCTATCTACACAGATATCTTTCACATCCTTGCAAAGCTGGATGATTTTAGTGTTGGCTTTGTTATCTCGATTCCATTCTTCTTCATCTTTGCCTACAACATTATTTTTAATGCAATCACGTGGCCGTTTATCACTAAGCCTATTGCGGTCATCTTGATTTTGTTGTCATGTGCGTTGTTCTTTGCCGAATATAACTACGGCATCTTCTTTGACCGCAATATGATCCAAAACATTTTCGAAACCGACTCTAGCGAAGCGCTATCGTATTCAAGTTGGTTTGCTCTGCTATGGTTTGCAGTCATTGGTATTTTGCCATCGATTATTTTTTCATGTATTCGCATTAAAAAAGAATCAGTCATTAAGTTTGTGCTCAAAAAAGTTCTGTATATTGTTGCCAGTGCCGCCGGCATTGTGCTGATTGCCTCGATGTTTTATCAAGATTACGCATCGGTTGTGCGCAACAACAAATACCTAGGCGATCGAATGGTGCCAGCAAGCTTTATCCATAGCACCATTCAATATCTAAACCGAACCTATTTCACCAAACCAATCCCTTATACCAAACTTGCTTTAGATGCCCACCAAACAGCAAATGCCCTTGCTCAAGCGAAAAGCAAGCCAACGTTGCTCATCATGGTATTAGGTGAAACAGCTCGCGCCCAAAACTATCAGGTAAATGGCTATCAACGTGACACGACACCCTATACCAATAATCTGCCAAATATGATCCGTTTTAAAGATGCAGCCAGTTGTGGCACTGCCACGGCTATCTCTGTGCCATGTATGTTCTCTCGCATGAACAGAAAAGACCTCAATCTGGCTAAAGCGCCTCGTCAGGATAACGTTTTAGATATATTTGAGCGCGCAGGGATTGATGTTTTATGGAAAGAAAACGATGGCGGCGATAAAAAAGTCGCGCAGCACATCAAAGAAATCACGCTCGATCCGAAACAGAAGTCACCACTATGTGATGGCTCGACCTGCTACGATATGGCACTCTTAAATAACCTTGATCAACAGATAAGCGATATGAAAGGTAACCGGGTTATCGTATTGCATTTAATCGGCAGCCACGGTCCGACCTACTATCGACGCTATCCCGCTGACATGGGCTATTTCAAACCAAACTGTAACCGAGCAGATATCGAAAACTGTTCCGTAGAGCAAATCAAAAATACCTACGATAATAGCTTGCGATACACTGACTTTGTGGTGAAATCATTAATCGACAAACTCAAAGGTAAAGCGAATCAATTTAACACCGCACTGATTTATATGTCCGATCACGGTGAATCACTCGGTGAAGATGGGATTTTCTTACACGGAGCCCCTTACAGCTTTGCCCCAATTTATCAACGCCGGGTCCCGCTAATGGTTTGGCTATCACCAGATATCCAAAAAGAACAAGGGATAAGCCTAACATGTATGAAATCTTACTCGAAAAAGACTGACCACTTTAGCCAAGATAACTTGTTCGACTCTCTCTTAGGGATCATGGATGTAAAAACTGCCATCTATCGAGCGCAGCAAGATATCTTTAAACCTTGTCGAAACTAACTTATCTTACAGAGGAGCTAAATGCTCCTCTTCTTTTACTCTATTTTATTGGTTTACATCATATCGTCACAAAGCTGTATCGTTCAAAATTGATTTGTTTTCAATAAATTGTATCTGTGAACATGTCCAAAACTGATTTTGCTTTAACGCTACCCAATCATGCCCAACGTCTTTTACTACATTCTTGCTGTGCACCATGTTCTGCAAGCATCCTTGAGCGACTGGTAGAAGCTGATATTGATGTCACGGTCTATTTTTATAACCCCAATATTCAACCGCAACAAGAGTATCTACTGCGTAAAGAGCAAAACATCCGTTTTGCCAAAAAACTCGGAGTGACCTTAATTGATGGTGACTATGATGCTAAAACATGGCTAAAACGCACCAAAGATTTAGCGCATGAACCAGAACGAGGCCAACGCTGTACACTTTGTTTTGATATTCGCTTAGAACAAACAGCTCGATTTGCCCATCAACATCATTTCGAATTGTTCAGCTCAACGCTTGGGATCTCCCGTTGGAAAAATCTAGAACAAGTTCACCAATGTGGAGAAAAAGCCGCAACCGCCTACCCTAATCTTCACTATTGGTCATTTAACTGGCGCAAAAAAGGCGGTTCGCAACGCATGGTGGAACTTGCCAAACAAGAGCATTTCTACCAGCAACAGTACTGTGGTTGTGTCTATTCACTGCGCGACACCAACAAATGGCGGAAAATAAAGGGGCTTGATGTGATTGATATTGGCTCTGAATATTACCAATAAATACCGCCTTGCACCAAAGCGTTAGCTATTTCACATCATCAATGCATAAGGGTTGTGTTCATCGTCTAAACTTCACAAAGTAAAGCAAGTTTGAATCCAAAATAATTGCACGACACAAACTAAAATGGGGTACACAATGACAACTTCACACGCAAAATGTCCCATTATGCACGGTGGCGTCACATCAAAAGAGATGTCCAATACCCACTGGTGGCCGCATACGCTCAATTTAGACATCCTTCATCAACATGATAGAAAAACTAACCCGCAAGATAGCGATTTTAACTATCGAGAAGAGCTCAAAAAACTCGATGTAAACGCCCTTAAGAATGATCTAAAAGCGCTAATGACCGACAGCCAAGATTGGTGGCCCGCCGATTGGGGACATTATGGTGGCCTGATGATCCGCATGGCGTGGCATTCGGCAGGCAGCTACCGAATTGCTGATGGTCGAGGCGGTGGCGCGTGTGGTAATCAGCGATTTGCTCCATTAAATTCCTGGCCCGATAACGTCAACTTAGACAAAGCCCGTCGCCTACTCTGGCCCATTAAGAAAAAATACGGTAATAAAATCAGCTGGGCGGATTTAATCATCTTAGCGGGGACCATGGCCTATGAATCAATGGGGTTAAAAACTTACGGCTTTGCCTTTGGTCGAGAAGACATTTGGCATCCCCAAAAAGATACTTATTGGGGTTCTGAACAGCAGTGGTTAGCCCCAAGTTCAGATGAAAACAGCCGCTATTCTGGTCAGCGAAATTTAGAAAACCCGTTAGCCGCGGTGATGATGGGCCTCATTTACGTGAATCCTGAAGGCGTTGATTCTAACCCGGATCCACTTAAAACCGCACAAGATATGCGCGTTACATTTGAGCGAATGGCAATGGATGATGAAGAAACCGTTGCCTTAACCGCAGGCGGACACACCGTTGGCAAGTGCCATGGTAATGGTGACGTTGCCAATCTTGGCCCAGAACCGGAAGCGGCAGAATTAGAAGATCAAGGCTTAGGTTGGATGAACCATCAATCGCGAGGCATTGGTCGCAACACGCTCAGTAGCGGCATTGAAGGCGCTTGGACAACCAATCCGACACGTTGGGACAATGGCTATTTTAAACTACTGTTTGGCTATGACTGGAAGCTTAATAAAAGTCCGGCGGGTGCGTGGCAGTGGGAACCGATTGATATTGCCCCTGAAGATATGCCAGCTGATGTGGAAGACCCAACCATTGCACGAATGCCAATTATGACCGACGCTGATATGGCATTAAAAATAGACCCTGATTATCGCAAGATTGCCGAACGCTTCGCCAAAGAACCAGAGTACTTTGCACAAACATTTGCCAAAGCGTGGTTTAAACTGACCCACCGCGACTTAGGGCCTAAATCTCGTTATGTAGGACCCGATATTCCTAAAGAAGATCTCATCTGGCAGGACCCAATTCCGAAAGGACCCGTTAACTATGACATTAAAGCAATCAAAACTAAAATTGCAGAATCGGGCTTGAACATTTCGCAAATGGTCACGACCGCATGGGATAGTGCCCGAACATTTCGCGGCTCAGATAAACGCGGTGGAGCCAACGGAGCCAGAATACGCTTAGAACCACAATGTTCATGGCCTGGTAACGAGCCCGAACAATTAACAAAAGTGCTGAGAATTCTTGAGCCCATTGCCAAACAAAATGGCGTTAGTGTTGCAGATACTATCGTATTGGCAGGTAACTTAGGTATTGAGCAAGCCCTAAAAGCTGCTGGATTTAATATAGAGCTGCCTTTTTTGCCCGGTCGAGGTGATGCCACAGAACAGATGACAGATATTCCATCATTTGCCGTTTTAGAACCGCTGGCTGATGGGTTTCGTAACTGGTTAAAACAAGAGTATGCAGTAAAACCAGAAGAGTTATTACTCGATAGAGCGCAATTGATGGGGCTAACGGCTCCACAAATGAGTGTTTTGCTCGCAGGCATGCGTGTGCTGGGCACCAACTACGGCGGGAGTGATTTAGGCGTATTTACGGACCGAGTGGGTGTGCTTAGCAACGACTTTTTTGTCAATCTGACGGATATGAATTATCGCTGGGAACCTAAATCTGAGAATCTTTATCAGCTCTATGATAGAACGACAGGACAACTCAAATGGAGCGCAACGCGGGTTGATCTGGTCTTTGGTTCAAATTCGATTCTTCGCGCCTATGCTGAATTCTATGCTCAAGATGATAACCTTGAAAAATTCATCCACGATTTCATTCAGGCTTGGACCCAAGTCATGAATGCTGATCGCTTTGATCTGATGGCTGAAGAGTAAATTTTTGCCCGGGCATTATGCCTGGGCATTAAATACAGACTAAGCGTTATCTGAATCACACTGACAATTATTTGGCTCTTTTTTCACAATAGGCCAAATTCTTGAAAGCAGAACAAAAATCACCGCTCCCACAAACAAAAAGCCAGCAGCAATCTTAAGTGACAGAGAAAATCCGTACTGAGCACTAGGCGCTGACTGCAGAATATAATTAACCATCGGTGGGCCAGCAATTTGCCCAATACTAAATAGCGCAGTTAACAATCCCATATAACGGGCAGCTTGGCTAGGACGAAGGCGCATCACCTCTTGCATGGTAAAAAAGTTAATCGCGTTAAATGGCAGCCCGGCCAAAAAACTACTGATAAAAAATCCCGACACTGTTGGAACGATCATCGCGCCTATCACTCCAGCACCTTCCATCAAATAGCAAATTGTCAAAGCTAAGCGCGGGTCTTTAAGTCGTCCTAAGCGGGTCGCAACAATCGAACCTACCACTGCAGCTAAACCAAATGCAGGCCAAAAAAGGTCGAGCCAAAAAGATGCCGAAGCAGGTAAAGTATCGCGGGCAATAACGGGCAGGTATGTCGCGGTAATAATATAGCCAAATCCAGCAAAGCCGTATGCTAGAGAAAACAGCGACATCTCATACCAGTTAGTTTTTTCATCAGGCTGCTGAGCCAATATGGGGTGATTTTTAACCGGATTTGGCTCATCGGTTAAAAATAGCCGCCAAGTCAGAGCAACTAACACCGAGGCGATAATGCCAAAACTCAACCACCCCGTATGCGAACTCCAATGCCACTGCACCATCGCGCTCACAATAAAACCTGACAACGTGATACCCAGTCCCACCCCAACAAACATAATACTACCGAGCTGACCTTTTCCCTGCTCAGTTAACAGCGCCAGAGTCCATTTAGAAGTATGGACCAATACAACAGAACAAATAATCCCCGCCAGAAATCGAACGATAATCCAACTAAATTGATTGCTCGCTAGCATGGCGAAGGTTAAAACTGCAGTTAAAACTAACCCCCAGCGGGTTATGGTAGCGCTCGACCACAACTGCGGTAATCCCATACATAAAACAGCGCCCAGCAGATATCCCAGATAATTGGCACTAGCTAATGTGCTGCCAAACGATAAATTTAATACACCATCATGAATCATCATTGGTAATAATGGTGTAAAGGCGAAACGACCAATTCCCATGGCTACTGCAAGCGAAACAGCACCGCCCAAAACAATACTCCAAGCAGGAGGGAGTCGTCGCAGCGAAGATGAAGATGCCTCAGTTTTCATCAGAAATCCCCTTCAGCTATCGTTTGGGTTAACCCAGCGGCTTGCCATTGAACAGGACCATCTTCAAGACGTCTCGCTTTATATCCCAGCGCTTGCAGTGCGTTAACTGCTTCATAAGACAAGATGCAATTTGGCCCACGACAATAAGCCACTACATTCATATCAGTAGGTAGTTCATTTAAATGAATAGCGAGCTCCCCAAGTGGAATATTGAGAGCCCCAATAATGTGGCTACGCTCATATTCCTCTTTAGGACGTACATCAATAATCGTGACCTGTTCACTGGCAATCAAAGTTTGCAACTGCTCGCGAGAAATAGGCTGAAGTTTTTCTTGCGAACACAGGTAGTCAGCTCGCAACTGGCGAATTACGGCATGCTGACGCTGTGAAATAGCCCGAAGAGAGCTAATCAGCGCCAAATACTCATCTCTATCTTGCAACTCATAATAAAGGTGCTTGCCCATCCGAGTGTAGGTAACCAAACCCGCTCGTCGCAAAATTTGCAGATGTTGAGAAGTATTGGCCACAGAAAGTCCCGAGCGTTTAGATAACTGCTCAACACTAAGCGACTGCTCTTTAAGTAGCTCGAGCAGTTGTAGCCGTCGGACATTTGAAACCGCACTAGCACGCGACGCAAGGTCTTCCAATTCACTCATATCAGTAGCCTTCTCATCAATCAATCATTCAACATATTAATTGATTGTAGCGTAAACCAAAGTAACTTCAATGAATTAACGCTGGCGTCCAGTGGTAAATAAATTGCTTAATTAGCATTATGTTCGTCAAGTGTGCGATGCATTTTTTCTGCATCCATGTGTTTAGCGATGGCCGTACGCATAGCTTTAAACATGATGCCACTGGTAATCGTAGACAGGCCAATTGTGAAAAACGCACTCACAATCAAGTCCACAATATATGAACCCGAACGAATCAAAACAGGGCGATATATCAGTATTCCTGCAAAGATAACCCAATGGCTAAAACAATAAAAACATTGGAACAGGTAACCAAACATATGTGACTTTTTACTCACGAACTCTCGCAACGGACGAAATAGCTCTGTTTGAGTCACTGTAATTGAAATACAACTAGCAGCTAGAGATAAAACAAAAACAACCCATAATGGATAAAATGACTGTTCAATAAACATAACCTAACGTATACCTCTTAAAATGAATGATAATATTCTCAAGATAGGAGGAATCTACACTATCTCCCTTTGGGAAAGTCAATGACTATTTATATCATTTTCTTTTGTCATCAATACGTTTGTCGTTGTACATTAAACCTAGATTGATTTTTATTCGGTAAGTTGACCTTTATCATTTAAATTTATCCGTATAAATTAATCACAAAATTGTTATTATTTGCATTTATCAGACATGTGGTTTAGTTAGGACAAGCGAGCACAATGGATACTCAAGAAATTATTACGCAAGTTAAAGAGAAAATAGCAGGCGGCGAAGCAAAATCAGCAGTATTTGAACAGTTTCGCGACAAAGGAATGAGAGAAAATCGAGTCGCCTTTTTGATCGCTGGCACACCGACTCCCGAACAGCTTAAGAACAATCGAACACTTAAACTTATCTTGGTCGTATTATTGGTATTGTTAGCTATTCCACTGGCTTATCTGGCCCATTATTTTATCGAACATGTCGAGTATCAACGGGGCCCATTGGTGTGGTTCTTTACCGCAAGTATTGGGATCCTCTGTCCTTTAGTCTGTGCTTTTGGGGTCTATCGTAATCGTTTAGCGGCTTACACAAACGTACTGATGTTTGGTATTTTTTATATCCTATTTCCGTTAATGGTGATGCATAAAAACGGTCATTCACTCTCGTTTCCAGCCTTCGCTCTTCTAAGTGCGGCTATCGTGCTGCTTGCCTATTGCGCTTATGTTCGCAACCGGATGTTCCCAGCGATATCATTGATTGGCTCGGTCAGGAAAGACCATCAAAGCCAATATAAATTCGATTAACTAAATCGATGAAAGTAGCCAATTGAGAGTTGAGATAAGTCTTTGCTACTTTCATCTTTTTAATTTGATTAATAAACAAGCTTTTTTATAAAAATAATTCTCATTCGCGCAATATTATTCTCATCAAACACTTAAATCTCCTCAATTTCACTAATAAATGAAACTTTTCTAACGCTTTATGGACTAATATTACAGGTCTTGCAAATATTGCTACTAACCAATATCTAACCATAATTAAGTTTTATATAGCTACGAAACAGCATGAAAATACTCTTAATAGAAGATTCTGAACTACTGCGACGCAGTTTAGTCGTCGGCTTAGGTAATCTAGGTTTCACGGTGGATGATACTGACAATGGTGCAACAGGCTTTAATATGGCCCGGCATAACCACTACGATATTATTATTCTAGATTTAATGTTACCGAGCATGGATGGCATGAGTATTCTGGAAAAATTACGCAAAGAAAACGTGATGACGCGAGTCCTTATTTTATCGGCAAAAAATGAAACCAAGGACCGCGTGAATGGCCTGCTAAAAGGAGCTGATGATTATTTAAGCAAGCCGTTTGCCTTTGATGAACTACACGCGCGTATTTTAACCATCATGCGTCGAGGGCAAGTTGAAAAAGCCAACGATAATCTTTGTATCGGAAACTTTACACTTAATTTAACGGATAGAACATTTCATTATAAAGACCAGTTGATTACTTTAACCCCTAATGAATATAAAATTTTAGAGTGCCTATTTACGCACCCTAATCGGGTTGTATCTTTAGAAAAAATAAGTAATTCTGTTGTCGGAAATTTTGACTTTTTATCGCGCAACTCCATTGAAGTTCATATGAGCTCGATTCGCAGAAAAGTTCGTGCCCTCAACCTAACGCTTCCGGTTAAGACCAAAAGAGGTTTTGGCTATATTGCCCAAAGTTAACTAAATGACAGCCAATATAATAAGAAAAATAATTAGCTTTAATCGCTCATCAACCTCTATTGAAAGAAATTTAATTAACTCCATTTCGCTGATTTTTGGGATTATTCTGCTGATTGTCTTTATTTGTGTCGATCGAGGGCTAGATATCTGGGTACAGAACCAATTTGATCAAGGGATGATTGACCAGGCTAACTATCTTAAATCTCAGATTAAAACGAACGATCAAAAACCGGTCATTACTTTTGATAAGCATTTCATGCCTGAGTTTAAAGATATCCACCATCCTCATTTTTTTCAGCTCTGGCAAAATAATAAAACGCTGATGCGCTCTAAAACACTGGAGAATTATCCAAAGATCAACCTGATTAGACCACGACTAGCGATTGGTAAAGATAAAGTCGTTCAAGTCATTATGCCTAATTCAGAGCAAGGCCGAGCCTCTATTTCATATTTCATTCCGCTAGATGCAAAACATAAAACAGCGCCTTTTTATCTCACTATTTATCGCTCCGCTAAGGCACTAGATCATCTGTTGTGGTTAGTCGATGTGCTCCTGATTAGCAGTTTTATTCTCGCTATGGGAACCATGCGATTTATCACCAAAAAATTAATTGTTAAGGGATTAAAACCGCTTGAGAAAATAAATAAAGAACTGATTAATTATCGTAAGCTTAAAGAAACCTTGATAAGCGAAGTCTATTTTCCGACCCCTAGCAAACCGGTCAAAGAGATAGACCCTATTCGTCATGAACTCAATGAATTCATTCATAAAAATAATCAGCTCGTTGATAATGAGAAGCGAATCACCGCAGATATTGCTCATGAGCTCAAAACCCCGATCGCGGAAATGATAACGCTTAGCGAAGTCCATATCAGCTATCCTGATGATCAACGTATCAGCCAAACTTATCCGCAAGATATGCTAAATATTGCGCAGCGGATGAAGGTTATTGTTGAAAATTTACTGCTATTGCAAAAAGCCTCTTCATCTTCATTTAAAACCACGATTAAAGAAATCAATCTAGTTGAATTGACAGATAAAATTAAAGATTCCCTACGGTTTAAATATCCTCATTTAAAAGAGCGCTTGTTACACAAAGAACAGCCATTTAACTGTATTCAAGCAGATGAATTTAGCTTAAATGTCATCATTAAGAACCTAATTGACAATGCCCTTTTTTATAGCTCTCAAGATAGCCTTGTCACTCTATCATGGCGTACCGATAACAGAGGCAAACGGTTTGTGATCTCTAATCAAACTGATAAACAGGTTTCACAAGAGCAGCTCAAAAATCTAACCAAGCCGCTCTATCAGATTGATTCATCACGTACGAACATAGACCATTATGGATTGGGGCTTTCGATTGTAAAAAAACTATGTGAGAAGAATAACTATCAGCTGGATTTTTCCCAAAATGATGAGAATATATTTTCAGTTTCTGTTTTAATTTCAAATGGTTAATGCAATATTATCCACCGACAATATCGCATTACCTTCATTGTTATTTCAAAAACTCATCAACGGCTGCATACGCTTTTGGTCCATATACGATAGACGGGCCGCCCCCCATTAATACCGCAACATCAATAGTTTCAATTAATTCAGCTCGAGTCGCGCCAGCGTCAATGGCAGCAACGACATGTGCGCCAATGCAGCCTTCACAACGCACTGCAATGGCAATTCCCAAAGCAATCAGCTCTTTGTTTTTCGTTGACACAGCACCATCTTTAAGCACCGTTTGGCGAAGTTCTCTAAATGCTCCCATAACTTCTGGGCTTTGTTCAGCATAAGCGGCAGTGCGTTTTTTATTCTCTATATTAAAATCACGAAAAGATTGAGTCATAACTATTCCCTCTAGGTAGATGGATTGTTTTACGACACACTAAAGATAAATAGATCTTTGTACAACCTAAATTTATATGATGTTAATACCCCATATCAGCTTTGCGCTATCAGAAAACCTTACCTTTATTGGGAGAGTTAACATCTTTACCAACAACTGAGCAATGACAGCGCAATGATCTTTCATTAAACAAAAACAGCACCACAGATATTTTGAAATAAAATTTTGAATCCATATTCAAATCACTAATTACTTATGTTCTAATGATAACAATTATCACAATGAAAACCATTATCATTTTCAATGTAAGATTATGAAAACAAAAGCGAAGTTCGTTCTCAGACTATCTATACTAACGCTATCTATAGCCTCCGCATACGCCATCGCTGCTGATTCGGATACGTTAAAAGACAACGCCACTAACTCAACGACGCCCCCAAAAGACAGCTCAACCAACCAATCAACATCTCAACAAAACAAACTTGATTCGATGACAATCGTCGGAAGCTATACCGCCAGTAAAGATGTCACCAGTGCAACTGGGCTCAATCTCACTGACCGAGAAATTCCCCAAGCCACCACAGTTATTACCCAGCAACGTATCCAAGACCAAGATCTCACCAATATCAAAGATATCGTAGACAACACTATTGGACTGTCGAATATCCCTGCCGATACGGAGCGTAATACGTTTATTTCTCGCGGTTTCCAGGTTAGCAACTATCAGATTGATGGTTCGATTCAACCTTTGGGAGGCTTAGGTGGTTCACTGGGACAAACATTAGTGGATTTATCCACCTATGAGAGCGTTGAAGTCGTACGCGGAGCAACAGGCTTAACAACTGGCTCTGGTAACCCAGCAGCTTCAATCAACTTCGTGCGCAAACATGCCGATAGCAAGACGTTCAAAGGTTATGTCAATATGCAAACAGGTAGTTGGGATAAACGAGAGTTTTCAACTGACCTTTCTAGTGGTCTTAACCACGATGGCTCAATCCGCGGACGAATTGTCGCAAAATATAATAAAAACAATTATTTTATTGACCGTTACAGCAAAGAAACTTCTGTTTTCTATGCGGTGATCGATGCTGATATTACCCAAGATACATTGCTGCGCATCGGCGCAGGGGTGCAAAATAACAATGCGCCAGGGGCGACTTGGGGATATTTACCATCCTATTCATCCGATGGCACTTTTACCAAATGGGACAAATCCAAATCGGCAGCGGCAAACTGGTCTTACTATGACACCGACTCAAACTACTACTTTGTGAATGTAGAGCATTACTTTAATAACGGCTGGAAACTGAAAGTTGACTATAACCACTCGCAATATAAACAGCACAGTCAGTTGCTCTATTTAGGAACTTACATTGACGATCTATACAATTACACACTAAAAAGTCACAGTAAAAACACGGCAAATACTTTAGATGTGCAATTAAATGGCGACTATGCGTTATTTGGCCGTAACCATGAATTTGTTACAGGGGCACTCTATAGTAAACAAAATCTTAAACAGTACTATGGCTATGGCACTAATTACCAAGAGGCCTTCCCAGACGATCTCTCATCTTTTGATGGTGACCTTGACACAGATTTCGAAACACCAACCTTAAATGCTGACTACGATACCAAAGAATTAGGCTTTTTCGCTGCAACTCGGTTCAATATTCGTGATGATTTAAAGTGGATAGCCGGCGCCCGTATATCTAACTGGAAACGAGAAGGATTTAACACCTCCTATTACAGCACCACGGGCAAAATCACCCCGTATACGGGCTTATTGTATGACATTACCCCGAATCATCGTGCTTACATCAGTTATGCCGAAATCTTTAGCCCTCAAGATAAATATGATGCGAACGATGAGCTAATCGCGCCACTGGAAGGCAAAACCTATGAAGTTGGTTTAAAAAGTACCTATTTAAATGACAATCTGCATACTTCAATTGCATTTTTTAAAACCGACCAAGATCACTATGCCGTAGGTACTGGCGTCTACGCAGACAGTGGCAACTACATTTATGAAGAAAAAAATATGACCAGCAAAGGATTTGAGCTGGAAGCTACCGGACGCATTACCCGAGGTTGGAATATGAGCGCTGGATATTCACAATATCGAGCGAAAGACTCTTCAGGAGACGACGTTAATACAACCTATCCGAAGAAACAGTTTAAACTCTTCACAACTTATAATTTCGTTTCGAGATTACCGCAGCTCACAGTCGGTGGCGGAGTCAATTGGCAAGGCAAAATCTATTCAGATGACAGCAATGGCTACCGAACAGAGCAGTCAAGTTATGCCATATTTAACCTGATGGCACGCTATGACCTTACGCCCAAAGCACAAATTCAGTTAAATGTTCATAACCTATTTGATAAAACTTATTTCAGTACAGTCAGTGCAGATAGCTACGGTTATGGTGAACCATTAAACTTTACCGTTGGTTTGAACTATAAATTATAAAGTATTTTTAATAAAATAATCAGTTAATGGTTGCTTAACGAATGTCCCCTTTTTGATAAAGGGGGCATTCACTTAATCGGCATTCATTTTTGCGGTTATATTTCATACGAAAAAACCAAATAAATCTTTTAAAATCAACTTTAAATAAACTGATTAAATAATGAAAAATACACTTCAACTCATCTTTGGTGGGTTAACCACTGAATTTCTTGTGCGACAATATATATTTTCCCTAATTATTGGTGGATTTTATCTAAATATATTTTTGCAAGGTACTCATGCCCCAGCATCTATTTTTATAATCACTCTGATTATAAACACGCTACTCTATCCTTATGCACGATTTGCCTATAAAAGTTCTGTTAAATTTCTATTAGGTGATAGTACCTATATTGTTAACATCATTGCACTACTGGTCTTCAAACTGATGACCGTTTTCCTATGTTGGATATTTGCTATATTTGCAGCCCCTATAGGATTAGCGTTTAACTACTATCAGAACCGAAAGCTTATGATGCGAAAACTATAATATGCTCAAAAATCGAGTATCTATTATTCATACTCCCACAATAATTATTTGAGTCATACAGATAATTAAGCAAAAAATCATCAAATTTGTTTAATCTAAATGCGTCTATATTTTAATCAATTGGCAATATTAGTGGTAATCACGTATTGCCAACAAGTTAATCAATAGGGTAAATTTCTATCAATTGCATGGATGCATCAATACTTACGGAGCAAGTTAATACTACACTCCGTGCGGTAGCCGTGGTAAATCAGCCTAAATAGTTTTCAATCTATAATTATTGAATAATACAAATAATAGATTTTAATGCTAACGTTATAAAATTTATAAACAAATATAATTAAAAAATAAATTTTTCAACTTATTCATCTATTAGCGTCATTTATATCATCAGAATTGAATACGCATTTTATCTAAATACATAGCAAATAAGTGAATACCACTTAAGCATAAATAACAAAGGAATAAAGATGCATTACCTGTTATCAGCTGATGGCAGAAAGGCAAATCTAACAATTCAATGTGCCAATCTTAAAGCGCTTATTCCTCTAAAAGTGGGTTTGCCAGAAACGATCACAAGTGAGTTTCCAATATTGGAGTTTTCAAGCTCGGGAAAATTCGTTTTACCCGATTATCTGCAATATGGGGTGTTAAACATTGTTAGCGAACCATTACTTAACATCATAAAATCATTACAAATTCCGCTACAAGTATTTGAGCTAAACTGGCAACACAATGGCAAATCACTAAAGCGTTATGTGGCACATTTTCTCGGTTCAAATGCAGCGCAAGATGAGCTGCAATCGCAACTAGTACGTGATGAAGATGGTTTTATCGATAGTATTGAAAAGCTGGTGCTAGACGAGCAACAACTAACTGATGTGCATTTAACCCAACTGGCGCAATGTTGGAACGCCGTTTATATCGTCAGTGACGCGTTTTGTCAGGCAGTTAAGCAAGCACAATTAACTGGCATGGTGTTTAAACTGCCGCAGGACTATCAAGAATATGGATATTAAACAGCTTATCGTTCGTAATGGTGCCGACATTGAGGTCAGCCACCAGCACAGTGATGAAGGATAACGCTCATGCACCAATATCGGCATTCTGCATCACCGTTTATATCGAAAATAACGCTAGATAATACTCTCGCCTTTAGCGCAGCCAACCTTAAGCAGTTGTTGCAACAGCTCGACCGAGGCATTGCTGTCTATGGTTTTACGCCAAATATTCACTTAGCGGTAAAGGCCAGCTATGCGCATTGGCCGAGCTTAGACAAATTAATCAGCGCCATGCTAACTGGTAAGTTGGCGTTAGTCTGCGCGGAGCATGTCCAACTAGCAGACACCCTCGCCCATTGGCACCAGATTAATCCAAATATTTGCATCCGCCACTTTTTACCATCGCAAGCGACTGACGCACACCAATGGCTTAGCGAGTAAACAGAGGCTAAGGAATCACGCTTAATGCACCCATTTGACCAACTCGTCTTTAAAGATTTTGACTGGAATGTTGACCTGTACCACCCATTGATGGCCGCTGAAGTCGCGCTTGTTGTTGATGCAGACGATGAGCAACCGCCCGCTTCGTGGCAACGGGCGGTCTATGATGAATTTATGCAGCATAGCGAGCGCTTAACCAGCGACGTCTTTCAAGCCATTTTTGATTACTACCAACATGTTGCACCGGAATATCGCCAGCAATATCAACACGGAGATTGGCAACAAGCATTACCAAAGATTAGTCAGGTTGAAGAAATTAAACCGCTGCTCACCCCCACAGCCATCGTGGTGCCAGATCTGTTTCCTGACAAGTGCGAAATCGGCCTGCTGTTTGAGTGCAGTTGGGAGCCAGAGCACGGGCTAGCGGTCAAAATTCAACACAATCAAGTCGTCGAAGTTGGCTTTCAGGATATCTGTATTTAGACTGCGCAATGAACCACAACACAGACAGATCATTATGAGTAACGCTCACAGTAACGACATCAGCATCGGCCCAGAGCATTGGATTAGCGTTGAAAAAACCACCATAAGCGGAGAACTCATCGAGTTAGATCCGCTCATGGATGCACTACTGCCGATGTGGCAAGCATTAGAAACAGAATGCGTCGCCGCCTGCTGTGGCATTGATGCGTTTGGTTTATGGCCAGAAGATGTACTGGAACATACTGCACATCTGCCAAAAGCTGAATTACATAGCCAACTTAGCGCACTCATCAACAATATAGAGCAACAGCCTGACGCCAACTATTACAGCCGCATACTCAATAACTGTTTTAACCGCGCGACGCTGTTGCAACTGCTACAGCATCTCCAAGCGCTTTATCAACAGCAAGTCTAACGGCGCAAAATAAGCAATGATGATGAAAACACAACTACCTACCGCATGGCCAACATTTAAATATCATCCTGATCCTATCAGCTCAGGCGTCATCATCCGCGTTAACGGCACATGCCCTTGCTGTCAGCAACAACGTGGATGGGGCTATGTTGGGCCGTTTTTCTGTATAAATGAGGTAGAAAACATCTGCCCATGGTGCATTGCCGATGGCCGAGCAGCAGCGCAATTTGACCTGGAGTTTATCGATGCTGATAGCATGGAACAACTCGGTGATGATGCCAAAGACAGCGAACTGATACAGCGAACACCCAACTATTTTTATCTGGCGATGAATGACAGTTGGCCGCACCACTGTGGCGATTATTGCAAAATCACGCCAACAAGTGCGGCGCAAATTAACGCTCACAAGCAGCAACTGGCAATTGATATCCATCGCATCTGCCAAGAGAACGACCTGACTGAAGACGAGTTCAACGCCTTAATTGCTCAAGATGATGCGCCGTTCGCAGTGCAACTGTTTCAATGTTGTCATTGTGATGAAGTTCGCTTGGCTGGAGGCTTTGAGTAATGAGTATCAAACCAGAGGCCACAGTTGCATATTGGCGCAATCCAAACTTAATAAAGAGTGACAGCAATACTACTTATTATTTTTGTGACGACTTCAGCAATCACACAAAACCTGATGCGAGTCTAAATCCTTGTAAAAAACAGGGGTAATTTCATGACAAAATCAATTGAGCTCACAACTGAGCAATATGCCGCCCAATGCGTCGATGACATTGAAGACATCATTATATTGCATGCGCTGTCACCCACTGAACTACTGGCATTGGACAGCGATTTATTTCCTATTAATTTTGAAGTGTGGGATGAAACTAACCGCGTATTAGGACTGATTGATTCCCAAAACTACAAACCTTTAATGCCAGATGATTTGGCACAACGAATTGGCCTCTTCCTACGCTCACTGCTGCAAATTCCTGCGGAACAATGGTGTTATGAACAGTTTTCACAGCATCCACAATGGCAGGCATCAAGAACAACGGCCCGTCAGTTTATTAACGAATTGGGGCTTCAAGGCCGACGTTACGGGCAATAACCTAGCAAATAAAACACAAGTTGTAAGGTAACGGATAAATAATGAGTATCAAACAAACCGTACAGTGCTGGGCCGGATATTTTGCCAACCGCCAAGCCTATCAAGATCTGATTGAGGAAAACCCGCTGCTGTGGGCATTAGATGACATCGATGACAGCCAACCGCTGAATGCTTTTGTCGCCTCACAAGGAGAAACGTGGTTGGATGACGATTGGTTCTATGCGGGATTTAGTGATAACTCGACACCACTGGCACAGCGCTTTAGCGCATTTCTCGGCACTGATGATATCGCCCAGCATACTGCGGCACTGATTGAGTCAGCCGCCAAGCAGCACGGACTCACACACATCAACGCCCTTATTCTGGTCGCGATAGATCCCAAAGACAACGACCGCCAAATCGACTCGCCGCAATCAGTCATCACCGATGATTTTAGCTTGTGTTATCTGGGAGAATTTAATATCAGTGGCAATTGCTGACACAGAAAAAGAAGGAAAGACCATGTTATTAGCTCTGGCAATTGGTGATGCTTATGGCGCTGGCTTTGAATTTGCCGAGCGCAGCAAAATCGAGCAACACAACCATCTCACCCACTATGAGCAGCACGGTTTAGGTATTCAACCAGGCTGCTATACCGACGATACTCAGATGTCACTGGCGATTAGCGAGCTACTCATCGAGCAACGGCCATGGACGCCGCTAAACATCGCCAATAAATTTGTGAGCTGCTACAAGCGTGATCGCCGCTTAGGTTATTCCAGCGGTTTTCAGCACTTTTTAGATAATATTGATGATGGCGGTGAATTACTGGAAAAGATTAATCCCCACAGCGACCGCAACGGCGCGGCTATGCGCGCGGCCCCCATTGGCATTATTGCTGACATTGCGCAGCTGATGCAGTTTGCCAAAATGCAGGCACAAATCACCCACGATACACCGCAAGGCATTGAATCGGCACAAGCCATCGCCCTCGCCGCTCACTTTTTTATTTATGAGCTTGGCGATAAATCCGAGCTAACCGCCTTTGTCAGTGAGCATACTGCCATGATGTGGGATGACACTTGGCAAGCAGAAGTGCCATGCAGCGCGTGGGAAACCGTTAACGCGGTGCTGACGTTACTTTGTCACTGCGACAGTGCCGAGCAAATATTGTTGCAAGGAGTTAACTTCGGCGGCGATGTGGATACCGTCACCGCAGTTGCGCTAGCGATTGCCTCACAAAGTACGCAATACCAGCAAACACTACCCGAATTTTTAACCCGCAATTTAGAACGCGGCGCCTATGGGCACGATTATCTGCGGCAAATCGGAGAGCAGTTAATGGCGCTCAAGCAAACCGCTATAGATGAATGCTGAATGTAGCTTCGGACCATTAATACCAGATGATTTGGCACAACGAGTTGGAGCTTCAAGGCCGAAGTTCCGGGCAATCACATAATAGCGAAAACAGGATGTAATAGGTATGCAACATATTCAATTTTATGCCACTCAAGTTGCCGGGATTACCAATATCTTTAGCGAAGATTTTTGCGTTTTTAACCTCTGCTTTGATGAGTCCGATAACGAGACAGGCCAGAGCTGGCAGTTTCAACGCGCGCTTGGAGAGGATGGAACACTCGCAAGCTTGGGCGAAGAAGATGAAGGCATTTGCGTGGTGCAAGAACCACAACTGCAGACCTTTTATGAAGGTATCACCTCACTGGAGATTAGCCGTAGCCAATTACGTTGTCGATTTGATAGCGCAACTGCAGAGCAAATTGGGATTCAATCACTGCATATTCGTTACCAATTAGAAGACGCACAGTGGCAAGAACTAGTGCAAATCGCAAAGCATGTAATAGTGCAATGTAACTATGCCAACATCATCGAATAAAAAGCGAAAAAGAGATGATAAACATGAGGTTTAAATATATTCATCAAATGGCACTAGCTGATTTAGCCATTACTGAGCACTGTCAATGCTGTGGTGAATATAAGCCAATCTATCGCTTAGGGCGTGAAGTACTTATAAACGACCAATGGCAACAGGTAGACGAGCTTTGTGTCGATTGCCTGCAACACGCCACTATCAAAGCGGATAGCTGGCTGAATATTGAAGCAGTTCAGCGCATGCTTAACCAGTATTATCCCAAAGGTAGCATCGATAAAGCGCAGAAAAAGGCGCGCGCGACCGCAATATTAGATGAGCTATTACATACGCCAACCATCGTACTTGAACTGAGTGACTGGCCACATTGCTGCGCAGATTACGCGCCATTTTCAGGCAAAGTCGGCCGCAGCTATCAGGGCGATATCCAGCAACTGATGCCATGGCCAGCGCAAGATGCAGATACCGAACACCCGCAAATCTTGGCCAGCCTGATCGCTGGTGAAGACCCCGTACTGACCTTTAGCTGCCCACACTGTGGCAAACGCTATTGGCTGTGCCAACCAAGTTAACAGGCTGCCGAATGAATCACCCACTAACCGAAGCAGAACAACAGCTGGTACATCAAGGCGATATCAAAAATGCCACGCTAAAGCTGCGTGACCGCCTCGGTATCTCGCTTAAACAAGCCAGCGATGCCATCAAGCATTACCGCATTGAAGTTAAGCTACTCATTCCACCAACGATCGTCGGTATGGATAATACGCCGTTGAACTTTCGTGCTTTGGTCTGCTTTCATAGTACGCTGACAGCTGCCGAGCTAGCCCTTAAGCTCGGTACGCTATTGGGCTGTCAGTTGATCTTCAATAGCAGTGGCCGCTTTGAGGAGTTCATCACCTATGAAGGGCAAGTATTAGGGCTTGTGCTGACATTACAACTGAATGACGCCGCCACGCAGCAGTATTTACTGGAGATCGCACCGCGCGCTAAGGCTGATACAGAATCGCAAACATGGGTAGATTTAAGTCAGCATTTAGCCACGCTGCTCACGCAGATTGAGTCGATTAACGCGATCAGCTGCCCCGAAAATGAGTGGTACTAAATGACAAAGGCGCAAATTTTGGATAATACCAACCGAATCAGCTTACCACTGCGTTTACTTTGGCAACGCTTTGGTGACGAACAGTTTGACGAAGCCGCTGACGCCATTATTGAGCGACTCAATATCATTCGGCCAGATAAGTCTATTGCCGTAGCATTTGATTTTGATACAAGCCACAGCAATCCGTGGTTTCATACCATGGTGGTAACCATCACAGGCGCAACAACTGTTGAGCTTGCACAGTTAGCCACATGGCTACACCAGCAAACATTATTGGAGCCGTAACCATGGCCTACGATCTTCATACAGGCATTAGCCGCCGTCAGCAGCAATATCGTTTATCGTTAACCGAAGAGTTACATGATGAACTTTTCAGCATGATTCGCTCACGTACTCTGTCGCTGCCAGTGACGATGAAGCTAGCCGACTATTACCAAGATAAACGCCTTGCACGAGAGCTTCACCAACGCTGGCATACAGAGCTCAATTTTTTGCTATCCCAGCCACTGTCAACGGCGTTGGACCAAACGCTGCGCCAGATGATTGCGGTATTACAGCAAGCAATGAATGAGAAATTATCGATTTATTGGTTCGCCGATTAAGGATAATGATGATAACGCTTAATCAACAGCTGCCGCACTATCTGACACAGATGAGCCATCAAGATGCCGCACAACGTGAGTTGGCAGCTGCTTATCTCAGTGACATTTTGGAATATGAAACGGTCGATCTCACCACCCAGCAGCAGATTATCGACCAGCTCAGCAAGCAATTAGCCAGTGAAGACAATCTCTCGGTGATGGAAGCGCTACTGAACGCACTGAGCTTTTGCTGTTATCGCTCTCTGACATTGCCTTTGGCGTTAGTGCGTAGCCGTTATCACCAGTTTGATGCCAATTGCCGCGCACAAGCCGACATCATTTTAGCTGAAGGCGCAGGCGACAATCACCAACACTAAGCAAACGCCAACCACACAAGGAATGGCAATGGTTATTACACTCAACACAATTGAAGATGTCGAACGCTTACCCTCTGTGCTAGATATTGAAGAGGTGAGCCGTTTGTTGCTTGAGTTAATACCGCTGCTGCAACATTCATCGCTATCGCCAGCGCAAGGGGCCGATATGATTGACGAGCTGTTGTTTGCTCAGGCCTACAACGAAACTGGCATCACGATTGAGGCCAGTCATGCAGTGTTAGCTTGGCTTCAAACAGTCTATGACCCAACGGATGAAGCATTTATCGATGCCTGTGCTAGTAATCTCGCCAACTTAACTTGCCCAGCGGCAGAGGCATTTATTCAGCAGCGCTTAGCAAGCAGTGACAACGCTTTTGAATGCCAACAATTAAAAGAAGCGTTAGCAGAAATTAAAGTTCGCTGAAAATGATAGCGGCTCATCACGACTCGACAGTAAATGAACCAGCAGGCATGCCCTTTAACCAATTGCCCCAGCTAAAGCGATTAAGTGCTGAAGCATTAAACGCTATGTTTATGATTTGGAGATAATTTGCCATGAGTTTTACCGCCAAAGTCTGGGAATGGGACTGTTATGACGAGCGTGAAAAACTCGAAAAACTCTACCGGTTGGGTTTTGCCTTAGTATTTCTAAGTACAGATGCTGCAGAGCAAAAACAACAAGTTGATGACTGCCCATTTTGCTATGTGTGGTATGAACACTGCATTCACGTGATTGAATTTATCAACGTGATGGGCGAATTTACTGAGCCACTACTGATGGCAAAGCTGCGCGCGCTTGAGCAAAGCTTTAACGGATTAACCGCTGATGAGATGCTCTGCCACACACTTGTCATCTTTGATACACCAGGCTGGCAGCAAATACGCCAGCAAAGTGCTGAACTGCTCAGCCTATTGGAGTGGAATTTGTTAGCGCAGTACTACGGTGAACTTGATACCTTTAAGAACTGTGCTAGTCACAATGATTAGGAGGCCATGCAATGCTGTATAGCCAAGAAGATATTGAAGAGCTTATTGCAGGGTTTGACTATACCGAAGGCGTCGAACTTAACAGTAAAACCTATGTCGGCAAACATCCCTATGAGTCACCAATGTTGCGTTGGTGGCGTCCATGCATTCTGGTGCAAGATCATAGCTTTGCCAAATTAGATCTGCATCCGAATGATGACGACGTTTATGCGCGCGCCTCCAATATGTTTTGGCAACGCATCCAAAAACATTTCGATATCTCTCAAGGGCTATCTTTCAAAGCCAGCGTTAACAGCTGCGCATTCTGGATGAACATGCGGGTTGCCCCTCATGCCAACTTTGTACAAGCATTTAGTCTATATGAACAACATAGCGAATTGGTGGCAGTCGATGAACAACACCAATTATTGCTAGGTGTGATGACCGAAGATCCAACCGAACACCAAGAACAACTGTGGCTGTTCCTGCTGCGTTATGAACTGGATGAACAGGGACAACCGCATTTTGAGCAGCTAGAACCGCCGGATAACTCACAGCAACATCACGAATATGAGTAATGAACATGAGCCGATTTTCCCGCTTAGCCACACAACTCGCGCCAGTTGGCCAACTGCAGCCACAAGCAAGCAGCGATTGGCGTGGTGATTTTCCCCTACCGCAAACCTTAACCGACTTTTATCAACAAGTCGGCCCCAACAATTTACAACTGTGCTGTGATGACTTAGTCGAAATACCTAGCTTAGCGAGACTGTGGGACTATCAAGCGGGCTACCGTTGGCATAGTCACAGTGGTGAAGCGATTGACGGCTGGCAACCCAACTGGCTTGTCATCGCTGACAATAATGCTGATCCCATCGTATTTGATCTAAACACTGAGCGAGTTCTGTTTGATATCCACGGCGGCAAATGGCAGTTTCAACCACTTGCCATCGACTTAGAAACCGCATTTGGAGCTTTTGCCACCATGGCTCAAGCAATAGCGCAATGTGACGCTGATGAATACTGGGACGATGATAACTGCTGCTATACACCAAAAGCATTGGATTATCGCTTTACTAAACTCAGCAAATTTTTAGGTAGTCCGCAAGCTGCCAGCGAGTTTTTAAGCGTGCTGGAGTGGTAATGATGCTGAGCGCATTTTCCAACACGCAAAACAATAGGCCAGCCACCAAAACTTGCCACTGAATTTTTCTAATAAATATCCAAGCCCGAAAAGGAGTCGTCGATGCAATGGCATTTAATTGCGCATCAAGGCATTCACTGTGATGAACTAACAGTGAGTTTTAACGAAAACCGCCAAGCACTGCGAGATAAATTAGCAAAGCGCTTAAATTGTACTCCCTCAACTTATTATCCCAATGAAGATGATTTTAAAGACCATCAAGCCAATACTCATATTCGGGTTCGCTACGAAAATGACGAGGTCGTGGATATTGAGTTTTTAGCGGGGAACCTAAGTTATAACACCATCAATCTTCACTCTGGCACAACACTTACCCATATTGAGAGTGCATTAGCAGCTCTAAATATGCCTCTTATTGAGACGCTGTGGTTAGGTTGCGGCAAAGATTGCGCTGCATTGGCCATCAATATAGCCAGTCAGGAAGATGTCGGCGGCGATGGGGATGGCATTGAATGGGTTATTTTAAGCAAATATTTTAAGTAAGTTTTTAACTGCAAAGTTATCCAAGCAAATTGATAACAATCGTTACGCGCTTTGAACCAAGCAAGGTGCATCAGTGTCATTGCTTAGCACTGTTGACAAACCACTAAATAACCAATGACATCAGAGCAATAAATCTAAGATTGTTTAGCACTGATAACCACGCGAGCACACCGCTTAACAGTTGTGTTAACCGCTTAAATTGAAGCATCTGCGAACTATCAATGAATAAAATGTTTAGCAACCCCCATCCACTACCTAGCCAATTTACTCGGCAAAATCTTGAGTCGCTCACAAATGAGCAATTAACCGCAGCACTTGAGCAATTGCAAAGCACGCTCAATGAGCGACTAGCCCCGTTAACCCATTGTGCTGACGACTATTGGCAAACTGCTATGGCAATTATTGAAGAGCTTAGACGCCTTGGACATGAGCTATACAGCCACGATGAAGATCATTATGAGGGCAGCGATAAAGAACTATGGGGCTGGAATTACATGCAAAGTGAACCGGGGATGTTACAAATACTGTTTAACCGTCATCTTGAAGTTAGTGTGCATTGGCGAAGCATCGACCCACTGTTTGGCGTAACCGGCCAACGACATCTTTCTACACCAAATAACGGGATAACCAATGCGCAATAACACCTGGGTGTGTATCAGTTGCCGTCAAAAATACCGCCGTGCGCAGCAAAGTAACAAGACGGTACTTTGCAGTCGATGCGGCAAACCTTGTGAATATGTACACTGGAAAATTCGTGTTCCATCGCCGCGCAAAGACAAAGCATGGCAAGCATTTTGGCGCACATATCTTCAAGAAAAACAGCTACTACAGCAATTTTATAATGGCACTCTTGAACAAGACGTCCATTTAGAACTACTCAACATTACACTTAGCCGCAATTTATCTAGTCATAAAAAATGAGTCAATTATGAAATCACTGGAACAACTTATTGATAGCGAAAACGATGCTATTTTGGATATCCGCGCCGCAATAAGCCAAGCGCAACATAGCGCTATCTTGTTAGAGCGTAACGAAAATAGCGGGACCTTACTTAAGGCTCTACAACTGAGCACTCACTCTACCTTAGGGGCTTTGATTTACCATACCGGAGGCGTATTAGTCGCAAATGGTTGGCTGCGATTTTTAGCCTCTGGTAATGAGCAACTTGAGCGCGATATCGTCAGTTGGAATCAACACTCTGATGGCTATTTACTAGTTGGCGATGATGCCGTGGGCGGCTTTTTTGCCATTAACGGTGGTGCTTTAGGTACTGATGTGGGCTGTCTTTATTATTTATCACCGGACGAAACCCAATGGGAAGATCTAGAAGTTGGATTTAGCGATTTTTTTAGCTGGTCACTGACAACTAATCTTGAGCAGTTTTATGCCGATTTAGGAAAGAGCGAACTACAGCAACAATTTAAAGTGATCCCCTCCAACCAATGTATCGATTTTTATCCACCGCTATATAGCCGCGAAGGTTCAGTTCAAACCAGTAGCAAACAATTAGTATCTGTCAGTGAAAGGCTTAAACAAAAGTTAGCCCTAACTCAAAAATAATCAGGAACAAATCGCCATGCTAGCAAAACCAACTGTAACAGCCACACAAGCAGAGCTATTACAATTTGTCCATGACTGGGTCGGAATGTGTGCTGAAGGGAAAATAAACGAAGCTTTTGCCCTATTAGACGCGCCCTTAGATAGCTCTCGCTATCACTGGTCAGCAGAGGATATTACAGAAATCACATTTGATCATTTTGACGATGGTCTGCAACCTGTGATTACTCATCCAGACACGGTCGGTGGCGATATTCCTCTGCGTGCTGACAGCGGCTCTTTTAATGATGGCAGTGGCTACTGGGTGGAATTTGATCTGCCCATGAACGGTGTAGTCAGCGATTTTACGCTGATGTTTGAATTTCTCTTTAGTAACGAAACCTTAAAGGTGATTTTAGATGATTGCCATGTCATGTAATAAGTGCTCACTTAAAACAATTATGGGTATTCCTAATGGTTAAAAAAGCCGCAGTCATTACCCATGTTGAGTTACATCCGTTAGGTGAAATACGGATGGGATGTCAAGCTTACGGCATATCAATTGAAACAAATTTCGGAAATTTTGAGGTATTTCGACAAACGCCGATTCTCGTAGGACATACCGATTATGATAAGCAATTAAGCCAGTCTAAATGCACACGATATATTGCGCTACATGGCAGCTTCGCAACCTATCTTTTAGATATTAAAGATCAAAGCATCGCAATCTATCGTATGACGATCCGAGGCAAAAACAATCAGTTAAGCGAAGAAAATGCAATTTTAGGCAAGCGTCGCTTCCATATTTCGGGATTTAGCCAATCTTATTTTTTACAGTTCCCTTTTATAAAAAAAGAATGCTTTAACGACGCTGTTGAACATTATATAGAACGCCGACAACAGCAGATGACAGAGGCAATGAACTGGCCAATATAGAGTCGTGAAAGCATTAATGTCACCTCATAATCGAAGGATTTAATAATGACTGGCAAGACTTTTTTTACCGCTGAAAAAGGCTTTATTCCTTTTCCAGAGCCTGAAACAGTATTTACACAAAATGCGCGCCAATGTGCCCAACAATTTATACCGCTAGCGAGTGTCGATTTATCACAGTTCTTTGCGCAGTTATCGGGCCCCCTGCATTTTGTATTCCCCACCAGCATTATGGTTGATGAGCAAAATGAGCAGATTCATCAGCATGCCCATGATAGCTATAGTAAACATGAATATTGGGTCAGTTACCCAGTCATTGATGGTCGCTATCAGCTACCTTATCCACTTCAGGATGACTTTAGTATCAATCATCCCCGCTTTACCAAGCATCGCGAAGCACTAGCGGCACGTCGAGTGCATTTTGCAAAACATGGCTGTTTGCATCATCCGTGGGCAAAACTCGATGAACAAGGCCACTATGACAAAGATGACCGCGTCGAACTCATCCATCAATTAGCAGGCGATAGTTTTGCAGGCAATTGGAGCAGCTGCACGACATTTCCTTTAAAAGATATGGGGGTCGTGCTTGATGACGATGGTGATGAAATGTCAGTAGATGTACCGCTTAGCGACGATGGTCGCCCATTTATTTTTATTGGCCGTCTCATCACTTATCACTATTTTTTTGAGACCCCAAAAGATGCAGCACTCATTGATGGGGAGATCATGCTCTTTTATGACCCAGTCAGCCAAACTGCACTTTCTAGCTTCGAATTTTAGTAAACGAATCAGTTCATGAGTAAATAGATATGAATGACATTGTCCAACAGTTTATTAGCCAATATGATGGCAGCCAAATTGGTATGATCTGTTGCAAAAGTAACGATCAAAATGGTGATTCAAGTGACTGGCGCGATTTAAATCAAAGCTTTCGAGAGCAGGTCAATCGCGCAGTTATCCGCCATAGCGCAAACGTACCGCTAGCTCTAATTCATGACTTATTTTGCGCTGAAGCGCTCTTTTGTCGCTATGCCTGGGGCTCAAGCGCTGAGCTTCCTTATCTTGGTAAACTATTACTAGAGCAGGCAGATATCAGCTATCTTGAAAGTTATTTAATTGGCAAATATCGCTCTTTTGATACCGAATGCGCATTGCAATTTACCGATTTAGAACGGCCCACTCTAGAGCATCTACTGCAACAACTGCGTGAGAAAAATCCCTTTTCAGCCAATAGTGAATTCAATATTCATGAAGTGAAAACACAGATAAAACAAGCGATTAAGTTTCTAAACCAACAGGCTGAACGATGAACTCTGAAAGCGATTTAGACACTCGCGTCACAGCCCAAAACAGCCAAGCCTTGGATTTTGTATTAGCCGCAGTATTTTGTGAGGCAATCAGCATCGAGGAAATGAAGCGTTGGGCTCAGTTGATGATAGAGCAGTTAGCCGAACCCCCGTTTTACCTATTTGAACTGATGGAATTTACCGGTCCATTAGCGCATATCGATCACCTTATCGATTTTCAGCCACAAAGCGAGCTCAATCCAAACGATGAAAAAGCACTAGCAGGGATTGCCGATTGGCGTGGTATTAAACGTTTTGAACAAACACCGACTAAGCAACAAGCGGCCAAGGCCCTTGCGCAATCGCCACAAATACTGAGCCGTTTTAAAGCACAGTTCCCTTTTATCTCATTGCCGATATAACGGCCATTATTGCTTAGCAAACAATTTAACAGAAGGATTCGATTGGATGATATTTGCCGCAGATTGTCAGTATTTTGATAATAGCGCTGTTTGCGCAGGTATTTTGTTTAACCATTGGGATTCACCAACAGCCTGCGACTCACTGGTCAAAACCGTCACACAAATTGCGCCCTACATTCCCGGTGAGTTTTACAAGCGAGAACTTCCCTGCATCATGGCCCTTATCGAAGCGCTGCCCCAGCTGCCCGATATAGTTGTAGTTGATGGTTATGTCGCTCTTGGCAAACAACAAAAACCCGGCTTGGGCATGCATCTTTACCATGCCCTGAAACAGCAGGTTCCAATTATTGGGGTCGCTAAAAAAGAATTTATCGATACCCCATCAGAAGCGAAGATTTTTCGAGGAAAGAGCCAAAATCCACTTTATATCAGCAGCGTTGGAATTGAGCTTGCCGCGGCCAAACCAGCAATCTTAGCAATGCATGGCAAATTTCGTATTCCGACCTTACTCAAATATGTCGATCAACTTGCTCGTGGCATAAAAAGCTGCGACAAACACTGAATTTTGCCAACTACTATGGCCATAATTAGAATGCGTTTTGGGATATGACACGCGCGATTGTAACCAGCTCTAATGAGATTATTGTTAACCATTGCAACAAGTTGGCAGCCAACCAACGGTGAGGTTTTGCGATATTCAAACACTAATTCAGTCGCCTTGCTCAACAATATTGCTCATTAAGCTGGCGGGTCATTTAACGCCAAAAACTGCTTGGATACATCCAAAGCATCTTGGCAAACACCTATAAAATTAGCCATTTTCCTATGGCAAAATATAGTTTTAATCTAGGAGTATTTGCTAGGTGAAACTACCAACTGATTTGACTCAGACGCAACAAGACGGTGTAAAAAAGGCGCTTAGTGATGCTAATTTCATCGATGCAACGTTCATTGTGCAAGATGCTCTTGCTCCCCTGCCCCAAATATTTGGAACAATTGCTGTCGCATTCTATGGTTATGAACAAAACCATCTGCAATGGGAGGACTTTTTAAACCAAGCAATCGATATGCTCAAAAATAATTGCCAATGGCTATATGATGATTTGCTTCGCTTTCAACATGAATATCAAGCAGAACCATCAGATACGCTTGCCAGTAAACAAGCCGCATTTATCAAAGGGATCTTTGCCGAAGAGCTAACACTTATTGAGCAAGTCATTCCCTGTGAAAACTAGATGAGAAAAACAATGACACATTATAGCGATGACCTTGAAGCAATCGCGACCTTTGGTCTTGAGAGTGTTGACCCAGAAGCTAAGATAACCATTAACCTCAAAGACTTACTGTATATCCAAGCTACGTTGCAAGAATTTATGCGCTTTTTTCATCAACCTATGCATTATCAATCGCTAGAAGATGTGCAAAAGTTTTTAGGTTCGATAAATGAGCCTAAAGGGTTTGCCAACGGCGATTTTGATGCAGACTCTTTGCCTTATTATTTTCAAAGATAGAGCCAGTATCCATGCATCGATACCCAAACCATATAAATGGATGTTCAAACTGATGAACCAACGAACCCAACAATCAAAATTTTTAAGCCTTATTTTACGCCATAAACCCGAAGAGATTGGATTAACACTCGATAGCAGTGGTTGGGCCAATATTAGTGAATTACTAACCAAACTAAAGGCCAGTGGTAAAGAGCTAACTCTTAACGACTTGTATGCTATTGTTGAAACAAATAATAAACAACGCTTTGCCATCTCTGCCGATGGCCAACAGATTCGAGCAAATCAAGGCCACTCTATTGCGGTTGATTTAAATCTCGTAGCACAAACCCCGCCTGAATATTTACTCCATGGGACTGCCGAGCGTTTTCTAACGTCGATTTTAGCTCACGGCTTGAAAAAAATGCAGCGACACCACGTGCATCTAAGCGAACAGATGCAAACGGCAATGGCGGTCGGAGAACGTTATGGCAAACCCGTAATACTAAAAGTTGCAGCCAGACAGATGCATCTGGACGGATGTCTATTTTATAAAACAGCGAATCAAGTGTGGTTAACCGATAAGGTGAGCCCCGATTACCTTGAACTTATCGCTAATGACAGCCCACAAGACAAGCTGTAAAGATTGTCTCTAATAGCGAGCTCTTGAAATTGCACATTAACGGCTAGCTAAATAAGAAATCAACCGCTGATATGATTAATGCTCACCACAGAAGACACTTCTTGCCTTTACTAAACACCGGCTTTTTAAGCAAATGAGATGAGAGGCCACAAACTAGAAAATTGTGTTCACCTCATTCAGCTTATGATTTTGTTATCAATTTCTGGTGGCAGTATAAATCCCAACACTAGGGGCATTTGAGAGGTTGATCACTATTTATCAGTAACAGCACAATTGTCCAGTATATAGCCATTTTCTCTTCTCCCGAATCTGACATTAAGTTCCTATAGTAATTAGCAATCCAGTTTTATGTCGTATTAAGGAGCACTAACCATGCCCAGCGAACGAATCACCCGACTGAAAAAAGCGCTATTTGCTCAACCTCGGGAAATCTCTCTTGAAAGAGCTTTGCTTTATAGCGAAAGTCACCGCCAGAGCGAAGGTGAACATGTGCTGATAAGACGGGCCAAAGCGGTGCGACATATTCTGGAAAATGTACAGATTTCTATCCGCGATGATGAACTAATTGCTGGCAATCGTACTATCAAGCCTCGCAGCGGAATTATTTCGCCGGAAATGGATCCGTACTGGATTAATGACGAGCTTGATACGTTGAACTCTCGGGCACAAGATAAATTCTTTATTTCTAAAAGAGATAAACAAATTTACCGCGAACAATTACTGCCCTACTGGCAAGGCCGTTCGATGAAAGATTTCATTAATGAGCGGATGTCAGATGAGGTTAAACAAGCACAAAGCACCCATATTTTCAGCGTGAACCAAACCGATAAAGGTCAGGGTCATATCATTATTAATTTTCCGCGGTTGCTCAATAATGGTTTGGGTAAGCTGACCCAAGAGTTGCAGACCTGCTGCATTGCGCATCCCAATAATCATTTTTATCGCGCAGCGGCCATGCTACTTGAAGCGGCTAGCGCACATATTCGCCGCTATCAGCTGTTGGCTGAAACAATGGCTGCAGATTGCCAAGACAATCTGCGCCAGCAAGAGCTGCGTGAAATTGCCCGCATCAGTGCCACAGTGGCCACCCAAGCACCTCATGATTTTCAGCAAGCTTGTCAGCTGTTCTGGTACATGAATGTTATTTTGCAATTAGAGTCCAATGCCAGCTCACTGTCGCTAGGCCGATTTGATCAATACATGATGCCGTTTTATCAGGCCTCGCTCAAACGCGGTGATGATCCGGCGCAATTACAAGAACTTTTGCAATCTTTATGGATTAAAACCAATGATGTGGTGTTACTACGCTCCAGCAGCAGTGCCAAATTTTTTGCCGGATTTCCCACAGGCTACACCATCTTATTGGGCGGATTAACAAAAACTGGCCGCAGCGCCGAAAATCCGTTATCGACACTCTGTCTTGAAGCTTATCAGCATATTCAGTTGCCCCAACCTAATATAGGTGTGCGCGTCAACGAGCTGATGGATAGAGAATTTTTACTAAAAACCGCTGAAACTATCCGCCTTGGAACAGGGATCCCTCAGATTTTCAATGATGAGGTTGTCGTTCCCGCTTTTTTAAATCGAGGCGTATCGTTAGAAGATGCGCGTGATTACTCAGTTGTTGGATGTGTTGAGCTATCGATTCCGGGACGCACATATGGCTTGCATGACATTGCCATGTTCAATCTGCTCAAAGTGATGGAACTGACCATGCTCGAGCATGAAAATACCCCCGATTTAACCTACGAACAGCTACTTGATGAGATCCAAAGCAATATTCGCCATTACGTCAAACTGATGGTTGAAGGCGCCAATATTTGTGATATTGGCCACCGCGATTGGGCTCCGGTCCCGCTGCTGTCATCATTGGTTGATGATTGTGTACGCAATGGCTGTGATATTACACAAGGTGGTGCCCGCTATAATTTCTCAGGCGTTCAAGGCATTGGGATTGCAAATTTAAGCGACTCGTTATTTGCACTGAAAAAGTTTGTGTTTAACGAAAAACAAATGAGCTTTAAACAATTAATGGATTGTCTAAAAAGCGATTATGCCGGTGAATCCGGCCGCAAATTGCAGGCCCAACTAAGCCATAAATACCATAAATATGGAAACGATATTGACGAGGTTGATGAGATTAGTGCGCATCTGCTACGGGTCTATTGTAAAGAGGTCGAACAGTACGAAAACCCACGGGGCGGCCATTTTGTTCCCGGATCATACACCGTCTCTGCACATATACCGCTAGGGATGGTGGTCGGCGCTACACCAGATGGTCGCAACGCTGGCGAACAGTTAGCCGATGGCGGGCTCTCCCCGATGGTAGGTAAAGATCATCAAGGCCCGACAGCAGTGCTGAGCTCGGTTAGCAAACTGGATAACTACCTTTTGTCCAACGGCAGCCTGCTGAATGTGAAATTTTTACCGGCCACTCTTGAAGGCCAACAAGGGCTTAACAAACTAGCCGATTTTCTAGAAGCCTTTATGAAACTGAAACTGGTGCACATTCAGTTTAATGTCGTCAATGCACAAACCCTGCGTGAAGCTCAGCAACATCCCAAAGATTACGCCGGATTAGTAGTTCGTGTTGCAGGTTACAGTGCCTTCTTTGTCGAACTTAGCAAAGAAATTCAAGACGACATTATTCGCCGAACGGCTCATCAGCTCTGAGGTGATTATGCATGGACGAGTCTTCAACATTCAGCGTTACTCACTGCATGACGGTGTCGGCATTCGCACGGTGGTCTTTTTTAAAGGCTGCCCACTGCATTGCCCCTGGTGTTCGAATCCGGAAAGTCGCTCCCCCGAGTTTCAATATGTTCGACATGAGCAGCAGTGTCTGCACTGTAAGCCCTGTACATACGATGTTGAAACCTGTCCGTCCGGTGCTTATCAACAGATTGGCCAAGATATGACCATTGATGAAATTCTGGCCATTTGCAAACGCGATGCAGTATTTTATCGCACCTCATCCGGTGGCGTGACTCTGTCCGGTGGTGAAGTTCTAGCGCAGGCATCATTTGCCACAGCATTACTGCAACGTCTGCAACAAGCAGGATTTCGCACAGCCATTGAAACCACAGGAGTGGGTAGCCAAAAATCGCTGCTGAAAATGGCTGAATCCTGTCATGAAATTCTATTTGATTTAAAAATCATCAACCCCAAACAGGCTAAAGCGATTATCGGCATTCAAAGCCAACAGGTTCTGGATAATTTTAAAGCGCTTAGTCTTGGGGGATATCCGGTAATTCCTCGGGTACCGCTGATCCCCGGATACACCATGAACGAGGTCAATATCAACGAGATATTAGCTTTTCTAGCACCACTACCTGTGGCCGAGGTACATCTGTTGCCATTTCACCAGTTGGGATCCAACAAATATGCCTTGCTCAATATGAGCTATGCGCTAAAAGACACATCGGTGCCATCAGCGGAGCAAATCCAGCTCATTAAAGAGCGTCTTAGCCAAGCGGGCTACACCGTCAACATTGGTGGTTAGTCCAGAAAATTTTGCAATTCACACTCAGTTTTACAGGAAAAAGTTATGCTCTACATGATTGATTCAGCCAATATTGAAGCGATTCGCCGCTGCGTGGATCTCTATCCAGTCGCAGGCGTGACGACTAACCCAACTCTTGTGTCTCGAGAACATCGGCCATTGGCAGATATTCTTAAAGATATCCGCTCTGTCATCGGCAATGATCGCATGCTACATGTACAAGTTTCGGCATCGGATAGCGAAACCATGATTGCTGAAGCTCATCGGTTAAACGAATTTGTCGGCGGTGAATTTATTGTAAAAGTACCGGTTTCAGCACCGGGAATGAAAGCCATCCGGTTACTTAGCCAGCAAGGGATGAGAGTTACTGCAACAGCCATTTTATCAGCCCAACAAGCGCTGATGGCAGCAGTCGCTGGGGCTGAATTTCTCGCGCCTTATATTAATCGGCTCGATAATATCGGTGGGGATGGCTGCAAAGTAGCTGCCGATATTGTGCACCTGCTAAAAGTGCACCAATTACCCTCTAAAGTTTTAGGAGCATCCTTTAAAAATGTGCAACAAGTTCAGGAGTTAGCGATGGCAGGAGCACAAAGTGTCACCGTAGCTCCGGACGTTTTTGAAAATCTTATCCGTCACCCGCTCACCGATTCAGGCCTAACACAATTTCATGCCGATTGGGTACAGGCCTTCGGCGAAGGGAAGACCATATTAGACATGCTATGATCAATAGCGGATCGATACCGCCGAAAATCGGCCGATCCGCTATTTGCAGCAGACCTTGTATTCATGGTTGCTGTTGCAGCTTATCGCGCTTACGCTGCGCAATCGATATGTCAGCAAAAAATCGGATGTTGCTTCTCATCACCGATATCAATGTTGAAGACTCAACCATTGCTGGTAATCTGCGTTATTGTTGCAAACTGTGGTAGTGCACTCGATATTGAGAAGGCGAACGGCGCGTCTGTTGTTTAAATAAACGACAAAAATAATTGCTGTCGTTAAATCCGCAATGCATGGCTATTTCTTTTACTTTCAAATCGTAGTGTTTGAGCAATTCTTTGGCATGTTCCAGACGGACATAATTTAAATATTCGTAAAATGATACATTCGCTTCTTTACGAAATAGATGTGACAGATAGCTGGGTGAGATATAAAAGGCCTGTGCCAGAGTTTCTCGTGTCATGGGGCTTTGATAATGCGTGCCAATGTAGTTACGGATAGCTTCAAATAAGGCTTTACTGCGCGATAAATTTTCAATCGGATGATGAAGCAGGTCAAGCACCGAACTCAGCACCGCTCGTACCAGCAATAATGCCGTTTGTTGATCGCTCTGTTGCATGCTCAATTCGCTGAGCGATTGCAACATAAAGGCCGTAGTTCTGGGACCACGGCGCAGCACATGATATTTTCCCATCGAGATAAGCTGCTGAGCGTTGTATTGCATTATGCTAAAGCCTAATCGCTGCTTGCCAAACAGCAGGCTTAATGTTTGAACAGGTTGATCTCTATTTGCTTTATTCCAACCATCTTTAGGTATAAACAACACCATTTTTGGGGTCTGCACAAACGAGTGAGTTTCACTACCTTCACCAGCAACGCTCATATGGACTTGGCCAGAAATCACCAACTCTAAACGGGGAAAATCCTCTTGATATGCAAGCGCAGGCGGATGTTTAGACGCCTTGGCATATTCAACCTGCTCTAAACTGCTACTATCTTGGATGAATCGACGTAGTATCTGTTCAATATCCGTAAAAGTCATGGAAGCGATGCACGCAGAAACCGGGGGTTGCTCTTGATTCATTGGGGACTCTTTGCAAGCCTAAACCAGCTTAGATTGTATCGACAAAAAAGCGCTGTATCCGTGATAGTGGCAAAATAACCTTGTTTTACCACTGTAAAGCTTGCTCTGTTTCGCCATCAAAACAGGCTCAAAGTCTTTCATTAAGGGCTAAACGATTTGAAAAACAATAAGAAAACTACGCTTATTTGCAAATTTCAGGAAAGATTGCGATGAGCTTTTAATGCTAGATAAAATAACACTCAGTGATGATTGCTCGGTACGTCACACTCAAAAATGTTATGGCAGGAAAATCGCTAACATGTCGATTGCTAACTTACTGGAAAGCTGCTCTTTATTGCGAACCTAGAGCGTTGTGATAGCGCTTTGTTTGACAAAATACTATCACTAGACTGATTATTAATAACACCAAAGGATACTCAATGAATCGCTTTGAAGGCATGGTTAATGACACATATGATTGGTTTTTGCTCGCAGATCCGGCCAATGTAAGCCGTTTTAAACAGACTCATCAATTAGAGAATGACCTACTTCATGTTTTAACCACTGATGATATTGGCGATACAGTCGTTTCTGATGGCATACTAATCCCTCTGATGGGCATTAATAACCTAGCCTACACGATTTATCTTAATGCTGATGAGCCATCAGTATTTGCAACGCAAAACATCACTCCAACCCATCAACAAACTGGCTATATCATCGAAGTCATCAACCAAAGTGTGCAGCTATTTACCGTCCCTTATTTAACAAATTGGGATAAATATCTACCCGACTTAGTCAAATATGGCAATAATCAGCGCTTACCTAAGCTAACTTTAGAAAATGGTTGGTACAATTTGAGCGTCAATGCCGGAGAATTACCCAATGAACACTGCACCGTGTTTGAGTTTTGTTTGAGCAAACAAACACAAAAGCCACCATTCTCGGCAGATATCAATTATCAATATGCCCTTCAATAGAGGAATTGCTCATGCTTACAGCTAAAGAACATCGCCAAGCAACGCTAATAGCAGCAGGAGTTAACGGCGACTTTCTCGAAGCCCTTAAAGATGACTCGAAACTGGGCAAATTACAGTATTTCGTACAACCTCCTGTTGGCGGTTATAACTATCTGCCATCCATTATGGATGATTACGACATTCTCAAAGGCTCTACTATTACCCCCATTTGCGATGGTGGTGCAGATGATGAATTTTTTGTAATGCTAACCGCTGGTAGCCAGCATCGTTTTGTTCGTATTGAGCTAGAAGCCGACAAAATTTATAACGATTTTGCAGATAGCTTTGAGCTGATGCTCGCCTATATTCTGCTCGATTTTTACGGTTTTGATGAAAACATGACATTGGATGATCATATTCATTTTGCCACCACAATGGGGCTAAAAAATGCAGATGTGATATTTAAACGCTTTGCCACAATTTACCCAGATGCCGATTTAAAGCAAATTGAACAATGGCAAAAACAGCAACTACCAGCATTGCTCGGGCAATAGTCCAAACAGAGTATTTAAAAAGGACTAATCATGAATAAAAAACAACTTAAAACCCGGCGTAACAGCACTGTTGCCCTGTTAATGAGTAATGCAAAATGGCGAAAATTATTTGAATTAGCCGCGCGCATAGAACCACCACTTGGCGGGGTAACCTGGCAATTTTTATTTACTGATGAGCCACAAATTGGCCCGCTCAATGTTGCGCAATGTCTAGTTTGCGATAACAGTCATTTTGCTGATTGTTGGCCATTTCCCTGCATTGAACTTAAAGATATCGACTGGATATTCGTGCCCGATGAATATCACTCTTCGCACAGCGACCCAAAGCGGCCACTTCCCATGCTCAAAAATGATGTGAATGGATTTATTGCACTCGTGCAGCAAAATGGTCAATTTCCACTGGAGCGAACTGACACCGGGGTGAAGATTACCGGGTATCAGTGGCGTTAAAGGCAAGGTAGTAACATGAGTAAAATCAAACATCCTCAACAGAAAAAACAGCTGAGTTATCAGAAAGATTGCCGGAACTGCTATGGCGAAAATGATAAAAGTAGCCGCAAAAGTATTCATCGAGCCAAAACGAGAAGCTCTCGATTACAGCGTCGTAGCGATACTGAATTAAGCAAACTTACTTGTTATCAATTAGATACTGAGTTGGCACAAGAAGTTGATGCAACGGTTCGAGTCAGAGCTAAACAAGCGCGTTATCGCGGCTTTAAAAAAGTACCCGATGAGCCGCTCAACCGACATCTACAGCGAAAACTGAAACATTGATTGTTTCAACCGATAAAAGAGCAAAACACCATGCCCAACTGCCTTCGATGCCAAACCCCTCTTGAAAATGTGACGCCGACACCAACTGAACAGGTGCGATTTTTTGCCTGCCCGCATTGCCACTGCCAATATACGCAAAACGAACAAGGTCGGCTGTTCGATCGCTGGTTAATGCCTCTCACGGTGCCGCTATATATGATCCTATTTGAAAAAGAGCCACTCACCTGCATTGAAAGGGTTGCATCTTTTGTAATGGAAAAACCAAGTGAGTATCGAAAAGTTCTTCTGGAACATATCGATGCCGAATTAAGCTCACCAACACAACGATTAAGCGATATCCACAAATTTAGTTATGCTAATGAGCAACAATTACGAGAATTTTTAGCAAAACTAAGAGCAAAGATCGCCGATTTATCAGAAAAATAAATTTACCTTTGCAAAACAAACAAGCCTCTAAAAAGAGGCTTGTTTACTCAAAAAATTCCCATCTTAAGAAGCAGCCAAAGGCATCGGGGCACGGCTTTTGACCAGCAAGAATAATGCTATCATCCCGCCGACTGCCAAAATGCTGGCTAAAATAAATGCAGAATGATATCCCCCACCATACTGGATGATAAATCCGGTGACCGCCGGTGACATAATCCCCGCCAGATTGGATAAGAGATGCACAAACCCTCCGGTTGTCCCAATTTTTTCTGGTGGAACAATATCCTGTAATAAAGACCAACAAGCCTGTGGCGTCATATAAGCGAAGATAGTAGCAATCGTAATACACGTTACAGCCATATATAAGCTGCTAACATAAGCGGTCGCAAAGACACTAATGGCAGCGATACCAAGCCCGACAAAAATAATAATTTTGCGCGATAACACAAAGTTATTTAACTTGCCGAAAATATAGTCACAGATAGCCCCACCAGCGATAAAGCCAACCGTTGCCCCAAGCCATGGCAACATCCCCACAATACTCATACTTTTAATATCTAGGTGCTGAAAATCGACGAGATAAATCGGCAACCAAGACAGAAAGAAATACTGGATGTAATTAAAACAAAAGAATGCTAACGCAACGCCAATCACCGGCATTGACAATATATATCGCCACATTGAGTCATGCCCTGTTTGGGCTTTCTGACACGTTTCTTTAGCCGGGCGACTATTAACAATGAGCGCAGCTTCTTCTTCTGAAACTTTATTATGAATTTCTGGTTTATCTTTAAAAAATAATAACCATGCGCCCAACCAAACGAAGCCCAGCAGGGCAATCACAATAAATGAAATCCGCCAACCGCAATATAACCCAACAAAGCCAACAATCGGTGCTGATAATGCAGCGCCCAAAGGCTGTCCGGCATTTGTAAAGCCAACTGCACGGCCCACCTCTTTTTTAGGAAACCAGTTTGAAATTGATTTGTTGGTCGTGGTTCCCATGGGCCCTTCACCGATACCAAACAGAACTCGCACAATCACTAAATGGAAAAAGCCGCCAACTAGAGCGGTTGCCCCGCAGAACAGTGACCACACAGCCATCGCCCAACCATAGACGCGTTTCGGGCCATATTTATCTGCGCCCCAGCCACCGATAAAGCAGAACAGACAATAGCCAATAAAAAAGCAACTAAACAAAATACCGAGCTGAGAGTCGGTAATCTTTAAATCACCTTTTATCAAAGGCGCCATAATGGAGAGTGCCGAACGGTCCATGTAATTAAGCACTCCGGCGAAAAACAACAGTAGGGCTACATAATATCTATATTTTGTTCTGAACATAGTTCTATCCTTAGTTCTTATTCAATCGAACAAGATTTAATTTTTATTTTATTTATTAGCTCTGGAGCAGGGTTAAATCCCAATCCAGGAGTTGTAGGTAAGGTAATTATGGGTTGATATTTTAATAGTGGATGGATAATAGGGTTGTACTTAATAAAAGGCACTTCTAATTTAACATCATCATCGAGCAATGTTGTTAAATGAGCAGTGGCAAGCATTCCAGCACCATAGTAAAAACAGTGTGGGGAAATTTTAATCTTGCGATTTTTTGCCACTTCAAATAAATTCAACATTGCCGTTATACCACCAATTTTGGCAACGCTAGGCTGAAAATAATCTACTGCATGTGTTTTTTCAAAGTTAATGAAATCTATTTCACCATTAGCATTTTCACCAGCAGAAATAGGAATACCAAATGTTCTTATTTGAGCAAGATTTTCTAAATTATCGGGTGGCCAAATGGGTTCTTCAATCCACTTAAGATTAAATCCTCTTACTTTTTCAAAATAATCATTTGCCTGGTCAAAGCTTAAAATGCAATTAAGATCAACCGATAATTCAATATCGTCTGATAATTGTTCGCGAATTAAGCCAATGGTGCTGACTTTATTCTCATGAACTTTAATTTCTCGGTAACCAGCATCCATAACTTCTTGTAATGTTTTATACAAGCCAGTCACATTGTCGTCATAATTAACCAAGCTTGGATACAGTTCGATTTTATCGCGTTTACCCCCTAAAAATTGCCACAATGGTTGCTGATTGGCTTTCGATAATAAGTCCCATAGCGCAATATCAATGGCTGATAATGCATAGCGAATCGGCCCTGTTCGACCAAAGGCATGAAAAGACAGCTCAGCCTGATGCATTAAGGCTTTTAAATCATCGATACAAGCAAATGATTTATTTAAAAAAAACGGGCCAACAACTTCTTTAAGAGCTTGATAGGTAACCGGATTTATCAGATGTCCAAATCCCTCACCCCAACCGTTCAACTGATTATCCGTTTCAATCTTAACCAAGAGCGATTGCATTTGGGAAACCTCAGCAGAAGCTGCATTAAAATCTTGCTCTGCTGATGAACTTTTTACTCGATTAGAATCAAAAGGAACAGAGACAATCATAATGTCTATTTTCTTGATGATCATACTAATAACCTTATTTAAATACTTCTTTCTAAAGCCTATTAACAACCTAGCGATAATATAATTCAATTGATTAAAAAAGGATGATGGAGAAAATGTGAAGTGTTCTACAATAGTTTGTGCACTCGCAATAGAAACACAAACAGCATTCTTGAGAGTTTAGACATTTGCCCAATAGGTTAATTTCTTTCTATTAACTATTTTGGGTAAAAATGTAATTTGCATGTAAAAAATTTAATATGGTTTAGCCACAGTTAATCCATGGATTTAACCGCACCATTATTGATAAAAACATTTTTATTTGATTAGTGTTATTTTTCAAAACAATTAACGTCTCTTAAGGGAATCTTAAAAAAGCATAATTAAACTGCTCCTACAATAACTTTGACATTGATGCAAATTCAAGAGGTTACGATGGCAAGCTATCAATGGATGAAATTTGTAAGCAGAACTCAAATAAAAAATTTATCTAGAAAGTTTGATCATGCTCGCAAAAAAGCAATGCAACCTTTAATCGACCTATTATTACGGTTAATCAAACGACGAAATGCGCAAGAGGAACTGCTCGATAAAGAGCTGGTTAAACGTATTGTGATTGTTAGAAGTAACCGTCGTATCGGTAATACTGTTTTTTTGATCCCTTTTGTTGATCAGATAAAAACAACATTTCCAAATGCGCACATCACATTGATTCTCAAAGAACCTTGGCAAAAACAACTGTTCGCCCATTTAGATGTGAATCAGTTTCTGTTCAGCCAGTTCCGATTGAAAAATCTGCGACTGTGTTTTAAATCACTCTGGGCCTTAACAAAAGGCAGCTATGATTTAGCCTTGGCGCCTTGCGGCTCGTCTCAAGACTCGATTATTTGCGCTTTACTCAATGCCAAAAACAAGGTGGCATATAAGAAAGCCCGTTATAGCGAAGCTTATACCCATACCGTCGCCCAAAAGAACACCTTTGGTCATGCAGCATTGCAATGCCTTGATTTAATTTCTCAAATTTATGACTCTTCAGCCCCTATCGGCAACTATCGAATGATTTTAAGCCACAGTGAACAAGCCAGAGGTTTAGCAAGTCGTCGAGCATACAGCAGCCATTCTCAACAGCTTTGCATCTCATTTTTTCGAGGAGCCAGGGGAGATAAACAACTCAACGATGAGACTTGGCTTAAAATTCTGAATCAGTTTAATCAAGCAGCAACATTGCCGATTCATTGGATTGAAGTCATGGCGCCAGATATGAGTGAACCGCTGCTTCATAATACCTCGATTTATCGAGCAAAAGGTTTAAGAGAGCTGGCTGGCTTTTTAAAATACAATGATGCGTTCATTAGCTGTGATACTGGCCCGCTGCATCTAGCTGACGCCGTTGATTGCCGTTGTATTGGTCTTTACACCCACACCAATCCGCTTGTTTATGGCCTGTTAAATGAAAAAAGTTTTCATATCGACGACATCGATAATTTTGATGCCGCAACTATTTTGCAAATGGTATTGTCTGAACGGCCAATATTAGCGCCATCGCAAGCCTTGCTAACTTATTATCCAACACCAACTCAAAGCGAGAGTGAACCTTCGCTTAGTTTTGAGGCAGTGCAAACGTTGTAATTTTTCGTTAATAAATTCTTAAGCTTTCAAGCGTAATCTCGACAAATGCCTGCAATAAAGTGTTTTGCAGGCTACAACACCTTGTTTACTCGAACATAAACCATGAGATGATTATGAGCAAAGCAACCCACTGGGACATTATCGTAAAATTGACGCACTGGAGCGTCGCCTTAGGGTTTTTAATCAATTATTTTGTGACGGATGCGGGCAGTCAGGTGCATCAATGGGTAGGTTATAGTGTTGTCGCTGTGGTTGTCATTCGTCTGCTGTGGGGACTGATTGCAAAGCCACCGGCTCGATTGTCTTCATTTCTACCGAATATTCCCAACGCATTCACCCATATTATTAAAGTCACAACCACGCGAGAAGACCATCACCAAGGGCATAATCCAGCTGGGGCAATTATGATCTGGTGTATGTGGAGTGGGCTTTTACTCATCGGACTGAGCGGTTACATGATGGAAACGGACTATTTCTGGGATCAGGGTTGGCTAAGAATGGTCCATGTTGGCGCAGTAAACGTTACTTTATGCTGTGTCTGTATTCACATCGCATCGGTTATCATTATGGGCCGGATCACCGGCCGTTCATATATAAAAGAGATGCTGCCGAGCCCGAAAAAAATACGCCATCTTCGACGAGCTCGACACATTACCCCAACCAATAAATCGTAAAAATAGAGCATATAAGCTGAGCTGGCTATGCAATCGCAGGCAAACGATGTACGTCGCTAAATATAGGTAATTGCAGCAGCGTAAGCTGTGACTCAGTATCAGGATCGCCATGTTGCGCGATTACATAACAGGGATCTATTCGCTCTCGAACCAGAGAAACGAGCTGCGCATCAAGTTTGCCGGATGCCACCATCTTATCAAGGAGTATTAAAGCAGCATCACAGCTCATCCCTTTGCGATAGGGGCGATGCTGCACCAGTGCTTGGAATACATCGGCTACAGCGATAATTCTAGCTTCAATCGTCAAATCTTGTTTGCGCGGATGAAATGGATAACCAGCTTGATTCAACCCTTCATGATGAAAAGCAGCCCACCGAGCTATCTCTTCTAATCCGCTGATCGCTCTTAATATTTCATAGGTCTCATAACTGTGTTGATTCATCACCGCCCGCTCGACATCATCCAGTGCTCCTGGTTTATCGAGAATACGATCGGGCGTATGCAATTTACCCAAATCATGCAGTAATCCAGCAATCTCTATCTTTTGACACTGTTGTGGAGTTAGCCCAAAAGAGATAGCCAGAAACTTTGCTACCGCCGCGACTCTAACCGAGTGCTGCGCTGTGAATGGACTTTTTTGATCCACGATATAAGCCATAATCAAAGAAAGTTGTTTAAGCTCATCAAGGGAGAGCTGTTGCTTTGCGGGCAGGTTTGCCATATCACAAACGAAGCGGAAGATATGGCGATCTTCTAGCGCAATCCAAAATGACTCACAATTAGAAATCGCTAAAAAAGCATCCACTAACTTGGGTTGAAAATAGCTATCCTCATGCGCTTTAATCGCTTCGATAATGTCATCTTTAGCCAATAAAATATCTGCTTTATCGTGCGTTGCACCCAGCACATCAATCCGGTCAGATAAGAAAATTAAATTACTCATCCGCCGGTCATAACTGCTGATATCCACCGATGAAAGTAACTGCCAAGGGGTGTGATGGTATAAAATCGGCAGCGCATATTTAGACAATGGCGCAAAATTTTTGAGTAACTGATAGCCAATATTGCAATGAATATAAGCATCACTCCAATCAAAGTGGTTCACTAAATTAGAGTGCATTTGCTCGTTGGAAACTCCGCAATCATGCAACATTCCCAATTCGAAGGCAAAGCTGATATCACTTTGACTAAAACCAAGCTGAGAACCTATCTGGCTGGCTATATATCCAACGCGTTTGCCATGATTGGTATCATTCATTCCAACCAAAGACACCGCCGTTTCAAGTGCGATGACCATCTGTCGCAGGTCAACATTTAAATCCATGTTTTGGACCATCTGCCACCTCGAATATCAGTGTTTGTTTTACTCAAATCATAGCTGACTTTGCCGAGCAACGACGGGCCAATCTTCGGTAATGAGCGGGCGAGTATCAACACACGCTTGAATGACGGTTGAAACAAAAAAGAAGAAGATGATAAAAATGCGGTGGAACTGAAATTGGAGCGGGCAGCGAGAATCGAACTCGCGTCACCAGCTTGGGAAGCTGAGGTAATAACCACTATACGATGCCCGCTAAGGCAAACTTGCTTAAGAGCTTTAACCAAGTGCGGGTATTATATCAAGAAAAAAACCAAGCGCTAGTCGCAGCCTCCCATATTTTCATCAATTCCGTTTGATGAATCACTTTTTAAACAACTGTTTAGCTAATATTTCCTCAAGAGCACCATTATGCTCGCGGATGCGCTTCATCATAAACTTGACGAAGCCGTTCATTCGCCACATGGGTATAAATTTGTGTCGTCGAAAGATCGCTATGGCCCAATAACAGCTGCACAACTCGTAAATCAGCACCATGATTAAGCAAATGGGTCGCAAATGCATGTCGCAGCGTATGCGGCGATAGATGTTTAGTAATCCCGGCGCGCAAGGCATAGGCTTTGACTCGATGCCAAAAAGTTTGACGCGTCATCTGAACCCCACGTTTGCTGGGAAACACCACATCTGATTCTTGCTTGAGTAGTAAAGCGCGGCCCTGTTTAAAGTATCGGTCCAACCAGTATTCGGCTTCTTCCCCCATCGGCACCAACCGCTCTTTACCGCCTTTGCCTTGAATACGCACAACGCCTTGACGCAAACTCAGCTCATCCATGCGAAGCGATACAAGTTCGGTGACTCGAAGCCCTGTGGCATACAACAGCTCAAGCATCGCTCTGTCACGCAGTTCAATCGGTTCATTGAGCTCAGGTTGAGCGAGTAGATTTTCAACATCTTCTTCAGAGAGACTCGCAGGTAGCGGCTTCTCGGGTTTGGGTGAATGCAGCAAGGCACTGGGGTCATCTTCTCTGATCTGCTGTGCGTATAAATAGCGATAGTAACGACGAATCGCCGAAAGCTGACGCGCTGCACTGCTCGTCTTTTGCCCATGATCCTGACACCACTGAATAAACAGCTGTAAATCAGCATGGTTAACCTGCTCAATCGATATTCCTTTGTTGGCCATAAAATCAGCAAGTTTGGTTAAATCATTGCGATACGAAATTAGTGTATTCTCAGCGAGCCCTTGCTCTAGCCACAGAGTATCTAAAAACTGTTCAATAGATGAGACAATTTGAGTCACGTCGCGCTTTGGCCTCTTAGTTAGTTTTGTTAAACTTACGCAAATTTTACGGTAGAGAACACGTTATGGCTATTGGCCTGTTTTATGGATCCACTACTTGTTACACCGAAATGGCTGCCGAAAAAATTCAGCAAGCATTGGGTGGCGAAGAAATTGTGCAAGTTCACAACGTCAAAGATACCCCGCTCACCTTGATGGAACAATACGATATTTTAATTCTGGGAATTTCGACCTGGGATTATGGTGAGATACAAGAAGACTGGGATCTGCTTTGGGACCAAATCGGTTCATTAAAATTACAGGGTAAAATTGTCGCACTGTTTGGCTTAGGCGATCAGGAAGGTTATGGCGAGTGGTTCCTCGATGCGATGGGACTATTACACGCACAATTAGCTAAAATCGGCGTCACATTTATCGGATACTGGCCAACGACTGGCTATAGTTTTACCGCATCTAAAGCACTTAATGACGATAAAACTAAATTTGTTGGTCTAGCCCTTGATGATGAAACTCAGTTTGAACTCAGCGAAGAGCGCATCGAACAATGGACCGACCAACTGATTGATGAGCTAAGCGAGCTTAGCCGTTAGATACAGCATAATCTTCAGCAAGCGGCGTAATCTCTAGCTCATAACCGACCTGATGCTGAAAACGTTGTTCATTGGTTAAGTCCGCCAGTGTTTGTGGGTTTTGCGCTAACCACTGCTGTTCAAACCTCAACACAATTTCGTTCTCGTGGCTGCGCATCTGAAACACCGGAATCGGTTGATGACGGCGGCCACGCTGCAAAATCACAGCAATGCGCAATAACAACAAAACCCTGAGTAAGCTATCTTGCTCAACAGGGAAGTTCTTACGGATGCTTTTACGATGCCCTTGAACTAACTGAGCCAGCTCGAGCTGTTCTGAGCGAGAAAATCCCGGCAAATCCACATGCTCGACAATATAAGCGCCATGTTTGTGGTAATCGCTATGAGCAATATCAAGCCCAACTAAGAACAACAAAGAGCTCCAATGCAACAGCTGCGCAACACTGCGATGCTCTTGAGTCCAGCTGCCAGCTTGCTCAAGCAATTGCTGAGCGGTGCGGTCAACTCGTGAGGCATATTCTAGATTCACATGAAAACGTTTAGATAGATTATTAATGCTGCTTTCTCGCAGATCGCTATGTTCCAAACGCCCTTTTAAATCATACAGCAACCCTTCTCGAAGGGCCCATTGAGCGGCGCTCATCGCGCGCAGTTCAAGCCCTTCAAACAAAGTGATCAAAATAATTAATCCGCCTAAAAATACCGGTCGGCGGTTTTCCGAAAGCCCCTCAAGCGGGTGATCGACGACCCCAGCATCGTGATATTCATCAAGCAGTTTTTCTAAATATTTCAGCTTGATTGTGCCATCGTCACTTAAGCCTTTGGCAACACAGATTTCAGATGCCGCACGAATCGTGCCTGATGCTCCAATCTCTTCATCCCATCCTGCTTCACTAAGCGTATCTAACACAGGGACAAGCTCTTGCATGCAAGCGGTACGGGCTTTTTTTATGCGCCCTGCGGTAACCTTCCCTTTGGCAAAAAAGCGCTTGGTAATCGCAACGCAGCCCATATTTAAACTTTCTTTTAAGCGCGCTTCCATGCCTTGGCCGATAATAACTTCGGTGCTGCCTCCGCCAATATCGACCACCAGCCTTGAGCCTTCACCCGGGGCTAAGTCACACGCAACGCCAAGATAAATAATACGAGCTTCTTCTTCACCCGAAATAATCTCGACCGGATGGCCTAGTAATTTCTGAGCCTTGGCTAAAAACTCATCGGCCCGGCGAATGCTTCGCAAGGTTTTTGTGCCAGCGATTCGCACGTTACCAGCTGATAGCGTTCGAAGACGCTCGCCAAAGCGACTAAAGCAGGCCATTGCTCGCTCAACAGCATCTTCACTGAGCGTTCCATTTTCATTAAGCCCCCAGCCCAATCGAACGGGTTCCTTGATGCGGTCAATAATATGAATTTGCCCATTTAACCAACGCGCAACGATTAAATGAAAGCTGTTCGACCCCAGGTCCAAAGCGGCTATCTGTTGGCCTTGAGGGACATTATCCTCAGAAGATAGGTTAAGCATGAATTAAAGCGGTTATGGATCGTTCTGATTAGTAGACCTTTAAACCGCCCTTTTCGTCAAGCGCGAAGCAAAAATAGTCACATATTCAAATAAAAATCTTGGCAAAGGCGGCGATAATCAGCTGAATATTGCCCTGGCGAATCTTCAATAACTAATTGCTGATAGTCAGTTTTTTTAAAAAAACGAGCAAATTCGATAAGCAACCGAGCAGGCTCTTGTTGAGTTGGTTTAGTTTTAACTGAACAAAGCCTGTGAACAAACCAGTCGTGACTTTTTGCATAATCAATCAAAGCGAGGCCATTTTGATAAGGTAAGACAAGTGACACCCGAGCGCGACTCTCAAGTAATTCGGCTGCTTTATGAAGTAACTGAGTATGCGCCAGTGTGCTAGTTTGTCGGGCGATGGCTCGGCGGCTATCATCAAACTGCTGGCCATGGGCAAAATAAGGTGGGTTAGAAACAATGTGATCAAATGAGGGGGATGAGAAATTTAAAAAATCAGCTTCCACCACAGCAATACGTTGAGGCCAAGGGCTATGCGCCACATTCAAACGAGTTTGTTCACACGCATCAGCATCAATATCAAGAGCCGTTATTGCACATATGGGGGATGAGCGCTGAGCTAGCATTAAACTAATTAAGCCACTGCCACAGCCCACATCTAAAATACTATGAGCTTGTTCAATCTGGGCCCAAGCGCCAAGCATCATGCCGTCGGTACCGACTTTCATCGCACATAAGTGATGGGCGACATGAAACTGTTTTAAGCTAAAACCCGGCTGATTTTGCCAATCCAACTCGGCATCTCCCAAATCAAATCATAAGAAATTTCAATAATCGCTGCACTAGCGATTATAATAAGCGGCAACTTTAGAAGCAGCCGGAACTGATTGCAAGTTTCCGCATCAGCCATACCACTTCTTATTTAAGAGAAATTATGACATTTGACCAATTAGAGCTCGATGAAGAACTCATTAGCGCCCTGGAAAACCAACAAATAACGCGCCCAACGTTGATCCAACAAGAAGTGATCCCGACGTTGTTAGATGGCCATGATGTATTAGCCTGTGCCCCAACAGGGACTGGGAAAACTCTCGCTTATCTGCTTCCAGCTTTTCAACATTTGCTTGATTTTGCTCGCCGAGGCAAAGGACCTGCGCGAGTATTGATTCTCACGCCGACTCGAGAATTAGCGCTGCAAGTTGGTGAACAAGCACGGCTCTTAGCCCAACTCACCCAGCATCAAGTGATTGATATTACAGGCGGAGTGCACTTTAGCGAACATGCTGAGCAGTTTAAAAATGGCTGCGATATTGTTGTCGCCACCCCAGGCCGCTTAATTGAATATATCAATGCTCAGGTCTTTGACACCCAAGCGATTGAATGGCTAATCCTTGATGAAGCCGATCGCATGTTAGATATGGGCTTTATCAAAGAGATGCAGCTGATAGCTAATGAGTTGACAGCTCGGCAACGCACTGCGCTATTTTCCGCCACTTTGGAAGGCAACCTGTTAGAGGATTTTGCCAAAAAAGTCATGCGCGATGCACAGTTTATCGATGTTGATCCACCGCGCCGAGAACGCGGCAAAATCACCGAGGTCTATCATAATTGTGATGACATAACACATAAGCGCGCGATTTTGTGTCACTACCTTGGTCGTGAAGATGTTAGCCGAGCTATTGTTTTTGTTAAAACTCGCGATCGTCTGGATGAGCTGGTTGCTTATTTGCAAAGCCAAGGCATTAACGCCGCTTATCTGCGAGGTGAAATGTCCCAAGGACGCCGCTCAGATGCTCTAGATCGCTTTAAAGCTGGAAAGGTAAACGTTCTACTGGCAACGGATGTGGCATCAAGAGGCATTGATATTGCGGATATCAGCCATGTTATTAACTATGATATGCCCCGCACAGCAGATGTTTACGTGCACAGGATTGGCCGAACGGCTCGCGGTGGTAAAAAAGGTTGGGCGGTCAGTCTAGTTGAAGCTCATGATTTGCCAATATTAGGTAAAATCGAGCGCTACACCAAAAACCCAATTAGTCGGCGAGTCATCGATGGATTACGCCCACAGCACAAAGTGCCCGTTAAATTAAAGAAAAAACCAAAGAAAACAAAATCTAAAGATAAAAACAAAAAAGCTGTTAAAAAAGCCCCCAAACAGCGTAAATAAATAAGACAGCAAACAAGGGAGCATCGCTTGGTGTTCCCTTGTTGAAATTACTCTGAATTTACTTTTGTAAGCGCTCGAAACATTTTATAATCGCCCACTTTAAAGCAGCTGACAATGTGCAGCATAACCCAACCTTGAATCTGTTCTGACTAACAGCAATCACAGAATTTGACAGATTCAGTTTGCCTTCCCCATTCAGCGGAGTGCAAACACCAGCATGGAAAATTAGGAACAACTATGAGCACCCAGAAACCGGCGCCATCAACGGATTTGGTTTATCATCTCAATGATCGTCCACCGTTTACCCAGGCAATTTTTGCGGCGATCCAACATCTATTGGCGATGTTTGTTGCTGTAATAACCCCTTCTTTAATTATCTGTCACGCACTGCACGTGCCACCAGAGCAAACCAATACCATTATTAGTATGTCGCTGTTTGCATCTGGCATCTGCTCATTTATCCAAATTCGTACCATCGGCCCAATCGGCTCTGGATTGCTTTCGATTCAAGGAACTAGTTTTAACTTTGTCGGCCCAATTATTGCCGCTGGCTTGGCCCTTGAAAAAGGCGGCGCCGATATCAGCACCACGATGGCGGCTATTTTTGGCACCATCATGTTTGCATCACTTGCCGAGATATTACTCTCACGCGTACTCGAATATGCCCAACGCATTATCACTCCATTGGTTTCAGGCATTGTGGTCACGCTGATTGGCTTAACGCTGATTCAGGTCGGGCTGGTATCGATTGGCGGTGGGAATGCAGCGATGCAAGATGGTAGCTTTGGTAGCCTGCAAAACTTAATGCTGGCAGGAATCGTCATTGCGTTAATCGTTTTATTCAACCGCTCTAAAAACCCATACTTGCGAGTCGCTTCCATTGTAATTGCAATGGCAGTTGGTTATCTGGTCGCTTACTGTTTGGGCTTGGTTGACACCAGCCATTTGGCAAAAACTAGCATAGTCGCCCTGCCTATTCCCATGCAATTTGGCATTGGATTTGATGCCAGCTTATTTATCCCGCTGATCCTTATCTTTTTAGTCACAGCGCTTGAAGCGATTGGCGATATTACCGCGACCTCAGAAGTATCAGGCGAGCCTGTAAAGGGCCCGGTTTATATTCGCCGGATTAAAGGCGGCGTACTGGCAGATGGTTTAAACTCAGCGATTGCTGCGTTATTTAACAGCTTTCCAAACTCAACCTTTAGCCAGAACAATGGCATCATCATGCTAACTGGGGTTGCTAGCCGTTATGTGGGTTACTTTATCGCAGCGATGTTAGTGCTGTTAGGACTATTTCCGGGTGTTGCTAACTTTGTTCAGCTGATTCCCGATGCGGTTCTAGGTGGCGCAACATTAATTATGTTCGGAACAATCGCAGGCGCTGGCATCCGTATTATTTCTCGGGTAGAGATTGACCGCCGCGCCGTATTAATTATGGCTCTGTCATTCTCTCTTGGGTTAGGAGTTGCTCAGCAACCCGGGCTACTTAAATTTATGCCTGATTTTGTAAAAAATATTCTTTCATCTGGCATCGCGACAGGCGGGATGGTTGCTATCATTTTAAACCTGATTTTACCTGAGCATGATAAATCAGCCGCAGAGCAAAGCTCTGCTGAAACTGCTGAATAAACAACCAATTAAGGGGCTCGAAACGAGCCCTTTTACTTAACACTTTCAGCTAGAATATTTAAAAATTTATTTACATTATCGACAGCCACGTTCTAAAGTAATATCCGAGCAAGTTCTCAAATAAGGGATATTATCTATGACAAAAAAAATAATGGCGCTGTTGGTAGTCTGTCTGGCATTTGTTGCCACGTCCTCTTTTGCTGCCCAAGATGTCGCCGTCTCAATGCACCAAATGGCTAAAAGCTATCGCTCAGTCATGAAAGATGAAACGCTCAAATCAGTCACCGCTGATTTAGCTAAACTTCATGCAGCAGCAATAGAAGCCAGAGATGGGGTACCTGATTTTCTACAAGGCAAACCAGCTGATGATCCTAAACGACAACTATTTCGTGATGGAATGAATCGCTTCTTAAAACAGGTAGAACTCGCCCAAGAATATGCCAAAGAGGGTGACCTGAATAAAGCCAAAGAAGCAGCAGCAAAACTAGACAATCTTCATCATTACTACCATAAAAAACTAGGCGTTTAAGTACGATTTTCGCTCTATTCACTTTAAATTAATGAATAGAGCGAAACATATCCTTGAGTAATTTTAATCTCACCTTGTTATTGATATACTCATTAACCACTGCTAAATTAAGCCAGTTATTACTCATCTATGAATGCCTTTAGGCGTAAATAAATTAAAAAATATGAAACGACCCGCTTCTATATCACTCTGTTCGACCTTACTTGTTACTGTTGGAATTTTTTGCCTAATTCAACTTGTTCTCGATTTTCACGATATCTTATATTTTTTGAAAATGTTTATAGGTCATAACGAGCTAATTTACTTTATATTTAACACTATATTAGCACCGATTTTGTATATTATGACGGGCATTGGCATTCAAAATGGTCGCCAGCTTTCACGCCATGTACTGTTGGTTCTAGTTATTGCAACGTATGGTTTATCTGTATATCGTTCAGGAATGAATATTTTCCAACATACGGGGGTTTACTTTTATATTCTCTTATTGGTTAAACTGTTTGTGCTGTGGCAACTTTTTTTTGCTCCAGCAGCCAAATACTTTACAGAGCAAAAAAACAGCTAGCCAACCGACATACTAAACGGTTGGCAGTTGATAGCGAGCTAAAGCCAAACCTGACAGCTCTTTAGTGTCCACGTAGCAAAAACCAAACCGTTCATAAAAAGCCCTTAGCCGTGGCCGCTGTGCCCGGCAATCGCAACGCAGCCACGATAGCCCACAATTTTTTGCCATTTGCACAATGCCTTCAAGCGCTAGATGACCTAATCCTTGCGATAAGTATTTATCGCCAATCGCCAGTTTGTGAAAAAACAAGCTATCGCTGCCATCGATATCAGACCAGATTTCATCTGCTCCAGAAACAATAAAGACACATCCCACAAAATTGCCCTGGTAGCGAAACAAGTACAAACTATCCGCAGGATAACTCTTCTTTAACACATCCATACAGACTTGTTCGTGCGTCCACAGCGGAATATCTCTTTGATTACAGCGCTCAACCGTTTCGTTTAAAAACGCTTCAGCAAATAACCAGCCCTGCTCATTGTCAACACGTACAAGTTCCATCTACAACATCCTTTATAAATTCTAGTTCGTTGGCCTTTAATCAGCCTCTGGTAGGTTATAACTCGTTTAATCGCACCAGATCACCAAAGTAATTATTAGCCTGCTCGTTAACTATTTTTAATGAGATAAATAATTCGTTTGCTCTTAGGCCCGCTTTGAGTTGATAGACTCCCTTTGAAACATTGATAAAAGAGCCATATTCATCAGTGGGTTCAAGCCCATCACCGCTCACCCACTCAGCGGCGCCAATAAAAAATTGCCCTGAAATATTTTTTACCAGTATCGAGCGTATAACAGCGCAATCGTTAGGGACGGCATCTACCAATGTTGTGATAAATTCGCCATCACAACCTAAATTTAAAAAGCAGGCATTACCACAATTAACTTCTTTTAACTCATCTTGAGCGATTGACCACCAATCACAATCATCAGCTACGCGATGTTTAAGACACCCAAGATCATATACAACCACGGTTGCGGTATCAGTTACGATGGTCGTTTGCATTTGAACTAGCACCTAGTGATTACTCTTAAACAGCTAAATGACATCACGACAGTACTAATAAATGGAATAACTCTCCAGCTATTTTTTCCACAAGAAAAACCATATTGATGAATTGTCTATTCAGATACTAGTTTGATTAAAAAATAAAAGCTGTTTGAGAGAATAAAGGCGATTAGCTTGCGAAGATGTCAGGCTCTAATAAAAAAGTCCGCATCATCGCGGACTCTTTTGTTTTAAAGGCTTTTAAAGCAGAACATTACGCTGAAAATATTTTTACTGTAATGCGTCATCTACATTATTGTTGCCGAGATTTTCTCTAAAAACCTCAGCAAGTGATAGAAAAACTCGTTCCCAGAGCCCCTCATGCGCTGATTATCATTGTCTTAATCAGCTCCTTTCACCGACAAGCTCGTATCAACGATCAGGCCTGCAATTGCGGGCCTGATATGCTTGCAAAGTGATATAGTGACTAATTCGCTGGACCACGGGCGGCAGCGAGTTGCATCATAGCGATGCAATCTTCCATCTGTCGCTCTTTGGCAACTTCCAGCGGTGATTGTCCCTGCTCATTGAGCAAGAGCGGATCACCACCGCCAAGTACGAGCGCCATGATCACCGGTTTCACACATGCTTCGTAATGCTGCTCATCACCGCGAAAGAAGGTAGCAAAATGCAGCGATGTGTTGCCGCGTTCATCTCTGGCGTTGACATCATGCCCTTGGCTTAACGCCGCTTTGACAATATCAACATTACCTTGATAGGCAGCCAAGTGCAGCGGAGTCAGGCCCCAGTTATTGGCTTGATACGGCACCTTAAACTGCTGTTGCAAGAGCGTGAACCAATTATTGGCCAGCTCGAAATCGTCATGCTGTGCCACCGCATGCAGCAAGTTATCGCCATCGGCTTCTACGGTGTTAGCAACCTCTTCAAGATTGAGATATTGCAGTAATAACTGCTGCGCTTCATGGCCGATATAACGCAGCGCAAACCAGATCAGTGAAGGACCTTCGCCTTGTGTTGCAAGCAAAGCGCCAAGTTTAATCAAGTGCGGTACTAACGCCAGTTGTGGCTGATGCAAGGCCAACATCAACGGCGTAAGTCTCTCATGTTGACTGGCAAGATTGATGTTAGCACCAGCAGTGACCAGCAGATTGAGCGTTTGCATCTTCTCTGTAGCTCGTAGCGCCTGTTGCTCGGCTTCCGGCAGTTCGCTATCTATGTCAATTTCTACGGCGCGATTATTCATCAACGCGCAGATCAGCGGCGTATTACCCCGTTCGTTATAGGTATCGACTTTGGCGCCGCGGCCAAGTAACTCGGCCACCACGCAGTTTTCGCCTAATGAGGCTGCAATATGCAGTGGGCTATCGCCGTTTTCATCAACAGCATTGATATCCGCTCCCGCATCCAACAGCATTTTCACGGCGGTTAAACGCCGCTGCGGCTGTGTATTTTCATAGCTAATCGCTTTGTGTAAGCAGCTTTGTGGCGGCCAACCGCCGCTGGCACTTGGGTCGGCACCAAGGTCAATCAGATAGCGCATCCACAGGAGGCGCGAGTCGATCGAAGCAAATACCAACGGTGTCGCATGCGTGGCTTCGTTGCGCTCAGTCACATCCAACATGCCTTTGCGCTGCAGTAGTTGTAGATATTCCAGCACCCGTTCTTGGCTTAATCTGGTTCGGCTGTTCATCAAGAAATGCACATAGTGTTCACCATTGCCGCTAACAGGCTGATGCGGATCGGCGCCGTTATCCAGTAGTAGCTCGACCACATCCAGATTATCGCCGAGTGAAGTCATCTCCAACGCGCTCAATTCCCGACGGAACATGTCCGCATCACCGGCACCGGGGACCAACTCTCGTTGCAGTGTGAGGTTAGGATCGGCGCCCATGTCTAGCAGTAATGAACTCAGCGCCATCGCGCTATCCCCATCGTGCCAATCGAGCACCATCATCAGTAATGTCAACTCTTCAGAGATGATTTTTTCGTTGCTGGGATAGCGCTTAATCGACCGATTGATGTCAGTACAACGTGCCAACAAGCAACGCATGGTCGGCAACGCCACTTGATTGCTGATCGCCTCTCGTAGCAGCGGCCCAGCCTCGTCACTATCAACATCTAACTCAGGGATTTGCCCAAGTAACGAGCTAATATCATCGCCCTCGTTGGCGTTAAGACACCAATAGGTGATCAAGTTACCGACGCTGTCGGGTTTCACCCGCTTATTGATATCCCAGCCCACTTGCAGCAGCGCGCGAGCCAACATCATAAACACATCGTCGCCACTGATATTCACTGCCAGATGCGCCAAGGTGCGGCAATCGGTCATGCTGTCGTTGCGCGACATGTTGTAATAGAACGGCGTATCCAGCGGCAACTCGGCCCCGTGGCTCTGGTACAGGCGGCTTAACTTCACCAAGGTATCGGCAAGCTCTTCGGCGGAGTATTTTTTACCGTGAAAATTTTTGGTAAACAGTTTGGTGAATAGCGTTGATTTATCTTGCTCTTGATAAAAAAGATCGGCACCGCGATCGGCCAGCATAGATGCTAAAGCGATGCGTTGATACCAAACGGCAAACAAAAAGGCGGAATGACCATGGCTTTCAATCGCAGCGCCATGCTCGAGTAGCCATAAGAGCAATAAGTCGGCCTCAGGTAACTCATCATAGCCACAGATTAAAATTTGTAAGCTGGTGAGCCGACGGCCATACCATTTGGTCGTAACATCAATATCCACGCCTTTATTCAACAACGCGGTTAAGCAGCGTTGTTTTAAATCGAATTCAACATTGGTGGCAACCACTAACTCAGTGAAATACATGTCCAAAATAGGCGCACCATCTATCTGGCTACTGATGACATTGAGATAGTCGCGTTTACGGTGCAACAAAATTCCCAAAGGCAAGCCCACCTGATATTGCTCATTCAACGCCAACAAATTCATCCGCATCTCTTCTGTCGGGAAATTGTTGAAGTTGAAATACGGGATCAAATCTTCTAGTTCGAACTTAGGAATGGCAACTTCCAACTCCAGTAGCGTCAGGAAGGTACTAAAACGCTTATTTCTTAATGCGATAGTTGGTAGTGAGTCAAAGCCTTCTTCTGGGCTTTCAGGTTCACGCACCTGTAGAGCACCCGTATCGAGCAGCTCCTGCAAAATACACGCAATGGCCACCCGTAACGGTTCATCCATCGAGTAGCTATCAGCCAACAGTGGATTAGTCAGCATTTGACACAGCGGCGTATCGGTTTGCTTATTGCCTATATTGACATCGGCCCCCAACTCAATCAGCGTGCGCACCATGTTAGGTTTTGGCATCACATCTTTGTTACCGATATAAAATGCCAGAGGCGTTAAGCCAGTATTGCGTTCATCAATTTCATTAATATCGGCACCTAAGTCCAGCAAAGCCTGCAGATAATCTGCCGATACCTTTTTAAACTGCAACACATAATGCAGCACTGGCAGACCATCAATGTACTTAGGCAACGCTTCACCACGCGCCAAAAACAGTTGTAGTAGCTGCGATGATAAGCTTGCGACCACATGTTCCATCACGGGCTGGCCTGCTCGCTCAGCACCAGAGGCTGAGTCAACACCGGCGTCCAACAGCATCGCGGCAATCTCAGCTTGCTGGTGATGGATGGCGTAATACAATAAACCACGTCCATCATCATCGCTCGCATGGTAATTTTTCTCAGCGGAAAGTATGGAGGCTAGTGAGTCAACATTGCCAGTGCGAATGAGAGAAACAAGCATTGGGAAAGGGGTAAAAAGCATACGTACTCCATGTGAGCTTTTTAGTAACGCAAAGGTGATAACGAAGGGAACCACAGTACTATCAATTCGGTAAGCATACTCATTTTTAACCAACATATACGTTAGCAATAGAGTGCGCGCCATCAAGGGCGCTAAGCTTATCACAACCGCACTATGCTCTCTAGCAGCCCACATGTTCATTTGCAGCGACATCAACTACAGTAAAGCTTTAGCAAAGGTGCGAACAAATCTTCGCGACACTTTGGATTTGTATGCCATAGTCATTCAAGGCAGCTAACCGCTGGCATGCGGGAAAATAGAAAAGTTGGCTAGCGAAAAAGGGATTAGGGATGGTGCAAATAAGTCCCTGATATGAGACCAAATACACATTTGGTTTACCAATAAATCAGTCGGCCTATGGAAAATAACTTACATTCGCTGATAACGAATTCCCTAGTAAACACCGTCAGACTCGTAAACAAACCTTCCCGTCTTGGGATGAATAAACTCTTCCTTGGGCAAAACTACTCGTGTTTATCGAGCGCTTTAGGCTGATATCGATAAGCTGAGTTACTGATTACAACTGCGCGACCAGCAAGACGTAAACTGACGTTTTACACTTGCCGTACATAGTCAACAAGTTCATGTCTAATCGCTCTGTTCACAGTTTTTTTGATGAGCTTTTTGAGAATTTGATGCACCAAGATTAACTCTACAAACATTGATTTAAGGCGACTATTTTCTCTTCTAACTCTCTTAAGCGTTTGTCATCCCCGCTTGCCATTGCTAACTGTTACCAAACATTACCCCCTAAAACAAAAAAAGCCCATGTAAACATGGGCTTATATATAGTTTTATGCGTTATGAATGCTAGCTAATACTAATGTGCAATTATTCCCACTCAATGGTCGCTGGTGGCTTGCCGGAAATATCATAAACAACGCGGCTAATGCCATCGATTTCATTGATGATACGGCTAGAAACACGGCCTAAGAACTCATATGGTAAATGAGCCCAATGAGCGGTCATAAAGTCAATCGTTTCAACCGCACGCAAGCTAACGACCCAGTCATATTTACGACCATCGCCCATCACCCCCACACTGCGCACAGGCAAGAATACGGTAAAGGCCTGACTAACCTTATGGTATAAATCAGCTTTATGCAGCTCTTCAATAAAGATTGCATCCGCGCGGCGCAGCAAGTCACAGTATTCTTTTTTAACTTCACCCAACACTCGCACGCCAAGCCCAGGCCCTGGGAATGGATGACGATACAGCATGTCGTATGGCAATCCCAGCTCTAAACCGATTTTGCGAACTTCATCTTTAAACAGCTCTTTAAGCGGCTCAACCAAGCCCATTTTCATGTCTTCAGGTAAACCGCCCACGTTATGATGCGATTTAATCACATGTGCTTTACCTGTTTTTGAACCAGCTGATTCAATCACATCAGGATAAATAGTACCTTGAGCCAACCATTTCGCATTCGTCAGTTGTTTGGATTGTTCATCGAATACTTCGACAAAAACGCGGCCGATGGTTTTACGTTTATGTTCAGGATCGTCAATTCCAGTTAAAGCAGATAAGAAGCGATCTTCGGCATCAACTTTGATGATGTTAAGGCCAAATTTATCACCAAACATCTCCATTACCTGATCCGCTTCATTTAGACGCAACAGACCATTATCGACAAAAACGCAGGTCAATTTACTACCGATAGCACGGTGGATAAGCATTGCCACGACTGAGGAGTCAACCCCACCAGAAAGGCCTAGAATAACCTGATCATCACCGACTGTTTCTTTAATCTGAGCCACTGCATTGTCAATAATTGAGCTTGCTGTCCACAGTGCTTCACACTGACAAATATCCAGTACAAAGTGTTTTAAGATGGCTAAACCTTGCTGTGTATGAGTCACTTCTGGGTGAAATTGAACCCCGTAAAAACGGCGTTTTTCATCAGCCATGACTGCAAATTGACAGGTTTCAGTGCGAGCAACCGCTTCAAAACCCTCAGGAATCGCAGAGACTTTATCGCCATGGCTCATCCAAACATCTAACAATGATTTACCATCATCGTTAAGCGCATCTTGCAGGCCTCTTAAGAATGGAGAATCAGTTAACACTTCGACTTGCGCGTAACCGAACTCACCTTCACCAACGCCTTTAATGACTTCACCGCCTAACTGGGCAGACATAGTCTGCATACCATAGCAGATCCCTAAAACTGGGACGCCCGCGGTAAATACATACTCAGGAGCACGTGGAGAGTTGGCCTCTATCACACTCTCAGGTCCCCCGGACAAGATGATGCCGTCTGGGGCAAATTCACGGATAGCGTCTTCATCGACATCCCATCCCCATAATTCACAATACACACCAATCTCACGGATCCGTCGGGCAATTAACTGCGTATATTGGGAACCAAAGTCCAGGATCAAAATACGATGGTCATGGATATCTTTGCTCATAGCCTGTTCATTCTCTATCAATGTCTGCAAATAAATCGGCGAGGTTTAAAAACCTCGCCGCATTATGATGGCTCAGCCAACAAATTACTAACCACCTAAACGATAGTTAGGCGACTCTTTGGTAATTGTAACATCATGGACGTGACTTTCCCCCATACCCGCATTAGTAATTTTTACAAATTCAGCTTTGGTATTGAGTTCAGTAATTGTTGCACAACCAGTTAAGCCCATACATGAACGTAACCCGCCCATTTGTTGATGGATGATCTCTTTAAGTAAACCTTTGTATGCGATACGACCTTCAATCCCTTCTGGAACCAGTTTGTCGGCGGCGTTATCGCTCTGGAAGTAGCGATCTGATGAGCCTTTAGACATCGCACCTAATGAACCCATACCACGGTAAGATTTAAATGAACGACCTTGATACAGCTCAATTTCACCAGGGGCTTCTTCGGTTCCTGCGAACATACTGCCAACCATCACACAGCTTGCACCCGCAGCTAGAGCTTTAGCAATATCACCAGAGAAACGAATACCACCATCAGCGATAACAGGAACACCAGTTCCTTCAAGTGCATCAACCGCATCAGAAACCGCACTAATCTGTGGCACACCAACACCGGTTACAATTCGAGTGGTACAGATTGAACCCGGGCCAATCCCAACTTTTACAGCACTAACACCAGCTTCGACCAATGCTTTTGCACCAGCGGCTGTTGCGACATTACCACCAATAATTTGTAAATCAGGATAAGCTAAACGAGTCTCGTGGATGCGATCTAAAACGCCCTGTGAATGACCATGAGATGAATCAATCAGCAATACGTCAACGCCAGCTTCTACAAGAGCTGCAACGCGTTCTTCGTTACCAGCACCAGCGCCTACAGCCGCACCTACTCGCAAGCGACCTAATTCATCTTTACAAGCGTATGGTTTGCTTTCAGCTTTTTTGAAGTCTTTAGCGGTGATCATGCCGCGCAGTTTAAAGTCATCATCAACTAACAGCATTTTTTCAATACGGTTAGTATGCATTAACTGCTGAACACGCTCACGCGTTGTTTCGGTTGTCGTGATCAATTTATCTTTTGGAGTCATCACTTTGCCAACCAGTGTATCTAGGTTGCTTTCAAAGCGCATATCACGGCCAGTAATAATACCAACTAGCTCATTATCGCCAGTGACAACAGGGTAGCTTGCAAAACCATTTTGTTTGGTCAGCTCAACTACTTCTCGCAGAGTCATTTCAGCTGAAACTGTAACAGGATTAAGTACCACGCCATTTTCGTGTTTTTTGACTTTACGTACTTCTAATGCCTGAGCCTCAATTGACATGTTTTTGTGAATAAACCCAATTCCACCTTCCTGAGCTAGGGCAATAGCCAAGCGCGATTCAGTAACGGTATCCATCGCTGCTGAAATCATCGGGATATTAAGTTTAATTTTAGCGGTTAGCTGCGTTTCCAGCTTCGCGGTGTTAGGCAGGACCTGCGAATGTGCGGGCACTAATAGCACATCATCGAAGGTTAAAGCTTCTTTTTGAATTCTCAACATTGCAACATCTCACCGTAATTAAAAATCTGTCTGGGGGTGTAAATATTGCGAATGGATTATATGCTTTTCGCTGGTCAAGGTAAAACAAAAAGTGGTATTTTGGATGATTAAATTTTTAAGTCACAAAGATTGCCCGATATGGACCCACTGTTAAACGACCCAAATATTTTTTCTGTCAGTCAACTTAACGCTCAGGTTCGCCAGATGTTAGAGTCGGCATTTAGCGAAATCTGGCTCAAAGGGGAAATATCCAACTTATCTAAACCTTATTCAGGGCACTGGTACTTTAGCCTCAAAGACAATCGTTCACAGGTACGCTGCGCGATGTTTAAAGGGCAAAACCGCAAGGTTCTCTTTGATGTCACCGATGGGCAACAGGTTTTAGTCAGAGCGCGTATTAGCGTTTATGAACCCCGTGGGGACTACCAACTTATTGTGCAATCGATGCAACCCGATGGCCTTGGCGCGATGCAATTAGCCTATGAGCAATTGCGCAGCAAGCTAGCTGCCGAAGGGCTCTTTGCCGAACAAAACAAAAGGCCGCTGCCACAGGTTATCCAACGCGTTGGCGTAATCACCTCAGCCAGTGGCGCTGCATTTCACGATATTACAGCCGTTCTCAAACGACTCGCTCCGAGTATCCAAATTGTCCTCTACCCCAGTTCAGTGCAAGGAGAGCTTGCCCCTAGCGGATTATGTCAAGCGCTAACACTTGCGAATCAGCGACAGGAGGTCGATGTCATCATTATTGGCCGTGGTGGGGGCTCGCTTGAAGATTTATGGGCCTTTAACAATGAGGCTCTAGCCCGGTTAGTGGCTGATAGCCAACTTCCTATTATCTCAGCTGTTGGCCATGAAATTGATTTTACCTTAACTGATTTTGCCGCTGATTATAGAGCGCCAACACCATCTGCGGCTGCTGAAAAAGTCGCTTATGGCGTTCATTCGCTCAGCCAGCGTTACCAACAATTGCATACTCGATTGAGCCAACTAAGTGGACAATACCAACATAATTGGCAGCAAAAATTTCAGTACCTAAAACAGCGCCTGAATAACCAATCACCGCTTCGTCAATTACAAGTACGCCAGCAGCAACTTGATGAATACTCGCAGCGGCTGCAACGAGCACTATCCAAAGACTTGCAACATCGCCATCAAATTTGCCAACACTTAGAACAAAGGATGTATCAAGCATCCCCAGAACGATTGCTCGGGCAAAAGTCCGTCTATTTAGCGCAGCTTCGCGAGCGCCTAGCAATGGCAAGTAATAACCATTTTAAAAACGCCCAAAACCGCTTTTCTCGAACCATTGATCAACTCCGAGCTCTGAGTCCTTTAGCGGTTCTCGCGCGCGGCTACAGCACCATTCAGAATGATTCTGGTCACTGGCTAACTCATATCAAGCAGTTTCAACCGGACCAAACAGTCACGATTACGCTTCAAGATGGTCAAGCCCGTGCAATCGTAAAATCAACGAATGAACAATCTGTGCCAAACTTACCAGATTCGCCTAAAAATTAAGCAGTTAACTCTTTTAATGTTAGCAAACTTGCTTTAGTACAACTATTGTTAAAATAGTGGTAGTGCTTGGTCATCTAATAATAATATTATCAATATTGTGGATTAATGAGTTTAGATAAGGACAGATCATGATGATCTCCGAAAATAAAGTTGCTGATGCAACTGAAGATGATGAGCGGCTAATCGAATTAATATATCAAGCTGCTAGCGAACCAGAATTATGGCCCGAACTTCTCAAACAGCTTTACCTTCTCACTCAACGCAGTCAATTCGCTAAGACAACTCGAGTTGGTGTGTATCCTCTTTTTGATGCGTTAGATGGCCATGCACCAAGTAATCCTCTAGAGGAAAATCCAAAATTAAAACGGGTTTTTCGCCACCTTTCCTTAGCCATCAAAATTACTAAAAAACTTTATGCTGCTGAAGAAAGCCATCAATTATTGCATTCATTGCTAAATCGAATCCCTGTGGGATTAATATTAATAAGCGAAGATGGAACAATTCAAAGCTGTAATTCACTGGGCAGTGAAATGCTCACTAAATCGCCATACGTTACCAATAACAATAATAAACTAGCGCTAAGCGACCCCCACCAAAATCAAAAAATGATGGCACTGGTTAAAGAGCTTTCTAGAGCTCGAGCATTTGATATGCAAAGCCGCGGAATGTTAATTAAAACGCCGAACTCCCAACTGCGCCCTATGATGGTACTCACGCCATTAAATATGCATGCGTTGTCGGTTTATGAAAAACAGGCGAAAGTAGCAGTATTTTTATCAAGCACCAATTTTGAAAACGCCCTTGAGATTTCGGCACTAGCTGATATTTATCAGCTAACCCCAAAAGAGCTTCGGATTGTTGAACACATTGTTCGCGGTATATCCCCACCGAACATCGCCAAAACATTGCATGTTAGCTATAACACGGTTCGCACCCAGCTAAAATCGATTTACCAAAAAGTGGACGTTAATAAACAGAGCGAGCTGGTGAACCGGATTTTAACTGGCCCTGCGAGCATGTTATTTCAAAGTCACCGCAGTGATGAACATAATGACCAGCTCAGTCCACTGGATCAAAATATCACGTTAGATGATGGCCGAAACCTATGTTATCGCGAACGCGGCCAAGCACATGGGGAACCGGTATTGTTATGTCACTCGATTCTCGGCTCTCGAATGGAGTGTTTTGACTTGCATAATGACTGGGCCAAACGTGCTGGCGTTCGCCTTATCATTCCAGATCGCCCAGGTTACGGCTATTCTGATCCCAATCCAGGCTTGAGCTATAAACAATGGTATGAAGATGCTCTGCAGCTAATGGATAAACTGAAAATCAAACGGTTTTCCGTCATCGGCTATGCAGTCGGCGGCAATTATGCCTGTGAATTGGCGGTTAAAGACCCTGAACGAGTCAAACAGATGGTGCTCATCTCTGCTGGCTCGCCACTGGCAACCCCTGATGATTATCACAAAGCAACCCCGCTGTTTATGATGCAAGCCCAGCTAGCTAAACATTATCCGCAGCTCTATCGGCTGTTTCTGGTATTGATTGAACGAGGCCTGCACAATACACCGAGCTATTATATTGATCTTCTCGCAACGAGAATTAATGAATACGATCACGTATTGCTGCAACAATCACATGTTCAACGCCTTATGCAACTTAGTTGCACAGAAGTTGGTCGTCAAGGCGTCAATGCATTTGTCGATGAGCTGCGGCGTTATACACAGGAAGAGCCAATCAATTTTTCGAAAATTAAAATTCCGACATTGTTGTGGCATGGCCGCAAAAGCTCCTATGTATCGCTAAATACAGCAGAAAAAATTCGCAGCCAGATTCCGATGGGAGAGTTAAACATTGTGGAAAATGCTGGCCATTTAATGATTTATCAAAACTGGCCAGACATTATTCGCGATCTTAAAAATCGTCTCGAAAAGAACAATCAATTAGAGCGCTAATGCTTTGGCTCTAGGCGATAGATAACCTGTCGCTTAGATTTAAGCTCATTGCAATGATTACAAAAATAATCAACAGCGCCACAAGCTTTTAATACTTCAAGTGGCTGCTCACACTGAGGACAATAAGCAACACGATGGAAGTTGCTTTGACAGTGTGAGCAATAACCGCCATGGCTATCAGTTGCTGATGGTTCAAGCTCTCGCTCACAGTTAGGACATACCAGTGCTGTCATTGGTTATCTTTACTCTGACGCTGTTTATCAATACGTTTACGAGCTCGTTGCTGGCTAAGCGTTAACTTACGTGATTTATTCGCAAATGGGTTTTCACCTTCACGAAACTCAATTCGAATAGGTGTTCCGGTCATCTCCAATGCTTTACGATAATAATTCATCAGATAACGCTTATACGAATCAGGCAATGAGTTCACTTGATTACCATGAATAACGATTCGTGGCGGATTATAGCCGCCAGCATGGGCGTAACGCAGTTTAACGCGGCGACCACGCACTAACGGTGGCTGATGATCTTCTCGAGCCATCTCTAGAATACGCGTTAACAGCGCGGTTGAGATACGTTTTGTAGCACTTGCATAAGCGCCCTCAACTGACTCATATAAATGCCCGACACCAGTGCCATGCAATGCTGAAATAAAGTGCACATTGGCAAAATCGATAAAGCCTAAACGGCGGTCTAGCTCACGCTTGATGTCGTTTTTAACATCAATGTCCAGACCATCCCACTTGTTCACGGCCAAAACCAATGCACGACCAGCATTAAGGATAAATCCGAGCAGACTCAAATCCTGATCTGAAATGCCCATGCGAGCATCAATCACTAACAGACACACATTGGCATCTTCAATGGCTTTAAGAGTCTGGATAACCGAGAATTTCTCGACTTTATCGGTTATTTTACCGCGCCGACGCACGCCCGCTGTATCGATGAGGACATACTCTCTATCATCGCGTTGCATCGGAATATAAACGCTATCACGCGTGGTTCCCGGCATGTCATAGACAACGACACGCTGCTCACCAAGAATACGGTTAATCAGTGTTGATTTACCAACATTTGGCCGACCAATAATCGCCAGTTTAATTGGCAGATTTGCTAAGTCTTCAGCTTGTTGATCCGCTAATGCTTCCTCTTGTGAGGGTTCGATTAACGGCTCTTGTTCACTATCTTCATCTTCGTCTTCAGGCCAGTTTTTAAATAGTGGTTTAAGCGCTCTTTCTAAAAGCTGATTAACTCCGCGCCCATGGGCTGCGGCAATCGCATAGACTTCACCCAGCCCTAAGCTGTAAAAATCACTGGATGCGACCACGGCATCGATGCCATCAGTTTTATTAGCAACTAGGAAAACAGGTTTTTCAAGGCGCCGCAGATGATCTGCGATCATTTGATCGCCCGCACTGACCCCAACCCGGGCATCGACCATGAACATCACCACATCGGCTTCTTCAATCGCCGCTAGCGACTGTGCAGCCATCACTTTATCAATGCCCTGCTCTTGGCCTTCAATGCCGCCAGTGTCAATGACAATATAGCGCTGGCCATTGAGCTGCGCTTGGCCGTATTTGCGATCGCGAGTCAGCCCTGGATAATCGGCAACCAGAGCATCGCGAGTGCGGGTCAAACGGTTAAATAATGTTGATTTGCCCACATTTGGGCGCCCTACCAGGGCTACTACAGGAAGCACCATGAAATCTGTTTCCTAAAAATAAGCAAAAAGCTCACAGTCAAAATGACTATGAGCTTTATTGTAACGGATCTAATGCGATTACGCGCGTTTATAAGCTATCAGTCGGCCATCACGAGTCTGGATAATAATCAGTTTCTCGGTTACCACTGGTGCGACATATAACCCATCGCCACCCACATCAAGTTTAGCGACAAATTTACCTGTGTCACGGCTAATCCAGTATAGATACCCTTGTGAATCACCAACTAAGACATAATCTCCAGCAACAGCTGGCGCGGTAATATCGCGATAAGAAAGCTGTGTCTGCTGCCAGTTTTCACTGCCACTAAATCGGTCTAAATCAATCAAGTGGCTACTGCGGTCACTGATTAACAGCTCGCTACCAGCAATGGCCATATCACGATAAGCTGAATAACTGCGCTTCCAGCTGGTGCGACCATCTTGCAAGTTAAGCGCAACCAATGAACCATTATAAGAGATAGCAAATAATTCATTTCCCAATAACACCGGCTGGCTATCGATATCAGCAACTTGTTCTAACTGAGTACTACCATTAGACAAGGCGATTCGAGTTGAGAATACTTGCTGACCATTTTTCACTGAGAAAATAGCAACCGAGCCATTACTGCGACCTAAAATCACAACGCCATTGCTAATCACTGGGACCGCTTTGCCGCGCAACGTCAGCGATGGCTGATCGAGTGTAATATTCCAGCGAATTTTACCGCTTTGTGGGTCAATCGCAACAAGATGCCCATTATTGGTAATAACAGCCAACAGGCCTTCACCGACAGCTGGTGAGGCAATCACTTCACCAGGCATAGCTGTGCGCCATTTTAATTTGCCAGTTTTAGCATCAAGGGCAAACAGCTGAGCATTTTCACTGCCGACAAACACCATATCGAACGCAGCTAAAACACCACCGGATAAACGAGCTGACCCATCGACCGTAAACTGTTTGTAATCTTTAAGGTCGGTTAAATCGGTATCCCAAAGCCGCTTGCCTTTAAGACTATACGCCTTAATTTCACCTTCACGAGACGCCGCATAAACGGTGCTGTCGGCAACCGTTGGCTGTAGCTGTGAATAATAGTTACCGACCCCATCACCGATGCTAGCTGACCAAACTTCTTGAGGCTCAAATTTATTGGCCACTTCTGGTGTTGGATCTGGCGTATGCACTGGTTTGTCACTGCTACAAGCAGCCAACCCCATGAGCAAGCCACCAGCAAATAAGAGTTGAAGCACTCTTTTCATCAAACTATTCTCCAGCTAGATTATCAAGTTTTAACTGGAGACTCGGGTCACTACCGTTGCCATCAGCAATTGCTTGTTGATAAGCATCACGAGCTTTGCCAAAGTGTCCCTGAGCGACATAAATATCGCCTTTAAGTGCTTCTACAGAACCTTTATAAGATTTACCTGAAACACCATCAAGCGTTGCCAATGCATCTTTATCTTTTTTAAGCGCCAACTGAACACGAGCTAAACGCAACATGGCCAAAGAGCGAAGAGGTTCGTCAGCTTTTTGCGTGACAACACTCAGAGCATCAGCAGCCTGTTGATATTTATTTTCGTTTACAAACGCTTTAGCCAAAATCATTCGCGCCATATATGGATAGCTGTTTGCATCAGGATATTTATTAATAAACGACTGCAGCTGAACCACTTTGTTATCTGCTTTTGATTGCATAATTGCTTCAAACGCAGCTGATGCCTTGAGTGATTTACCATCTTGATGGTCTTGATATAAATACCATCCCACCGAGGCAGCAATAACAATTACGATGACCGCAACAAATGCAATCCAATAACGTTGCAGGAATCCAATAATCGCCTGCTCTTGTTGTTCTTCAGTGGAATATATCTCCACACATCCCCCTCAAATAAAAATCAGTTGGTTCTCAAACTTACACTCATCGCGCTTAAATCTTTCTTAGCGAGCCATTATATTAGACAAAATATTCGCTCAGGTAATCAATTAACTGTTCTTGACTAATAGTGACCTGTTCAGTTCCGGTGCGCAGATACTTAATCGTAACCTGCTCGTTACTGACTTCGTCCTCACCGACAATGAGTGCAACCTGAGCTCCAGATTTATCAGCGCGTTTAAATTGCTTTTTAAAGTTGCCACCGCCCCGGTGATTCATCACTCGTAGACGCGGCAATTTATCTCGAACCTGTTCAGCTAACTGGTTGGCAACTACCGCTGCTTGTTCGCCACTACCAAGAACATAGATATCAGCAACGGCATCACTTTGATGCAAACGACCCAACGCATCAAGCAGCAAGACCATCCGTTCCATGCCCATAGCAAACCCAACTGCAGGCGTTGGCCGACCACCAAGCTGCTCAACTAAACCATCATAACGGCCACCAGCACAAACGGTGCCTTGAGAACCTAAATCTTTAGTCACCCATTCAAACACGGTGCGATTGTAATAATCTAAACCACGAACCAACTTATGGTTAATTTCATATTTGATGCCAGCACCGTCTAAAAGTTTGCACAAACCGTCTAAGTGTTCGCGACTTTCATCATCTAAGTAATCGATTAACTTCGGTGCATTCTCAAGAGCGGCTTGTACATCTTTATCTTTACTATCAAGAACACGCAGCGGATTACTTTCGAGGCGACGTTTGGAGTCTTCATCAAGCATCTCTTCGTGTGCTTTTAAATACTCGACTAATTTTTCTCGATAAACAGCACGTGCTTCGTTTGAGCCTAACGAGTTAAGCTCAAGCTTAACTTTGTCAGCAATCCCAAAGGTTTTCCATAACCGGGCGGTTAAGATAATCACTTCAGCGTCAATGTCTGGCCCATTTAAGCCAAATACTTCACACCCAAATTGATGGAACTGACGATAGCGGCCTTTTTGCGGACGTTCATAACGGAACATCGGGCCCATATACCACAGACGCTGTTCCTGATTATAAATAAGACCGTGTTGATTACCGGCTCTTACACATGATGCGGTCCCCTCAGGGCGCAGAGTTAAACTGTCGCCATCACGATCATCAAAGGTGTACATCTCTTTTTCCACAATATCGGTCACTTCACCAATAGAGCGCTTAAACAAAGAGGTACTTTCAATAATTGGAGTGCGAATTTCACTGTATCCGTATGCGGCGACGACTTGACGAATTAAGTTTTCAACCTGCTGCCATTTAGTCGTTTCTTCAGGCAGAAAGTCGTTCATCCCACGGATTTTCTGAATCTGTTTGGCCACGTTATTCTCTATTTTTGTTAAAATTAAGCATTTTTAATGCTTTGATTATAAGGGCTTGTTCTCGTCAGGTAAATTATTCCGCGTAGACTTTGCCTGTTGGTGCAAATTATTTGTCTTGGCGGAATATCTAAAACGATCAAGGTCAGTCGATATTTTTTACATCAAGCATCGCGACCCGAGCACGAATCTTCGCTTCTAGTTCATCAACTAAATTATCATTATCAAAACGCTCTTTTTGCCGTGCGCCACCGATATACAAAGCACTTTTACGAGCGCTACCGGCAATGCCCATATCGGAAACCAATGCTTCCCCAGGACCATTGACGACACAACCGATAATAGAGACATCCATTGGCGTTGCTATGTCTTCTAAACGCTGCTCAAGCTGGTTAACGGTACCTATCACGTCAAATTCCTGTCGGGAACAACTTGGGCAGGCAATAAAATTAATCCCACGGCTGCGAATTCGTAGCGATTTTAAAATATCAAAACCAACTTTCACCTCTTCAACCGGATCGGCTGCCAAAGAGACTCGCAAAGTATCACCAATCCCTTCGCTTAATAACAACCCTAAGCCAATGGCTGATTTAACCGCACCGGCTCGTTGTCCACCCGCTTCGGTAATACCTAAATGCAGAGGTTGTTCAATCTGTTTGGCAAGTAATCGATAGGCATCGACGGCTAAAAATACGTCCGAGGCTTTAACACTGACTTTAAACTGGTCAAAATTTAGCTTATCGAGGATATCCACATGGCGCATTGCTGACTCAACTAATGCTTGCGCTGTCGGTTCACCATATTTTTCCTGCAGATCTTTTTCTAATGAGCCACCGTTCACACCAATGCGAATTGGAATATTATGGTCGCGAGCTGAATCAACCACGCTGCGAATACGGCCTTCATGGCCAATATTACCCGGATTAATACGCAGACAGTCTACACCGTATTCCGCAACTTTAAGCGCAATGCGGTAGTCAAAATGAATGTCAGCGACTAACGGAATCGTTACTCGCTGACGAATCGCTTTAAACGCTTCAGCGGCGTCCATTGTGGGAACTGAAACCCGCACAATATCAGCACCCGCTTGTTCAATACGTTGAATCTGTGCAACTGTCGCTTCAACATCAGTCGTACGAGTATTTGTCATAGACTGCACCGAAATTGGCGCATCACCACCTACAGCAACAGATCCAACGTGGATCTGCTTAGACACACGCCGTTTAATCGGCTTACCACCACTCATATCAACCTCTAATTAATTTGGAACACTTATATGGGCAGTTCTGCCGTTGGCACTGTTATTATTAAATGCTAACTCTTTTCCACCATATTTAATTGAAACACCATCTGGAACGCCCAGAATCAGTTTATAAGGCGGCTGCCCATTTAATTGCAAAACCTGACCGGGTTGTTTGACACCAACAGCTAAACGGTTGCCCGCTGCATCTTTTACCTGAATCCAACACGCTTTGCTAAAGCTAAGCTCCAATTGATGCGCAGGAATAGCTTGGCTCGGCTCAGAACTAGCCGGTGCAGTATCGCTAAGCGTATGACTATCACTATTATCGCCAGCCGCATTTTCAGATTCAGATGGTTGAGGATTAGCATTGCTAGCAACCGAGCTGGTTAATGCTGTTTCTGAGGACGGATGCTCACTGCTTGTTGGCGTTTGCTCACTACCAGGCTTATCAAGTTCTGCTGCAACTTGTTGTGCTTTAGCCGCTGCATTCGCTGGCGGACTAGGCATTGCGGCACTTGGCAAAGCTTGAGCATCATTGGCTGGCTTTTTTGTGTCAGTACTGCCTTTATCATCAGCATTAGCAGGGGCCGCACTTTTATCGTCATCAGGCAATATGTTACTGATATTTACCGAACCAGACTGGCTCATCGATGAAGGCAAAATATCTTTGAGCGAATGATTTTGCCACCACCAGGCCCCTAAAGACGCCAACACCACAATGATAATTAAAATAGTGAGCCATTTTAATTTGCCATCGCGGCGGCGCTCATCAAGAATAGGTTGAGCAAAATTGTCAATTTTAAGAGGTTTAACCGCATCTTGATGGTGATAGGTCGTATCCAGTACTTCACTTTCAGGGACATTTACCAGCTTGGCATAACTGCGAATATACCCTTTACGATAAGTTATCGATAAACTTGACTGAGCATCGTCGTTTTCAATATCTACAATAACTTGCCGACGCAAATTTAAACGCGTTGCGACATCTTGAATCGACAGACCAGCAGCTTCGCGAGCTGCCTGCAATTTTTGTCCAGCAGAAGGCTGATTGGAACTTTCTGGTGAAAAGCCTTCATCGTGGCCATTTGTAGGTTCAGTAGTCATTGGCTAAGTATTTTTTAGTTTGAGGCGCATCAGGGAACTGTGTAATCAATTCTTTTCCCCAAAGCACCTGCTGCGTTAAGTTACCCTCACCGCGTGAAACTTTAATCCACGCTAACAGACTCTGCGGTGAAGCCGATGCAATCTTGCTATAACGTTTCAAGTACGATCGAGCATCTGCATACTGATGCTGCTCAATCAACACATTCGCTAGCCCCAACAACGATTGCGGTCGTTCGGCATTATAGGCAAGTGCCGCTATAAAATAAGATTTCGCTTTATCATACTCGCCTGCACGATAGGCGCACAAGCCAGCATTTTCATTCGTACTATCAATTGCGGTGTAACCCGGCCCATCTAAGGCTTTTTCAAACAATTGCTGTGCTTTTTGATAATTGCCCTGATGACAGCGAATCACCCCTAAATTATTCAATGCATCGCCATTTTTGGGGTCTTTGTTCAAGGCATGTTGATACGCTGTAATTGCTTTATTTACCTGACCGACTTGCGAATAAAAATAGCCCCAAGTTAAATCAACATCAATCAGATTCGGGTCATCTTGTTGGGCAAGCATAATATTATGCTTAGCCAAATCACTATTGCCAGAGCGCAGATAATTTATGGCCAAAGCCAGACGAGAACGAGCAGCCTGCACTTTACTTTTATGCTGGTTCTGATTTTGCTCAACAGGCACCCCATCAACCAGTGTCTGAGTGACACAGCCACTTAGCAGCCAAGGAAGAAAAATCATTAAAACCAGCTTAAATCGCATAGATAAGATCCTGTTACGCAATGCTATTGCTGAACTGAAACCGAAATAGGTTTGCCTTGCTGACGACGTTTAATGGTGCGTTTTGTTCTATCGATCACATCACCGGCTAACTGACCACACGCAGCATCAATATCATCACCGCGAGTTCTGCGCACCACAACGGTAATACCGTAGGATGTCAACACTTTGCTGAATCTGTCGATACGGCTATTAGACGGTTTACCATAAGGTGATTCAGGATACGGATTAAACGGGATCAAGTTAATCTTACAGGGTGTATCTTTTAAAAGTGCCGCGAGCTCGTGGGCGTGATCCATCTCATCGTTCACTTTGTTAAGCAATACATACTCAACTGTGACTTTGCCCTGATTTGCATTCGATTTGGTCATGTAGCGTTTTACCGCACCGAGAAACTCGCTGATATTGTATTTATCGTTAATCGGCATGATTTCACTGCGCAACTTATCATTTGGCGCGTGCAGCGAAATGGCCAAAGCGACATCGATTCGATCGCCCAGCATATCCAGCGCAGGGACAACGCCTGAAGTACTGATGGTGACGCGTCGTTTACTTAACCCGAAGGCCAAATCGTCCATCATCAATTCCATCGCCGGAATGACGTTATTTAAATTAAGCAGCGGCTCGCCCATTCCCATCATAACGACATTGGTAATCGGCCGTTTACCGGTTTGTTTGCTAAATCCGATAACTTGGGCTGCTCGCCACACCTGACCAATAATATCGCTAACACTTAAGTTACGGTTAAAACCCTGCTGCGCGGTTGAGCAAAATTTGCAATCGAGTGCGCATCCCACCTGAGAAGAGACACAAAGAGTCGCCCTATCGTGCTCTGGGATATAAACCGTTTCAATTTCTTGACCATGAACTAACATCGCCCATTTGATGGTGCCATCAGATGAGCGCTGTTCTTTAGATATTTCAGGTGCCTTGATTTCGGCACATTCAACCAACTTGGCTCGTAAGACCTTATTAACGTTGGTCATCTGTTCGAAATCGCTAACGCCAAAATGATAAATCCATTTCATCACTTGATCCGCTCGAAACGGTTTCTCCCCCATCTCGGCGAAGAAATCCCGCATAGCCTGGCGATTGAGATTCAGCAGATTTGTTTTTTGCTCACTCATGAACGTTGCGATCCTTTAAATAAAAAAGCGCCGGATTGTACAAACTTTAGCGCTACTTGGCCAGTACCGGAAAAAACCAATGCAATATCGATTTTCCCAAGTAGTTACCGTAATCGTGACTTGATAACTTATTTTAACAAATTCGTAGCCATTTAAGGAAATTCTATCTTGCAAAAGTCAGCCATCACCCGCTTCACTCTATTGCTGAGCCTTTTGTTGAGTTTTTCAGCGATTGGCGCAACACATGCGCAATTTAACTTCGCGGGAAAACAGTTTCCCCAAGCAGAAACGCTCAAAGGTGCCAGACTATCCATTCTTTATGGATACACACACAATGTCAGCGGCATAGACGTCCCTTTATTATCCCTATCACAAGTAGACAATTTTTATGGCGTTCAGTTCTCACCTTTTTTAGGAATTGGCCATATTCGTCAACATTTTCGTGGTGTTGCACTGAACTTAGCCAACTGGCATGAAGGTGATGACCAAGGGGTTAACATTGGCCTATTAAACGTCACTCACTCGTTAAAAGGGGCCAACCTGGGTTTGGTCAACATCAGTACCGAGCAATCAAGTGTTGATTTAGGACTGGTTAATTACTCAGCAAAAACCTATTTTCAGCTGGGACTGGTGAATGCCACACAAAATCTACAAGGGTTACAAATAGGCTTAGTAAACTACGCAGCCAATGGTGCACTCCCGGTTCTGCCGATTATCAACTTCAATAAAAACTTTTAAAAATTATACCCTTGGCTATCTAAAATGAAATGACTGGTTAGTTATCAAATACGATAGATACAAAAACGGGAGCATAAGCTCCCGTTTTACTACCCATCAAGTTTAAGCTGCTTTATAGGCTTTAAAGGCTTTCTCGAGTTTTTTAGCAACTTTTTTGCTAACCCCCACACTTAGCAACGCAACACGCAGTCGAGCGCGAGACATATCCGGCCCGAGGATTTCCATTGCATCCACAACAGATGTAGAGCTGGTTTTACCAGTAATCGCGACAAAAACTGGCTCTAAGAAATCTTTTACTTTCACTTCAAGGTGATCGGCAATTGCTTTGGCAATCAAAAAGATCTTATCTTTATCCCAATCGTGCAGCGCTTCTAATTCCCAAATAAAGAACTGCATTCCTTCACGAAACTGCTCTTCAGTGAGTTTATTGACCAGCAATACAGGGTCATATTCTGGGATACCACTGACAAAATGAGCGGCAATTGGAGCTAAATCACTGAAAACTTCCATACGAGTTTTCACCTGAGGAATGATTTTCATCAGTGTTTCACGATTATAAGCCCATTTGTGCAGTTCATCGGCTAGCTGGTCGTCATCGAGTTCTTCACGGATCCACAAGCCATTGAGCCATTTTAGTTTATCGACATCAAAGACGGGTCCGCCTAAAGAGACTCGTTTCATGTCGAAATTTTCGACCATTTCATCAAGCGAGAATTTTTCCCGACCATCAGGCATAGACCATCCCATCCGCCCTAGATAGTTCAAAAGCGCCTGAGGCAAAAAGCCCATTTTCTGATAATACAGAATACTGGTTGGGTTTTTACGTTTACTCAGTTTAGATTTATCCGGGTTACGCAGCAGTGGCATATGGCCAAGCTGTGGCGCCTGCCAACCAAAATCTTCATAGAGTTTAATCAGTTTTGGAGCTGAGCTTAGCCACTCTTCACCACGGAAAATATGGGTGATGCTCATCAAATGGTCATCGACCACATTCGCCAGAAAATAAGTCGGATAGCCGTCTGCTTTAAGCAACACTTGCATATCGACCTGTTCCCACGGAATTTCGACTTCACCGCGCAGGTAATCATTAAACTTAAAACTACCTGATTCAGGGATTTTCATCCGGATCACATACGGGTCGCCAGCATCAAGATGCGCTTTAATTTCAGATTCAGTTAATTTTAAACCGCGACCGTCATAATGAGGCTGGATACCAGCTTCAAGTTGTTCAGCACGCATCTGGGCAAGCTCATCAGATGTTGCAAAGCAATAAAACGCTTTACCTTCATCAACCAACTGTTGCGCATATTTCTGATAAATATCGATGCGATCACTTTGTCGATAAGGGCCTGCTGGGCCGCCAATATCTGGGCCTTCATCCCATGACAAACCGGTCCATTTTAAGCTTTCTAAGATAGCGTCCTCTGACTCTCGAGTACTGCGAGTGCGGTCGGTATCTTCGATACGCAAAATAAACTCACCACCTTGCGATTTAGCAAACGCATAGTTGAACAGTGCAATATAAGCAGTGCCCACATGTGGATCACCAGTTGGTGATGGGGCAACTCGAGTTCGAACAGTCATGAAATCTCTCTTTCCAGTCAGTTACAACAATAATAAGTTGGCGGCAATCTTACCATAGCATGGCGATTGTGTTTATCTTTGCGGGTAAATTTGATGGGATGATTTATTCATAACTTAAGAAAAAATACATTTCATTCTCTAGCGGTATTTATTGCTCTGTTAATAGATGGTGAAAAAATACTCAAATCAGCCCACATATAGAACAACAAAACCGCTAAGCCTGCATTTTTGATGAGAAAACCAGCAACCACACGGATTTTCTTAAAATTTGCGTTGACAGCTCGGCGAGGCTCCCTATAATACGCCTCCACAAGTGGTTGCTTAGCTCAGTTGGGAGAGCATCGCCCTTACAAGGCGAGGGTCACTGGTTCAAGCCCAGTAGCAACCACCATCGTGGTCGTTTAGCTCAGTTGGGAGAGCATCGCCCTTACAAGGCGAGGGTCGCTGGTTCAAGCCCAGCAACGACCACCACAATTTGGTTGCTTAGCTCAGTTGGGAGAGCATCGCCCTTACAAGGCGAGGGTCACTGGTTCAAGCCCAGTAGCAACCACCATGATGGTCGTTTAGCTCAGTTGGGAGAGCATCGCCCTTACAAGGCGAGGGTCGCTGGTTCAAGCCCAGCAACGACCACCATATTTTTTATCCTTCCGGTTTTTCTAATCTTTTTGCTTTTTCAACATTAACGTTACGTGTCCAACTGGCAAACCAAACTTGTACAACGTACTGGTATTGATCACAACGTCATCATCAATGCGGTATAACCAGTCATCGACTTTAAATGTCCACTGTTTGTTATTGATTGGAACGTTTAACAGGTAGTGCCAGTTGACGACAGAACCTGCAATTGAGCCTTTTGCCTGCCCTTTTACATCCCCTGCTCGACCAGAAATTTCGTTGCCATTAAGCTCAATACTCCAGATGCGTTTTTGTTGTTTGCCATCTAAATAATGAAATGTTTCATCCAAAGTCAGTGTATCTTTATCCCAACTAGCAATGATATCGGTTGTAAAACGCCGCGTTAATTTATTTGAGTAATCAGTCACCATTCCCCATGCTTTAAGTTTGCCTGAGAAAAAAGAGCGAAACGCAAAATCGGGTTTACTGCCTTGATACTCTTCAATATTCGTGCTGCAAGAGACTAACAAAGTGCTGAATATAACGATTAGAATTACTCTCATCAGTTATTCTCCTAATAAATTAGCTCGCTGTTCGGGATACTGGCTATTTGCGCCAAGCCAGATAGCCAAAAATGCTTTGGCAAATTGTGGGTCGGCTATCTCACCTAAATAACGCTCTCCCAGGTAAAAACGACCGGAGCCATCTTGGGTCACTTTAAATGCGATACAGTCGCCTTTTTGTACATCCGGCCAGATTGAATCAAGGCTCTGTAACCATTGTTCAACCGGTAAAGAGGGTGCAAGTTTCATCTCTTGCCATTGCTCACGCGTATGTTTCACCAGATTCTGATGGCTGATATCCCGTAAATAAGTCAGTTGCAAAACGGTTCCCTGCTGCGCTGTTACTGCAGCTTTTGCCCCATCACTTTGATATAAACGCGCATGGTAAATATCAAACCACCATTTACTAAAAGTATATTCACCCAATGGCTTTTGTTGGATAGGCGCTGTGCAACTATTGGAACCTGCTGCCATTGCAGCAACTAACAGCAACGTTATTAACATTGTTCACCTCCCTCTTTGTTCGCAACTGTTTCAAAACGAAAAAGAAATCGGCATAAAGATAAAAGAATCGGCGTTAAAACAAGCCAAACCAGCGCTAAAATGAGCAGCGTTGATAAAGATAACTGCGCGATATTGGCAAGTTTTGCGCCGGCCCAGTAGCTTGAAGGTCCGCCAATCGCCCCACAGATAGAGGCTATCACCAGATGGTTTTGAAACCATTTCAATGAAACATTTAGCAGCGTTGCAAACACCGGCCAAAGCAAATATAACCAAAGAGCAATGCCCTGCTCTTGCCAGTGAGAGCCATAAATTCCCAAATAGGCTAAAGCGCTATCACAACCAATACCAGTAAGAGTGACAACCAACAGCATTGCCCACTTAGCCCATCGTCCTGATTCGGTGACAAGATAAAATCCAACCGTTAATATCACAGTAACAACTGAGAGCGCACTGACACCCAAACAAACTAACAGCCACCAGCAGAGCTGATACGCCAGAATATTGACCCATAGTTTGATGGTTAAAACGTCCAATTTCATTGCCAAACACCGCTTTTGCTGGAGTGCAAAAAAAACAGCTACTACACAACATAGCAACTGCACTGCACATTGAACCAATATTTAAGCGCTTTTATTTTTTGCTCGGTGAGTAAGTCACTCTTTTAACCAACAGGACAGCTTAATCGCTAGTTAGCCATTTTATTTGCTAAATACATTTAAACTTTTAGGCAAACTCGTTAAAGTTCACAGTCAGAAGTAACCGTATAAAGAAAGGCTCCGGCCGGATAGGAGAGATTTATGAATGATGTACTCACAACTTTATTTAACCATAAAAGCGATCGCAGTTTTTTAAGTAAACCAATCAGCAATGAGTTATTAGATAATGTGGTTAAAGCCGCCTATCACGCCCCCACTTCAATTAATTCCCAACAGGTATCAGTGATTGTGGTGCAAGACCAAGAGCGCCGGCAACGCTTGTCGAAGCTTTGTGGTGGTCAACCTTGGATAGCCCAAGCACCTGTATTTTTAGTATTTGTTTTTGATATGAATAAAACCAAACTGGGCATGCAAATGGTCAATCAAGAGCAAAAAGCGCAGCAAAGTATTGAAAGCATTATCTCTGGCTCAACAGATGTTGGTATCGCGCTAACTAGCGCATTAGTCGCTGCTCACTCACAAGGTTTAGGTGGCGTGCCCATTGGTGGTATTCGCCTTCATCCACAAGAGGTGATTGATGAGTTACAACTGCCAGAAAATACATTTGCAATCGCTGGTTTATCCTTAGGTTATGTTGATAAACCAGCCCATATAAAACCACGGCTACCTATGGCAACATTCCGTCATGAAGAGCACTATCAGAGCGAAAACTTAAACGAAAATATTCAGCAATATAACCAAACGCTTAGAGATCATTGGCAAACGATTGGTCGAAGTGATGGTGAAGATTGGAGCCATTCAATCTCTGGATATTACGCCAGAGTCTACTATCCGGATGTTGCACCGACATTGATAAAACAAGGTTTTACCAATAAATTTTAACTAAATAGCGCTTTTAAACCTCAAATCAAGCGGTGCTACATTAGCGTTACAGCACCGCTTTTTATGGGTGTTTAGTAAAAAACTCGCGCGGTGTTTTAGCAAATAAACTCTTAAACATTTCAATAAAGGCACTAACAGATTCATAACCGAGCCAATGGGCAATCGCGTACACTTTTTCTCCTTTAGACAACGCCTGCAATGCCAGCAGTCCAGACCATTGCCGCCGCCATTGACCAAAGCTCATGCCCGTATCTTTATAGATAAGCCGACTCAAAGTCCGCTCACTCATCGCCACATAGCTAGCACAGGCACTCAATGTACGAAATTGTGCTGGCTCGCTACTTAATACCGTCAGCAAGGGCCGCAATCGTTCTGATTTCAGTGCTAAATGAAATTCTCGATGACGCGGGGCAAATTGCAATTGCTCTAAAAAGACGTTAGCCAGCCTTGAATCAGCCTCGGTCAATGACTGCGGCATACGGGATGTAAAATGCTCACACATAGCACTAAGCAGTTGATTAAAAGCGATAACACAGACTTTGTCCCCGAGCCAATTTGCAGGCTCAATAAACAGTAACCCAGCGCGACTATGGGCTCCTAAAATATTGTAGTGCGGAACCTCGGCTGGGATCCAAAGCCCATGCGCTTTGGGCACCAGCCAGAGCCCATCATAAGCAGATGTGGTGAGCGTTCCAGATAACATCACAATCAACTGCCCTTTTTTATGCGTATGCAGCTGCGATTGACTGGCGCTGTCGCTTGTGGTTAATTCCAAGCCAACCACGGGCAGAGCAAAATCATCCACATTAAATGGATCTTCAATCATGATGTCTATTTTCCGTTATTTTTTGTCATTATATCAAAATACTGTCATTCAATAACTCGCATATAATGGGCTCCTAAGCAGTTTTTCAGAAGGTTTTTATGCGTTTTTCGTACCCACTATTAACGCTGCTGTTGCTCGCAGCTAACTTGAGAACACCCATTACGGCCATAGGTCCGTTGTACAGCCACTTAGCTAAAGTTTTAAATGTTTCAAGCGCTTCTATCGGCTTGGTTGCATCTATTCCGTTACTGATATTTGCACTATTTTCACCGTTTGCCGCCAAACTAGCAGATAAAATAGGTTTAAAAAATGCACTAAGTTGGGCACTGCTGGCGATTATTTTTGGCCTGCTGATTCGTATTAGCGGCTCACTAAGCTGCCTGTATATTGGGACACTGGTTTGTGCTATCGGGATTGCTATTGCCAACGTACTGCTACCAAGTTGGGTGAAAGAAAACTTTAATCGCAATCAATTAGGAACAATTACGGCCCTTTACGCGATGATGATGGGAATCACGGGGTCAATATTTACCGCACTAGCGGTGCCTTTAGAGCAATGGGGAAATTGGCAAATTGCGCTGCTTAGCCCTGCTATCGTGGCCATTATTGCATTGCTTGCATGGTTGCCAGCACCAACTCCGCAGCAACCGGTTAAGGTAACCAAACGAAGTCCATCTAAACTTTGGCGCTCGAAACTCGCTTGGGCGGTCACCATCTACATGGCGCTCAACTCTCTGAGCTTTTACATCATTGTCAACTGGCTGCCGGCGATGCTCCATGCCAGCGGCTATAGCCATTCACAAGCAGGATTTCTTGATGGCATCATGCAGCTAGTTAGTGCTTTAGTTGGACTAACCATGGCAATTATGCTTAAACGTTATTCGCTAAAAAGCCTCGCTGTTAGCCATTCGCTATTACAAATCGTTGCCATTGGCGGATTAATTTTCTATCCACAATGGGCCTTATTATGGTGCGCAATGATAGGCTATTTATCAGGGGGCGTATTTATTATTGCTCTGACCTTTATGAGTGTTTGTTCTCACGATAGCCAAGAAGCGGCTCAACTTTCAGCTATGGCGCAAACGTTTGGCTATTTAGTTGCCTGCTTTGGCCCAACCTTAGCGGGCTGGACACATCAACTCAGTGGAAGTTGGTTAAGTGTGCAGTTAGGCTATATCGTAATTATGCTCTTATTAGCTTTAAGTGGATATTGGGTTAGCCGCCATCAACTCTAAAGTTTAATTTAAAAATGAAGTGTCGGATTCCAAATAGGCACTTCATTTTAAGCTTTCATTAAAGTTAATCTGTTAGAAAATTAAACCTCGCATTTCTAAAATCAATTAGGTGCTGAACAAAGCTATATTTGTTACTGCTCAATCAGTGATTGTGTTTCAGTTTGTTCTGTTTGGATTGCACTTTTATTTTGCGGTGGAATATATTCATTATGTTCGGCATGATATTCATGACCGATTCCTTGTTCATCCCAAATTTTAATCGCATATTTTTGCCACTCTTTTGCTAGATTATCTAGCTGCGATGAAAATTTAAAGTAACTATCGGAACCTTCATGTTGCGGCTGCGCACCACATTGGCGAATATGATCACGAAATTTATTAGGATTATCGATAATAGGACACGGCTGCATTAAATTATCATTAAATGGGATTTGCCGTTTATATCCTTCAAAAAATGGGCTTTTCAAAATTTCGACAATCGATTTCTCGCGCACATTATCAACCGCATATTGCTGGAAGACACAAGGTTCGGCACCACCTTTTGCGTTAATATGCAGATAGTTAGCACCGCCAGACATACACCCATTGACCAAGAAGCCATGGTTCCAAAAATCGGCCAAAAATGCCAAACGACCAGAGCGACGCAACGCTTCTAAAAATTGGAATCGTTCGTAGCGCTGTTTAGCAGTTGGCACCAGATCAAATGTTGCATCACGGCCAATTGGCATATACTGAAAGACCCAAGCGTATTTTGCCCCCAATTCATCAATCAGATAATCCCAGAATGGCTTACCATTAATCTGTTCATGGTTCGTTCGTGTTGCCATAATCGAGGCACCACATAAGACGCCATATTGGTTAAGGAGTTTGTAAGCACTTACAATTTTTTCATAGGTTCCTTCACCGCGGCGCCAATCAGTCATATCTTGAAATCCTTCAACTGAAATGGTTACAGCAACGTTGCCCAATTTAGCGAGTTTTTTAACGCGGCTTTCACTAAGCATGGTGCCATTGGTGAAAATCATGAAATAACAGTCACTAAAATGCTCAAAGATTTTCATAATCGGTTTGTATACTAACGGTTCCCCACCTGTGAAAGTGAAAAACCTGACGCCGAGATCATAAAATTGCTGAAGCAAGTCCATCATTTCATCTTCACTAAAATGGTACTTGTCGCCATACAATGCCGAATAGCAGCCCTTACATTTAAGGTTACACTGATAAGTCGGCGAAATAAGCACCAAAAAAGGAATGCGCGTGCCATATTCTTCACCACGTTCTTCTCGCAGTGTCACCCCTTGAACCACATGATTAAACACTAAGTTTTGCAGGATTTTTTTACGACTGATACTGTTCATCGCTTTTAACGCACTAAGCCAACCGGAAACCATTGGGTCATGGTTATGACACATTTGTGCTAAATTGAGCATCCCGTCTTTACTGGTTGTCGTGAAATGGGCACCAAGGCGAAATAACTTTTCCAAAGCTTTTTCATCGCAGTGATTAACAACAGATGTTAATACTGGCGTTAAGGCTTTAAAAGCGAGTTGACTAATTCCCATACTACTCATGCTCCTTACATCTATTTTTATTTAATTTTTAATAGATCTAATCCTATTATTAAGGAGCGAGATTGATAATAATCAAAAAGATATTCCATTTAAAATAAATAAAATTGACTTATCAATAAAATATGTTTAAATATTTAGAGTTAATAACCCACCTTAAATAAATTTAGTTGTCCTTGCTTAATTATTTAAGCAACTATTCTTTTTATCTATCCTTAAAATAATAATTTTTCATATTAACATTATTAACCAAAATAAAACGTATGATAAAAATAAGTTAATTATATTAAATACTAAAAATTTATTTATTAGCTAGGTTTTTTATAGGATTTAAGCAGAGAATAAATGAGGTATTCGCCAAGCAAATACCTCATAGACAATGAGAGATTAAGATTCGTATTGAGCAAATAAATCGACGAGTTGATTTTCATCATACACAGTAATGCCAAGCTGTTCGGCTTTTGCAAGTTTGGACCCTGCGGCTTCACCGGCAACAACGACGTCAGTGTTTTTCGAAACACTTCCCGCGACTTTAGCGCCAAGCGCCTGCAAACGCGCTTTCGCATCAGAGCGATTAAACTGATTCAATGTCCCGGTGAGGACGAAAGTCTGACCAGCTAAAGGCAGTTGCTGTTCGTCCTTAACGCTCATATCAGGCCAACTTAGCTCTTCGCGCAGCGCATTTACAACTTTTAAGTTTTCTTCTTGGCGAAAGAAGTAGTAAACATGCTTCGCGACGACTTCACCAACATCCGATACCTTCTGCAATTGCTCAACGTTTGCCTGCATCAGCGAATCAAGGTCGCCAAAATGCTGAGCCAAGTTAAGCGCTGTAGATTCACCAACTTCACGAATGCCCAACGAATATAAAAACCGATTGAAGACTGTCTCACGTGATTTATCAATCGCATCAAGCAGTTTTTCTAGTGAGCGCTCGCCCATGCGTTCAAGATTCAGCAGTTCTACAGCCTTTTCTCGCAGCTGATAAAGATCAGCGGGTGTATGAATCAAGTTATTCTCAACTAACTGATCAATAAGCTTCACACCTAGCCCATCAATATCCATCGCTTTGCGCGACACATAATGGCTAAGCGCCTCTTTACGTTGAGCAGCACAGCTTAGCCCACCAGCACAGCGAGCAACGGCTTCGCCGTCAATACGTTCAACATCAGAGCCACATACCGGGCAATGCGTCGGAAATACCACGGCTGTTGCATCTTCAGGGCGCCGGTCTAACACCACGCCGGTTATCTGCGGGATCACATCGCCAGCCCTTCGCACGGTCACTGTATCGCCAATTTTAACGCCCAAACGGTCAATTTCATCAGCGTTATGCAATGTGGCATTACTCACCATCACCCCGCCAACCGCAACGGGTTCTAGGCGTGCAACAGGGGTAATTGCCCCAGTGCGCCCAACTTGAAACTCGACATCTTTGAGAATAGTGAGCTGTTCCTGAGCTGGAAATTTATGAGCAATTGCCCAACGCGGTGCTCTGGCAACAAAACCTAGTTGCTCTTGAGATGCAATGGCGTTGACTTTATAAACCACCCCATCAATATCGTAATCGAGCGAATCACGCCGCTTACCAATATCGTGATAAAAGTCCAAACAACCTTGGTCACCTTTAACCAATTTCACTTCTTGGCTAACGGACATTCCCCACTGACGCAGCTGCATCAAGCGGTCAAAATGAGTATTTGGCAAAGCGCCTTCACAAACCCCAATAGCGTAGGCATAAAATGTTAATGGGCGCTGGGCAGTAATTCGCGAGTCCAACTGGCGTAAACTGCCAGCTGCTGCATTGCGCGGATTGGCAAATGGTTTTTGCTGGGTTTTAAGCCGCGTTTCATTGAGCTTTTCAAACCCTTTATGAGGCATAACGACTTCACCACGGATCTCAATGCGCGCTGGATAATCGCCACGTAATTTCAGCGGTACATTACGAATCGTCTTAACGTTTTCAGTAATATCTTCCCCGGTTTGACCATCACCGCGAGTAGCCGCTCGCACTAATAAGCCTTGTTCATAGAGAATACTGACCGCCAGTCCATCTAGTTTGGGTTCGGCGCAAAACTCTATGTCATACTGACCAAGGCGCTCACAAACTCTTAGAATAAATGCCTGAAGCGATTCATCATCAAAGACATTGTCAAGCGAGAGCATCGGAATTTCATGGCGAACCTGGGCAAATTCACTCAGTGCTCGACCCCCCACTTTCTGAGTTGGAGAATCAGCCGTAATCAACTCTGGATGTTCTTTTTCTAATGCCTGAAGCTGCTTAAATAATCGGTCATATTCGCTGTCAGGCACACTTGGGTCATCCAGTACATAATACTGGTAGGCATAATCGTTTAACTGCTCGCGCAGTTGCTCTAGTTGCTGCTCAATTGCTGGCATAACTCTCTTTTTCCGAAATAAAAAGCCTCCATAAAGAGGCTTGTCGAACAATTAATTGATGAACATTTACTTACTGATTAGATTGCAACAGCTGCTGGCGCTCATATTCACGAATTCGCTGCTGATAATGTTGTAGTGTTTGCGCAGTAAACGGATTGCGATGGCCATCGAGCAAAATTGCGTCCATATCACGAACAATTCGCTCTGCCGCGTTATACATCACATTGAAGTTACGTGAAGGCTCTCCTGGACACGGCACCGTCATAAATAATGAGACGCCGTGAGTTGTAAACTCATCCATATGCTCAGGGTCAAATGTCCCGGGTTTAACAATATTGGCAACACTAAACAACACCGGTCCCTGACCATTAGCCTGCTGATGACGATGAAATATATTCATCTCACCAAATTTAAGGCCAAGCCCTGTTAAGCATTCAAGCAACTTGTGACCATCAAAGGTTTGGCCATTAGGGGCAACAACGTTGAGAATATAAACATCATCAGGGCCTGCAGGCTCGCTCTTAGCTCTCGCTTGAGGCTCTTCTTGAGTCGTTGTTTGTGCAGGTTGTGGCTGAGCTTCTTGCTGAAGCGGCGCCTTCTCAGGCTGAGCTGATGCAACAACTTCTGGTTCTTCTTCTGAAAAGTTCTGCTCAGCAAGCTCATCACTTGACTCATCAAAATGCAATTGTGGTTCAACCCGCTGGTTTGAATCGCCGTGCGGTTCACTGCTGTGAACGACGCGAACTTCACTTATCCCAAGATCATCAAATCCTTGTGAGTCGGTTGCATGACTATCCTCAAGAGCATCCTCCAACAGTTCATCATCGATACTTTTTTTACTGGAACGCGCTTTTTTAGGGCGTGATTTGACTTTTTTATTCAACAGCCGCTCGGGCCGATTTCGCCGATTGCTCAAAAAACCATGCGCTAGCAATCCTACGATGGCGATAATACCGATAATAATTAAAACAATGCGCAATTGTTGCATATGTATTCTCTGCTCTTATTGTGCCAGTGCGACTGCCTGGGCTATATCAACCGCAACTAATCGAGACACACCAGGCTCGTGCATGGTGACCCCTGCTAACTGATCCGCTTTTTCCATAGTAACTCGGTTATGACTGATAAAGATAAACTGCACCGTTTCAGACATTCTCGCGATCAAATCGGCAAAACGTCCTACATTAACTTCATCTAACGGCGCATCTACTTCATCAAGCATACAAAATGGTGCCGGGTTAAGCCTAAAAATAGCAAAAACTAACGATAGTGCTGTTAGCGCCTTTTCGCCACCGGAAAGAAGACTAATGGTCGAATTCCGTTTTCCTGGCGGGCGAGCCATAATCGTCACCCCTGTGGCTAACAAGTCATCTTCTGTTAATTCCAGCCACGCCGTACCACCACCAAAGACCTGCGGAAACAGGTGTTGTAAATCAGCATTTACTTTATCAAAAGTTTCACGAAATTTTGATCGGGTTTGTCGATCTATTTTTGCGATAGCATTCTCTAACATTTCAAGGGCCTGGCGCAAATCGTTAATTTGCGCACTCAGCTCACTTAAACGCTGCTGTTGTTCATCATATTCTTGTTCAGCTGCAAGATTAACCCCTCCTAGGCGTTTAATCTGTTTGTCGATTTTCTCAAGCTCACTGGCATAATCAATATTCATATCGACCTGATCTAAAGCTTGGGCATTAAGCTCAACGCCATCTTCTGCGAGTTGTTCAAGCAAAATGCGCCGCCGCGTTAATAACTCTTGATGGGCTAATTGCTGATTCTGATGGGCTTCTTGCAATAGACTCTTATGTTGCTCTTGGCTTTTACGCTCAATATTAATCGCGCTGATTTGCTCGCGCAGCCGTGCTCTTTGATGTTCTAACTGCTCATGCGCTTGTTGCGCTTGCAGCTGCTCTTGACGCAACTTTTCAGCTTGGGCACGCAGTTGCGTTGTATCGATTTGCTGTTCAGCGCGCTCTTGCAGTTTAGTCAGTTGTTGTTGCCATTGCGCGAGCTGTTGCTCTCGCTCTTCTAACCAACGATTCAACTGCTGATGCTCACTCACACATTTTTGTAACTCAAGCTGTAACTGATAGACGCGCCGTTCTATTTGCTGGCTTTGTGCTGCAAATTGTTCTTTCTTAAGACGCGCTTGCTCAGAGGCTTGTTCGGCATTAAGCAGTCGTTGTTGATTCTCTTCATTTAACTCAAGAAGTTGCTCTAACTGCTCCGCTTGCATCTCGCATTGCAACTGCGCCTGTTCATGAACCTCAGCCACTTTACTGCGCTGGGCAGTTAAGTTTTCTTTAAGGCTTTGTTGATGTTTAAGTTGCTGTTGGGCAAGCACCAACTGTTGCTTGACTTGTTGCAGCTGTGCTTGGCTTTGCCGCAGGCTTTCTTTTTGACTTGTTAATCGTCCCTGCAGCTTATCGGCTTCTTGACCAGCATCTTCTAAGCGCTGCTGCGCGTTTGCAAGCATCTGCTCTAATTCAACTGATTCTTTAGCTAATGCGGCCAAATGGCGCTGCTGCACCAATACAGATTGCTCGGACTTATCTTGTAACAGATTTTGCCAATTTACCCCGTACCAATCACCATCGGCGGTGATAACCGACTCACCGGATTTAAGTTCTCCGCGAAGCGCTTGGGCATGCGTTAGACTTTTTGCACAATGCACATTATCTAATAAAACCGCAGGGGCTCCCTTAACTTTAGCGAAAAGAGAGTCATCTCGAAGGGCCTCTTCACTTTCTTTTGACCAAACCGCCAGCAGCGCATCATCACACAAAGCAGGGTCAGTCTCGGCGTAAAGCCAAGGGCCGAGCACCTTTTCTACAGCGCGCTCCCAACCGGGTTCAATGGTGAGCTGTTCACGAAGCGGTCGTTTTGCATTGTAATGATGTTCGGCCATCGAATTGACAAGTTGCGTTAACGAGCTTTGCCGAGTCTGATTTTCAAAAAGTTGCTGTTCTAGTTTTCGAACACTTTGAGCACACTTTGCTTTTAGCTCGACTGCATCATTGTGTTGCTGTTCTAAGCTTGCAACTTGCGCTTGATGCTGTTCAAAATTTTCTTCAGCGCTCAACTGGCAAGCTTCAATTGCGGTTAAATCTGGCTCTTCATCCAGTTGTTGGGACAGTTGCTCATCAAGCTCAGCTAAACGGGCCTGAGACTGTTCTAGTAATCGTTGACTCCCATGAAGTTGTTCTTGGCGCTGCGTCATTTGCTGCGCGCTTTGCTGGCTTTGGCGCTGCGTTTGTTGAAGCTGCTCACTAGCGCGTTGATAGGACTCATCAGCGCTTTGCGCGTATTCACTTAATTGATCGAGCTGCTGAGCTGACACCTCCAGCTCCATCTCCAACTGTTCTATTTTGGATTGCTGTTCAGGCAGTTTTTCCCGCTCAATGATAAGTTTTTCACTTAACTCTTGAATCTGTCTCTGGTAGTCGTCGGTTTGGGCCTGACGCTCTTTTTGACCTTGCTCTTGATGTTTAAGCTGCTCTTCCAATCGAGCCAGCTGCGCGCTACGCTCCGATTGTTTGGCGCGAAGTTCACTCGATTGTTGCTCAAGTTCATAGTTTTGTTCGTTTAACAGCAGTTCATTGTCATCAAGCTCCGTTAATTTGGCCTGCAAAAGCTCTAACTGATGGTTTTGTTCTTGCTGAGAATGGGATTTTTCATCCAACGAGCGGTCCAATCGCTGCAACTGGCAAAGCGATTGCTGGCGACGATAGTCACGTTGTTTATCTCGCAGTTGACGATAACGCAGTGCCGCTTGCGCCTGAATGCGTAACTTATCGACTTGTTGGGTGAGCTCCGCTTCGATATCAGATAAACGCTGTAAGTTCTCTTGCGTGTGGCCAATCCGATTTTCGGTTTCTCGGCGCCGTTCTTTATATTTCGATACGCCAGCGGCTTCATCGATAAAGACACGCAGCTCTTGAGGTTTTGACTCGATTAAACGACTAATCATCCCTTGTTCAATGATAGCGTAACTGCGCGGCCCCAATCCGGTGCCTAAAAAAAGGTCGGTAATATCTTTTTTGCGACAGCGAGTACCGTTTAAAAAATACAGATTTTGACCATCCCGAGTGACTTCTCGGCGAACCGCAACTTCATTATAAGCGCCGTATTCACCACCCAATCGGCCGCTTTGATTATCAAAGGATAATTCAACAGATGCTTTTGAAGCTGGAGCCCGGCGAGTGGAGCCATTAAAGATGACATCCGTCATCGCATCACCACGCAAGTTGCGCGCTGAGCTTTCACCTAACACCCAACGAACGGCATCGATCACATTCGATTTTCCACAGCCATTCGGACCAACGACACCGGTCAGTTGCTGGGGAAACGGTATTTTGGTTGGTTCAACAAAGGATTTAAAACCAGCTAATCGAATTGATTTTAAGCGCATCGGTCCCTAATACTGTGAGCTATTGGCAATGGACTTTACCAAAGCCATTGATGGTTTGTAATATGATAATCCATTTTACTTAACAGAAAGTATTATTATGCAGGATTTATCCCGTTCTGGTGTGGGCGGCGCTCATTATTTTCTCTATGGCTGGCGACTGATTAGTCAACCTGGATTGAGATTGTTTGTTATTATTCCGCTGTTGGTAAATACCATTGTATTTGCTGGGGCATTCTACTGGCTATATGGCAGATTGCAGTTGTGGATGAGCGAGCTAACCCAATGGTTGCCGAATGGGCTCCACTGGCTGCAGTGGCTACTCTGGCCTTTAGCGATACTGGCTATTATTGTGGTGTTCTCTTTTATATTTGCTACCATCGGCAACTGGATAGCCGCCCCTTTTAACGGCTTACTTAGCGAGCGAACCGAGCTACTTCTGACCGGTCAGCCGCTGCCAGATGGGCAACTCAAAGAGCTGATTACCGACTTGCCCAGAGTATTTGCCCGAGAATGGCAAAAATTTTGTTATTGGCTACCTCGCGCACTCATTCTTACTTTAGCCTTTTTTATTCCCGGTCTAGGTCAAAGTGTCATTCCTGTTCTTTGGTTTGTCTTTAGCGCGTGGATGATGGCGGTTCAATACATCGACTACCCATTTGATAACCATAAAATTGGCTTTCGGCCCATGCGCAAGCAGCTTTCTCAGCATCGTTCTCAAAACTGGATTTTTGGTGCACTGGTAACGGTTGCTACTGGAATTCCATTGGTTAACTGGGTAGTGATGCCAGCTGCTATCTGCGGGGCAACGGCGCTGTGGGTCGATCATTACCGCAAGCTTAACCTCGAGCCATTTGAGAAAATTGACCAACAGCCATTGTAAATAGTATTTTGGAGCAAGTGGTTATCTCTTAATTACATAAGATTATAACTAAAGCTTCCTTCAATTTCATAATTGAAACTATATCCTAGAGAGAAATGAACGGACATTTATATAAGGGTAAAACCATATGAGCAAAATTTTTGAAGACAACTCGCTGACAATTGGCCACACACCACTGGTAAAACTGAACCGTGTGACTAAAGGGAATGTATTGGTCAAAGTTGAATCACGTAATCCAAGTTTCAGTGTGAAATGCCGGATTGGTGCAAATATGGTTTGGGACGCAGAGAAAAAAGGTCTGTTAGGCCCGGGCAAAGAAATTGTTGAACCAACCAGTGGTAATACTGGTATTGCTCTGGCATTTGTTGCAGCTTCTCGCGGTTACCCAATCACATTAACCATGCCAGCTAGCATGAGCCTTGAACGTCGTAAACTACTTAAAGCCCTCGGTGCTAATCTGGTACTGACTGAAGGCCCTAAAGGGATGAAAGGCGCAATTGACAAAGCCCAAGAAATTGTTGATAGCGACAGCAAATATATCATGTTGCAACAGTTCGAAAACCCAGCTAACCCTGAAATCCACGAAAAAACAACTGGCCCTGAAATTTGGGAAGATACCGATGGTGAAGTTGATGTATTCATCGCAGGTGTTGGTACTGGCGGTACTTTAACCGGGACTTCTCGTTACCTGAAAAAACAGGGTAAAAAAATCATTAGCGTTGCTGTAGAACCTGCGACCTCTCCAGTAATTACTCAAGCTAAAGCAGGCCAAGAAATCAAACCAGGACCACACAAAATCCAGGGTATTGGTGCAGGCTTCATTCCTAAAAACCTTGACCTTGATTTGGTGGATCGTGTTGAAACAGTTAGCGATGATGAAGCATTTGCCATGGCTCACCGCCTGATGGAAGAAGAAGGTATCTTAGCTGGTATCTCATCAGGGGCTGCTGTTGTTGCTGCTTCTCGCCTAGCAGAGCTACCAGAATTTGCCGATAAAACTATCGTCGCAATTCTGCCAAGTTCAGCAGAACGTTATTTGAGTACACCATTATTTGCTAACATGTTTGCTGAATCTGAAAATGTTCAGTAATTTTGTATCAAATGATCAAAAAGCCAGCTTAAACGCTGGCTTTTTTTCATCTGTTACTTAGCACTTACATAGCTTGCGAATAATCACTTATCGCGTCATCGATTGCTGTGCTAACATAGGGCATTGGCTGACACATGGCCGGGTTTAAACAGTTTGAGATTAGCTTCAATAATCACTATACTTTTCGCCCAACCGTTACAGCCACAAGAATACATCAGTAAATAGTTGCTTTTTACTGAGACAAAGATAAATAAATGACGTAGTCAGTTACAGATTGTGTTCAATAGGTAGAGCAAAGTATCAAAATCACTAATGGCTCATATGAGACCGACCTATATTTTGATATAGATTAAATCTTACATGACTAAAGATCGTTATTTTACTACAAACTAAATTACAGAATGAGCAGATATTGCTCATTTAAATCTAACAATAAAGTAAATAGTTAAAATAAAGAGGTACACCTATGTTTGAGAAAAGCGTTGTTATTACTGCTGAAAATGGCTTGCACACTCGTCCAGCCGCTCAATTCGTTAAAGAAGCAAAAGCCTTTGAAAGTAAAATCAGTGTCATTAGTGATGGAAAATCAGCCAGTGCTAAAAGTTTGTTTAAATTACAAACTTTAGGACTGACCAAAGGAACTGAAATTACCATCCGTGCTGAAGGTACTGATGAACAAGATGCCGTAACCAAATTGGTTGCTCTGATGGATGAATTAGAATAGTCATCTGCCCATCTTTATCACTCAGTAAAAAGGTTTAAATTATGATATCAGGAATTCCAGCTTCACCAGGTATCGCATTTGGTAAAGCACTGTTGTTAAGCGAAGATGAAATCGTTATTAACAAACACCCTATAAAATCCAGCGAAGTCGATCGGGAAATTAAACGTTTCCTTGATGCCAGAGAAAAAACTTCTGTTCAGCTTGAAGATATCAAGGCCATGGCAGGAGCAACTTTCGGCGAAGAAAAAGAAGCGATCTTCGAAGGGCATATCATGTTGCTTGAAGACGAAGAACTGGAAGAAGATATCAAAGCCTTCATCCAGGATGAGTTAGCTTCAGCGGACCGAGCAATTTACGAAGTCATCGAACAAAACGCTGAAATGCTGGCCAATCTGGATGATCCATATTTAAGAGAACGAGCTGCCGATTTCCGTGATATTGGCACTCGTTTGATAAAAAATGCCTTAGGCATTGAAATTGTTTCGCTTAGCAGTATTAAAGAAGAAGTCATTATTGTCGCAAGTGATTTAACACCATCAGAAACAGCACAGATTAACCTTGATAAAGTTCTAGGTTTTGTGACTGATTTAGGTGGCCGGACATCACATTCGTCAATTATGGCCCGTTCATTGGAACTACCTGCAATTGTAGGTACGAACGATATTACGAAACGGGTCAAAAACGGTGATCTCATCGTTATCGATGCAGTCAATAATGAGATTGTTGTCAAACCGACAGAAACTCAACTCGACGTCTATAAACAACGGCAAAGTGAATTCTTAGCCGAAAAAGAAGAGCTTGCTAAATTAAAAGATTTACCTGCACTTACGTTAGATGGCCATCAGGTTGAAGTATGCTCAAACATCGGTAGTCTAAAAGATGTTGATGGAGCCGTGCGCAACGGTGCTGAAGGAATTGGTCTATACCGGACAGAATTTTTGTTCATGGACCGCGAAAGCCTTCCAACTGAAGATGAACAGTTCCAAGCATATAAAGATGTCGCTGAAAGTATGCCAAATCACCCCATCATTATCCGTACTATGGATATTGGCGGTGATAAAGATCTTCCTTATTTGAATCTTCCAAAAGAGATGAATCCGTTCTTGGGTTGGCGTGCTGTACGTATCTTTTTTGATCGTCCAGAAATTATGCACACTCAATTGCGCGCACTACTTCGGGCTTCAGCATTCGGTAAAATCCGGATTATGTTCCCGATGATTATTGCCGTCGAAGAGATTCGCTTCCTAAAAGAAGAGCTTGAAAAACTCAAAGAAGAGCTACGTAGTGAAGGCAAATCGTTTGACGAAGCAATTGAAGTGGGTATCATGATCGAGACACCTGCAGCTGCAGTGATTGCTCATCATTTGATCAAAGAAGTTGACTTCTTTAGTATTGGGACCAATGATTTAACTCAGTATACATTAGCTGTCGACCGAGGTAATGAACTCATTTCTCAAATGTACAATCCGTTGACGCCGTCGGTTCTTAACCTGATTAAACAGGTTATTGAAGCCTCTCACTCAGCTGGGAAATGGACAGGGATGTGTGGTGAGTTAGCTGGGGATGAACGAGCAACCATTTTGTTGTTAGGAATGGGGCTTGATGAGTTTTCTATGAGTGCGATTTCTATCCCTCGCATAAAAAAATTAGTCCGCAATATTAATTTTGAAGATGCGAAACAATTGGCTGAACAGGCTCTTGCATCAGCAACAGCAGATGAAGTAGCAGGCCTGATGGATGAATTTATTAAACAGAAAGCGGTTTGCTAGTCGCCATTGATAAAATCGCATTGACTTGAGGAGCTTATAGCATGGGGCTGTTCGATAAACTGAAAAAATTAGTTTCAGAAGATAGTGTAGAAAACGCAGGATATGAAATTGTCGCGCCTTTATCAGGGGAAATCGTGCCAATTGAAGATGTTCCTGATGTTGTATTTGCCGAAAAAATTGTTGGCGATGGGATTGCTATTAAACCATCAGGAAACAAAATGGTTGCACCATGTGATGGAACCATCGGTAAAATTTTTGAAACCAACCACGCTTTTTCGCTGGAATCAGATAACGGCATTGAGCTTTTTGTCCACTTTGGGGTCGACACTGTTGAGCTTAAAGGAGAAGGTTTCAAACGAATCGCTGAAGAAGGCCAGCAGGTGAAAAAAGGTGATACCATCATCGAGTTTGACTTAAGCCTGTTACAAGAAAAAGCGAAGTCAGTTTTGACGCCTGTTGTAATCTCTAACATGGATGAAGTAAAAGAACTTCAGAAAATGTCTGGTCCTGTTACTGTTGCTGAAACACCAGTATTACGCGTCACCAAATAAAAGATAGATTAGAGCCACCTTGAGCTTCAAGGTGGCTTATTATTTTGTCTTATGACTTTTGGGCTTTTAAGCTAGAGAGTCACTCACTTTTCTCCCTCGCCTTACAATACGTTAATTTTATTCATTTAAAATAGTACCCAGTCAACACCTGTGGCGATTAACCACAATATAATCATATAACGGAAGTTAAGCTTTAAGACACTACGGCTGGTTGCTTGATAGCGGCTAATCATCGCCAATCCAACGCCTGAAAGCGGGCTAGAAGCGGTTCCGGTACCCCAGACAGAAAGAAACAAAAAGGCTAACTGATCAGCGCTGGCACCTAATGGTGCTAACAATGGTGCCATCAGTGAAATACTAACCACTGGATGAACCCCAATAAGCGAGATAAGGATCATCACGCCGCTTACCAATAAAAAAACCAGAGGCGTTAAAGAGCTCGCATGAAATGCCACCATAGATGGATACGCTTGCAGCAAACTACCAACACCACTTGAAAAGACACCAGCGGCCAGAAAAAGAGCAAACTGACTGGAAACATTAGATAGTCGGCCATTGATATAACTGCTTAGAGCCTGCATACGCGGGCGAACCTTCATGAAAAAGACCGCCCCAATTGGAGCTACGATACTGATAAGCGTCAGAATATGCACTCGCGTAAAAAGGTGATGGCATACCAGTACAATTGTGGCTAAAACAATCGGCATAATGAGGCTATCCATTCTTAGTGGATAACCTTTAAATTCTTCAATTTTTCCAAGGCTCACTTCCCAGAATGTAATAAGAGCCATAGCAACAGCCATTAACAATCCTGGAATAATCGTATGTTGCCACTGCGCGCCAGGTGAATAGGTCATTGCCACACCTGATGCGACAAAAAAGGGTGACCAATAGGCACCGGAACAAAATCCGCGCATAATGACTTGTGTCTGACGCTCAGACAGTTTACCACCGCGAGAAAGTCTATCCCCGACTACAAAAACGATTGAAAGGTTAATCACCGCTCCAAGCAAATGACACGCCCCCAGAGTGGACCAAAATCCTTTCCGACCCGTAGGCTGAGATTTGTCTTCTTCACTCGGATTGGTCAACGACAAAAAGGAAACTGCCACGAACATCGTAAGTAAAGGTAAGTTTCGAGTTGCAGCTTCTTTTAATGCAACCGGGCCACCAACCAGTGCCCCCCACCCCAATAACAAAACACCTAAGCCAAATAGGATACTAGATTGCTGCTTTGACGAACGCGTTAAAGCGGGCCAGCACATAATAACCGCTCCCCAAGCACAGCCAGCGGCCCAAAGAGCTCCGAGAGGAAGAAATGAAGAGCATAGATAAAAGATAGCGGTAAAAAGAATAAGCCAACCTGCGGCTTTGTTTCGCTTTGTTGCGTGATATTGATTCATGGTGAACGATTACAGCAGAGCCTTTACCTAAAAAGATGCTTTAGGGTAGCTCAGTCGGATGAATTGAAGTCATCATCATCACTGATTTAGACAGACCTTTCAATAGGTTTTGCGCAATCAGCATGGCTTTATCCATAACGACACATTTATCGATGGGTGGTTTTATCTCAAAACAGCTGCTGATATTGACCGATGAAACCTGCGTTAATTCATGAAAATTAAGGCATTCACAGCTATAAAATTGACATTATCGACTTTAAACATCATCATCAATGCCAGTGCTTTTAATTTACAATATAAGCACATTTCGGTGATCCGAGATTTACACCTATACTATATAGGAAGTGCTTGTAGCAGCTGTTCAAATGAACATAATAAGTACGCGGATTACCCATTGTTGGCATATAGTATTACGACAAGATAAGTATTTATTCACGAAAGGATGAAAACATGAAAAAGACTTTATTAATCGCTGGCGCGTTGGCTGCTCCTCTGTTATTGGCGGGTTGTTCTAACACCAGCAACAAAGCTTTAAGTGATAAAATTGATTCTCTGTCTGATCAGGTTTCTGCACTGCAGGCAGAACAGAGCACTCTGTCAAGCGATGTTAACTCTGCAAAAATGGCAGCTCAAGAAGCTAAATCAGAAGCTGCTCGTGCAAACCAACGTATTGACCACATTGCTAAGTCTTACACCAAGTAATGTTGCCTTCCCGGTGTGCTGAACTAACTACATTAGTTCAGCACACCTACCCTACTTGGTTACTGACTAATTAACTCTGGATATCCAGAGCGTCTTCTTAGTACTTGTGAAACCTTCTGGCTATCCACCTGAGCTTGCGTAATAAACTTAATTAATTGTGGATTACTAGGCAGGTTCACTATCCCAGTTTGATCATCTGCGCTTTGACTAAGCGGTCTGGTCACTTCTAGGTATAGTGTGCCATCTGGTTGGCGGGCATACTGAACAGGTTGATTAATAATTCTAACCGACATGCCTTTTTTAGCTTTCGAGAACAGGTACTTAATATCTCGAGGGAAAAGCCGCATACACCCCGAGCTAACCCGAAGTCCGACACCAAAGTTTTTGTTGGTCCCATGGATCAAGTAATCCCCTGCCCCATAAGCTAAGCGCATTGCATAATCACCCAGAGGGTTATCTGGCCCTGCCGGCACAACTTTGGGCAATGGTTTTCCTTTAGCAGCATACTCATCACGAATGTGCTGTGTCGGTGTCCAACTCGGATGCGGGATCTTTTGCGAAATATAAGTTGTGGTTGTGGGAGTATCCCAACCAATACGCCCAATTCCAATTGGGAAGATATCAACCTGATGTTCTTTAGGTCGAAAGAAGAACAATCGCAATTGAGCCAGATTCACTACAATACCTTCACGTTTTCCCTCGGGTAACATCTGACGCAAAGGGATCAGCAGTTCTGTCCCAGGGGTGGGAAGGAATGGATCAACTTTTGGATTTGCGCTGCGCAAGGCCAAAAAGCCAATATCAAAGTGATTTGCGATGGAGGCAAGGGTATCGCCTTGCTTAACGATATAATGCTGGTTTTGGCCTACTAGGCGGCTATCATCAGCAGGTAATGGATAAGTCTTGGCCCAGACACCGCAACTTACCAGAGCAATGCATAATAAAAAAACTCGCAATAACATGAAAATATCTCAGAAAACAGATGTAATCAGAGCTTATCATAAACTACTTCACGCCGCGTACTTTCATTATAACGTGATGATTACAGGTACAAAAAAGCCCGTTTTAAACGGGCTTTTAGCATCTGAACAACGCGTCTAATTAACTTTGTTGGTCATTATCAGTTGAAGCTGCTTCAGCATTTTCTGCTTTAGGCTCTTCAGCTTTAGGCTCTTCAGCTTTTGGTTCTGGTTTAGGTAATGCTTCTTTCATACTTAAGCGAACACGTCCCTGACGGTCAACTTCAAGCACTTTCACTTTCACTTCATCACCCACATTTAAGTAGTCAGATACTTTATTGACTCGCTCAAAAGCGATTTGTGAAATGTGAACCAAACCATCTTTACCCGGCAGAATCTGCACAAAGGCGCCAAAGTCAGCTAAACGAACCACTTTACCTTGGTAAATCTGTCCAACTTCTACTTCAGCGGTCAGCTGTTCAATCCGTTCAATTGCAGATTTCGCTTGATCGCCATCGGTCGCTGCAATTTTCACTGTACCATCATCTTCGATTTCGATGGTTGTACCAGTTTCTTCAGTCAACGCACGGATAGTTGCACCACCTTTACCGATCACGTCTTTAATTTTTTCAGGACTGATCTTCATGGTGTGAATGCGTGGAGCGAACTCAGAGATATCTTGGCGAGCACCGCTGATTGCTTTGTTCATCACACTTAAGATGTGCATGCGCGCACCTTTTGCCTGATTCAATGCAATCTGCATAATCTCTTTAGTGATCCCTTCAATTTTAATGTCCATCTGCAGCGCGTTAACACCGTTTTCGGTACCCGCTACTTTAAAGTCCATATCACCGAGGTGATCTTCATCACCGAGGATGTCAGACAAGACAACAAATTGATCACCTTCTTTTACCAGCCCCATAGCAATACCAGCAACAGAAGATTTAATCGGTACACCAGCATCCATTAACGCCAATGATGAACCACAAACTGACGCCATTGAGCTTGAACCGTTAGATTCAGTAATTTCTGATACTACACGAACCGTATATGGGAATTCGTTCTCATCAGGCATAACCGCAGCGATACCACGTTTAGCCAAACGACCATGACCAATTTCACGGCGTTTAGGAGAACCCATCATCCCTGTTTCACCCACACAATATGGAGGGAAGTTATAATGCAACAGAAAGTGGTCGGTACGAGTGCCAGTTAACTCATCAATCATTTGCGCATCGCGCTGAGTACCCAAGGTACAAGAAACCAGTGCCTGAGTTTCACCACGGGTAAAGATAGCACTACCGTGAGTACGAGGCAGAACGCCAGTTGCAACGTCAAGAGCACGAACCATATCAGGTTCACGACCATCGATACGCGGTTCACCAGCAAGAATACGACTACGAACAACGGCTTTTTCGATTTTAACCAGCTCGTCACCGATTTCCATCGGGTCTAACGCTTCGTTTTCTGCAATCAGCTGTTCAGTCACTTCTTTTTTAATAGCATCGACAGCATCATAACGCGCAGCTTTTTCAGTAATCCGATATGCTTCGCCCAGTTTTTCCTGCGCTAATTCTTTAACTTTGCTGCTTAGCTCTTCATTTTTAGCAGGAGCTTGCCAATCCCAAGCAGGTTTGCCAGCTTCTTTAGCAAATTCGTTAATCGCCTGGATGACGGTCTGCATCTGTTCGTGGCCGTACATAACAGCACCGAGCATAACATCTTCAGGCAGTTCCTGAGCTTCAGACTCGACCATCAGTACTGCTTTTTCAGTACCAGCAACAACCAAGTCAAGTTTGCTTTCAGGCAATTCATCAACCATTGGGTTAAGAATGTAATTACCATTGATAAAGCCAACACGAGCTGCCCCAATTGGGCCGTGGAAAGGAATACCAGACAAAGACAATGCAGCTGATGCACCAATCAAAGCCGCAATATCAGGTTGAACCTGAGGGTTTACAGACATTACCGTAGCAACAACCTGCACTTCATTAACAAACCCTTCAGGGAATAACGGACGGATAGGACGGTCAATCAAACGCGCAATCAGAGTTTCGCCTTCAGATGGGCGACCTTCACGTTTAAAGAAACCACCTGGAATACGACCAGCTGCATATGTCCGTTCTTGATAATTAACTGTCAGCGGGAAGAAGTCTTGTCCTGGCTTCGCTTCCTTTTTGCCAACAACAGTAACAAAGACCGCTGTGTCGTCAACGGTCACCATGACCGCTGCATCTGCCTGACGAGCGATTGCGCCCGTTTCCAGCGTGACACTGTGCTGGCCATATTGGAATTTTTTAACAATAGGATTCACGTGAATTTCCTTCGTTTGCGCTTTTTAATCTTTCTTTCATTTCGCGGCTAGTATAAAGCATATATTGGATAAAAGATAATCTTAACAGCTCAGAAATGACAATCCCCACTCATTGTGGGGCTCGTTTGGGGGATCAAAAAAGAGGAGCATAAAGCTCCTCTTTTCAACCTGTAAAGGGGCGACGCTTAGCGACGCAGACCCAGACTTGAAATCAGAGACTGATAACGTTCTGCATCTTTACCTTTGAGGTAGTCAAGCAGATTACGACGCTGACTAACCATACGTAACAGGCCACGACGGCTGTGATGATCATGGATATGAGTTTTGAAGTGATCCTGCAGATGGTTAATCTGAGCAGATAACAACGCAACTTGTACTTCTGGCGAACCAGTATCGCCTTCACCACGGCCATATTCAGCAACGATTTTTGCTTTTTCTTCAGTGTTTAGTGACATGGAATTACTCCTAATTAAGTCAAACAGTGTTAACGCCAATCACTAATTCAGCGTTAACAGGACGCACTATTCTAGACAGAAATATAGTCCAGATCAAGCGTCGTGCGCGATTAGTCGCTTCGGTGCCAAAAGGCCATCGGCATTGATCATACCAATACCAATAAAACGACGTTCTTCACCCACATAAAGGCGCAATAATGGCCCTTTTGTAACATCGGCAACTGCAACGGCTCGCCCTTGTAGCAGCGACAAACCAAACTCTTCACTTACTTCAATAGTCGGAAGGCTACTCACAGCACTATCCATATGAAGAAGCAGTGGGTCTAATAGCTCTGCGGGTACAACATCTTGCTCTTGCGCTTGCGCTAGCAACGCTTCAAGCATCTCTATGCTAATCACCTGATCAGATGGATAATCGCCAACATGCGAGCGATGCAACTGGGCCACATGAGCACCACAACCTAAAAACTCGCCCAAGTCATCAACAATAGTGCGAATATAGGTGCCTTTACTGCAATGGATATCAAGTTTTAACAAGTCACCTTCAAAACTTATAATATCAATACTATAAACGGTGATTGGACGCGATTTACGAGGTACATCAATGCCTTCGCGCGCATACCAGTAAAGTGGTTTACCTTGATATTTAAGAGCTGAATAAATAGATGGGACTTGCTCAATAACGCCTTTAAAGCGCTCCAATGCCTGCTCTATCTGCTCAAGTGTGACATTCACATCACGTGTTTGAACCACTTCACCATCAGCATCAGAAGTGGTAGTTCGCTGACCAAGTTTTGCACAAACCTGATAGCGTTTATCAGAGTCGAGCAGATATTGAGAAAACTTGGTCGCATCTCCTAAACAAATCGGCAGCATGCCAGTTGCCAGAGGATCTAACGCCCCTGTATGCCCGGCTTTTTGTGCAAAATAGATCCGCTTTACCTGCTGCAGTACCGCATTAGAGGTTTTACCAGTAGGTTTATTTACCAGTAAAATGCCATCAACTTTGCGACCACGGGTCCTACGCGCCATTAATTGTCCTCGTCGTGCTGGTTATATTTTTGCTGTTTACGATGATCTTCGTTCACCGCTTGAGTGGCCAGATTAGACATCCGCATCCCCTCAACTAACGATTTATCATAAGCAAAACGCAGCTCTGGTACAGCACGCAGGCGCATCGCTTTACCTAATAATAAGCGAATATAAGCTTTAGCTTCTTCCAGAGCTTCTAAACCCTGTTTAATCCCTTCTTCACTGTCATCAAGAAAGGTTACAAAAATTTTGGCGTATGCCAAGTCACGGGTCACATCAACAGAGGACACCGTCACCAAACCAAGGCGTGAATCTTTAATTTCACGCTGCAAGATAACCGCCACTTCTTTTTGAACTTGCTGAGCCACTCGCTGTGGTCGACTAAATTCTCTTGCCATGGTATTTACCTCAAACATATAAATGGGGGCAAATAAGCCCCCATTCTTTGCTCAATTGCTTTATCGAATTACAAACTACGTTGAATTTCGACGGTTTCAAAGACCTCTATCTGGTCACCGACACGAACATCATTATAGTTGCGAACCCCGATACCACATTCCATGCCGTTGCGAACTTCATTGACGTCATCTTTATAACGACGCAGTGATTCTAGCTCACCTTCATAAATTACGACATTTTCTCGTAGGACGCGAATTGGGTTATTACGTTTAACCACACCTTCGGTCACCATACAACCAGCGATTGCACCAATTTTCGGTGATTTGAACACTTCACGAACTTCTGCCAGACCAATAATTTCCTGACGGAATTCAGGTGACAATAGACCCGACATTGCTTTTTTCACTTCATCAATGAGGTCATAAATCACACTGTAGTAGTGTAAATCAACATGTTCAGACTCAATCACGCGGCGAGCTGATGCATCGGCACGAACGTTGAAACCAAAGACCAGCGCATTTGACGCTGCGGCTAAAGTCGCATCCGTTTCGGTAATCCCACCAACGCCACGACCAATGATGTTCACTTTAACTTCATCAGTAGAAAGTTTAGCAAGTGAATCAGCAATCGCTTCTAAAGAGCCTTGAACATCCGCTTTAAGAACGATGTTCAGCTCATTAACTTCACCTTCTTCCATGTTCGCAAACATGTTTTCCAGTTTCGCTTTCTGCTGACGCGCTAATTTAACATCACGGAACTTACCTTGACGATACAAGGCAACTTCACGAGCTTTTTTCTCATCGCGAACAACAGTTGCTTCATCACCGGCAGATGGCACACCTGAGAGACCTAAAATCTCAACAGGGATAGATGGACCAGCAATTTCGATATCCTGACCATGTTCATCTTTCATCGCTCGGATACGGCCATATTCTAAACCACACAGGATAATATCCCCTTTGTGTAGCTCACCTTGCTGAACCAGGATTGATGCAACTGGACCACGGCCTTTATCAAGGCGAGACTCAATCACAACCCCTGATGCAGGGCCGGTTGAAACTGATTTAAGTTCCAAAATATCAGACTGCAATAAGATTGACTCAAGCAGGTTATCAATCCCTTCACCAGTTTTAGCAGAAACATGCACAAACTGTGTATCACCGCCCCAGTCTTCTGGGATGACATCATACTGTGCCAGCTCGTTTTTAACGCGATCTGGATCAGCTTCTGGTTTATCGATTTTGTTCACAGCCACAACTATTGGCACACCAGCAGCTTTTGCATGCTGAATCGCTTCAATAGTTTGAGGCATCACACCATCATCAGCGGCAACAACCAACACCACGATATCAGTTGCCTGAGCACCACGAGCACGCATAGCAGTAAATGCCGCATGTCCTGGAGTATCCAAGAACGTAATCATCTGGTCATTATCAGTTTTGACTCGATATGCACCGATGTGCTGGGTAATCCCACCTGCTTCGCCAGCGGCAACTTTTGCGCGACGAACATAGTCGAGCAATGATGTTTTACCGTGGTCAACGTGGCCCATAATGGTGACAACAGGTGCACGTGAAGTTGCTTCACTTTGATCTGCTGAAGCTTCTTGTAACACTTGTTCTTCCAGCGCATTCTCTTTAACCAGAACGACTTTATGGCCCATTTCTTCAGCTACTAATTGAGCTGTTTCCTGATCAATCACCTGATTGATTGTTGCCATTGCGCCCAGTTTCATCATAACTTTGATGACTTCAGTCGCCTTGACGGCCATTTTATTAGCCAGTTCAGCAACAGTGATAGTCTCACTGATGCGAACATCACGTTCTACTGGTTGAGCTGGTTTATTAAATCCATGCTGCATCGAAGTTGGTGTGGCAACTTGGCGATTACGACGGTTTTTACCGCCTTTACGACCACGTTGGTTACGGTTGTTGTTATTACCGTTTTGTTTATCACCATTTTCGTCTTTAGCCGCAGCTTTTTTCTTTTTACGCCGAGGACGACGCTCATCCTTACGAGCTTCTTCATCTTCTGCTTCGCGAGCATAGCTTGACGTTGTGAAGTGATAATCGTCAGAGTCTTCCGCTTGTTTGCGTTTTTTCTCTTCCTCTTCCCAACGTTTCTCATTCTGCTCGGCTAAACGTTTTGCTTCTTCAGCTTTACGTTTAGCTTCCTGTTCGGCCTTAACAATTGCTGCTTGCTCTTGTTCGCTCTTGAGCCGCTGTTGCTCTTCTCGTTTCGCTTGTTCTGCTGCCGCCACTTCTGGATCAGCCTCCGCCTTTGCCTTCTCGGCTTTCGCCTGTGCTTCTTTGTGCGCCTTTTCTTCGGCTTTGGCTTTCGCTTTGGCTTCTGCCTCTGCTTTTTCCTGTGCCTGTTGGCGCGCTTTTTCTTCAGCTTCTCGTTTCGCTTGGGCTTGAGCTTCCTGACGAGCTTTTTCTTCAGCTTCTAAACGCTCTTGTTCTTCCGCTTTAGATTTTTCATCAATTACACTGCGTTTAACATAAGTACGTTTTTTACGTACTTCGACCTGAACGTCACGAGACTTGCCACCCGATCCCTGAATACTCAAGGTGCTTTTGGTTTTACGCTTTAAGGTCATCCGACTCGGTTGACCTTCTTGCCCATGTTGCTGCTTTAGATGATCGAGTAACTTTGATTTTTCATCTTCTGCAACTATATCATCAGCCGCCTGCTTTTTGATACCGGCATCGGCAAACTGTTTAATCAGGCGGTCAACGGTTGTACCCACGTCGTCTGCGAGTTGTTTTACTGAAACTGCTGTCATATAGCGAAATTCCTCCGTCGACGTTATTATTCTTCATCACCGAACCAACAGATTTGTCGGGCGGCCATAATTAATTCACCTGCTTTGGCTTCGTTTAACTCGTCGATGTCAACAATATCATCAACGCCTTGTTCAGCCAGGTCTTCTAAGGTTGAAACACCACGAACGGCCAATTCATAAGCCAGCTCACGGGTCATCCCTTCTAGGCCAAGCAGATCCTCACTTGGTTTGTTTTCCCCTAAAGTTTCTTCTTTAGCTAACGCTTCAGTTACAAGAGCCGCTTTAGCACGCTCACGTAACTCATTGACCATATCTTCGTCCATACCGTCAATGGTCAGCAGCTCGCTTACTGGAACATAAGCGACTTCTTCTAAGCTGCTAAATCCTTCGTCAACCAAAACAGCTGCAAAATCTTCATCGACCCCTAAACGCTCTTGGAATAATTCCAGTGATTTTTGCGCTTCGGCCTGATGTTTTTTCTGCATATCTTCGATCGTCATCACATTCAATTCCCAGCCAGTAAGCTGAGATGCTAGACGAACGTTCTGGCCATTACGGCCAATTGCCTGTGCGAGGCTGTCTGGCTCAACTGCAACATCCATCGAATGGTTGTCTTCATCAACAATAATTGATGACACTTCAGCAGGCGCCATAGCATTAATAACAAACTGTGCAGGGTTATCATCCCAAAGCACGATATCAACACGCTCGTTGCCTAGCTCACCAGAAACAGCCTGAACTCGAGCGCCTCGCATGCCAACACAAGCGCCAACCGGGTCAATCCGTCGATCGTTTGATTTCACCGCGATTTTAGCTCGTGCACCAGGGTCGCGTGCCGCGCCTTTAAGCTCGATCATCTCTTCGGCGATCTCTGGCACTTCGATACGAAATAGCTCTGTTAACATTTCTGGGCGAGAACGACTTAAAAACAGCTGAGCGCCACGCGCTTCAGGCTTAACAGCATACAACAAAGCACGGATGCGATCGCCTGGTCGAAATGCTTCACGAGGCAGAAGGTCTTCGCGATGCAGAACACCTTCAGCATTGTTACCTAAATCAACGATGACATTGTCGCGACTTACTTTTTTCACAACACCAGTGTGCAGTTCACCAACTTGATCGATAAACTGCTCAACCACTTGTGCGCGTTCTGCTTCACGAACTTTCTGTACGATGACTTGTTTAGCCGTCTGAGTTGTAATTCGGTCAAAAGTAACCGACTCAATCTGCTCTTCGACGTAATCCCCAACGTTCAGTTCGGGCTCATCGATACGGGCTGCATCTAAAGTAATTTCGCGATAAGGTGCTTCTAATGAATCTTGATCTTGGACCACTTTCCAACGACGGAATGTGTCAAAATCACCGCTTTTGCGATCAATCGCAACGCGAACGTCAATATCACCTTCATATTTCTTTTTAGTAGCTGTTGCTAGTGCGATTTCTAACGCTTCAAAAATTTTTTCCCGTGGGACAGCTTTTTCATTAGAAACTGCATCAACAACCAATAGGACTTCTTTATTCATTCCCGAGCCTCTTTAGTCAAACTGAGGGATTACATGCGCTTTTTTTATATTTGAAAGAGCAATACGTTGCTGCTTATTGTTAGCTTCAAGGGTGATAATTTCACCTTCAAGCGCAGTTAATTTCCCTTTCCATTTGCGCTGGTTTTCCACCGGCATGCGCAATTGTACAAAGATTTCATCACCGATCACTTTTTCATAATGAGCGGCCTTAAATAAAGGTCTCTCCATTCCCGGAGATGAAACTTCCAGGTTATACTCAGTACTGATTGGATCCTCAACATCAAGAATCGCGCTCACCTGATAACTCACCTCAGCGCAGTCATCAACTGTGATACCCTGCGGATGATCAATATAAATCCTCAGCACAGAATGTTTTCCGGCGCTGACAAATTCGACGCCTAGCAATTCATAGCCAGTCGCATCGACAGCCGGTTCAAGCATCTCGGTTAAGCGTTGCTCAATCGTTGCCAAATTCCCCTCCAGAAAAGAAAAAAGGGCCTAAAAGCCCAGAGACAAGACACAAAGTGCATCATGAAGATAACAAAAAGCCCCGAATACGGGGCTTAGAGTAAACCAAACTCTTTGTGCCTACCCGAGCTTACCTCGAGATTGGTTGCGGGGGCCGGATTTGAACCAACGACCTTCGGGTTATGAGCCCGACGAGCTACCAGACTGCTCCACCCCGCGTCCGAAAACTGGAGGAATTATAGCATCGCCCCAGTCGCTTTTAAAGAGTTGTATATATTTGGTGCCGAGAGCGGGACTTGAACCCGCACGCCCAAATGGGCACTACCCCCTCAAGATAGCGTGTCTACCAATTCCACCACCTCGGCTAAAAATTACTCTGGTACTTGGTCAACCGGAGAGTTGCTTGATTTTTTATCACTTGCAACTTTCGGTGCATCTTTTTTCTGAGCTGGAGCTTGTGTAACTTGTTTTGTTACCGCTGGCTCTTTGCCTAAGTTCTCCCATTTACTGCTACTAGAAGAAGGAGATGCAGATAGATGACCTAATGCCAAACTAATTACAAAAAACAGTGTTGCTAATACTGCGGTCGACCGGGTCAGGAAATTACCTGAGCCTGAGGAGCCAAATACAGTATTTGATGCTCCGGCACCAAATGAGGCTCCCATATCGGCGCCTTTACCCTGCTGGATCAGCACTAGGCCAACCAGACCTATTGCGACTAGCAGATATACACCTAATAAAATGTTGTACATTGCTAAACCTTAACCTTGGGCTCACTATCACTAGCAAGACTTTAATCAGCGAACCACTGATTACCGAAGCGGGCTGAATATTAACGAACCCGCAGGTGATTGACAAGTGAATGTTGCAGAAATTTTCTATCCTAGTGATCTTTCGCTGAAATTATGTGCAATCAAGCACATTGACTGCGCACTTCCTCTGCAATTTCACTGGCTAAACGTTCCACGAGAGTATGGTTATCGCCTTCAACCATCACACGCAATAACGGCTCAGTACCAGATTTGCGCAACAACACTCGGCCACCATCGCCTAATTGTTGTTCAGCTTTGGCAACGGCTGCTAACACCGCTTCACTTTCGAGTGGGTCTTGCTGACCTTTAAAACGAACATTAATCAAAATCTGTGGGTAGAGTTGCAACGAACCGAGCTGCTCACGAAGTGACTTACCATCATGACGCATCGCGGCCAACACTTGCAGGGCAGAAACAATACCATCACCCGTTGTGGTGTGGTTTAGACAAATAATGTGTCCTGAGTTCTCGCCACCTAGCATCCAATCATGTTCAAGCAGTTGCTCCATTACGTAGCGATCACCAACTTTAGCTCGAACAAACGGAATATTGAGTTTTGCAACAGCCTGCTCAAAGGCTAAATTGGTCATTTGTGTTCCAACAATCCCACCTTTTAATAACCCTTGGCGCTTGTAAAAATCGGCAATGATATACATCAGTTCGTCGCCATCAACCTGTTGGCCTTGATGGTCAACCATCATCACTCGGTCACCATCGCCATCAAAAGCAATTCCCAAATCAGCCTGATGCTCAAGTACTTTGGCACTTAACGCTTTGGTATTCGTTGCACCACATTCAAAGTTAATATTTAACCCGTTTGGCTCAACTGCAAATGCAATAACTTCAGCGCCGAGCTCTTTAAACACATTTGGAGCAATGTGATAAGTTGCGCCATTGGCACAATCGACCACAATTTTGAGCCCTTTTAAATTCATGTTTGAAGGGAACGTACTTTTACAAAATTCGATGTAGCGGCCAGCTGCATCAACAATTCGCGAAGCCTTGCCTAATTGCGCTGATTCAACACACGTCACCGGTTTCGCTATCTGCGCTTCGATCTCGTGCTCAATGTCATCGGGAAGCTTAGTACCTTGAGCGGAAAAGAATTTAATCCCATTATCGTAATAAGGATTATGTGAAGCACTGATGACAATCCCAGCTTCTGCATTAAATGTTCGCGTTAAATAGGCAACCGCAGGCGTTGGCATTGGGCCCATGAAACTGGCATTAATCCCAGCGGCAGCAAGGCCCGCTTCAAGCGCAGATTCGAGCATATAACCGGAAATTCGGGTATCTTTGCCGATAAGAACCTTGTGTGTACCCTGTTGACTTAAAACCTGACCTGCGGCCCAACCTAGCTTTAAGGCAAAATCAGGCGTAATAGGAAACTCACCTACACGACCTCGTACCCCATCGGTACCAAAATATTTTCTACTCATGTTGTTATTTATGATCCATCGATTGATAAGTTACTTTTAAAACATCTGCTGTTTCGCGCACATCATGAACCCGCAGGATAGCGGCACCTTTCATTGCTGCAATGCAAGCACCCGCAAGGCTGGCTGCTAAGCGCTCATCGACAGGGCGATTAAGCAACTTACCAAACATGCTTTTACGAGACACACCAACCAGCAATGGGTATCCAAGAGAGTGAAAATCTTCTAGATGACGCAGCATCGAAAAATTATGCTCGAGCGTTTTACCGAAACCGAACCCTGGATCAAGAATGATATTTTCTGCTCTCACGCCAGCGGTAATAGCAATCTCGGCGCGCTTGTTTAAGTAGTTTACCACTTCTGAAACAATATTCTGATAGCGAGGCGAATCTTGCATCGTTTCAGGCTGCCCTTGCATATGCATTAAACAAACAGCCACATCAGCTTGAACTGCCGCTTCAATCGCGCCCGGCTCATTAAGGGCGTTAATATCATTAATAAGATCAGCGCCAGCTTTACAAGCTTCTGCCATCACACTTGCATGGCGTGTATCAATCGAAACCAAACAACCTAACTCTTGTTTGATAGCCTTAATTGGGCCAATAGTGCGCTTTAGCTCTTCTTCAACACTGACTTCAGCAGAACCTGGACGCGTTGACTCACCACCGATATCAATAATATCAGCGCCGTCTTCAATCATTGCTCTGGCGTGTTCAATCGCTTTATCTTCAGCAAGATACTTGCCACCGTCAGAAAACGAATCAGGCGTGCAATTTAAGATCCCCATTACCATTGGGCGATCATAGCTGCGCCCTGCTATTGTTATTTTCATGATCAACCTTCTCAAACAAAAAAGCCCTGTGGTAAACCACAGGGCTTATACTTCTTAACTGATTTTAAGGAATAGGAGTTTCATCCGGTTTACTATCGGGATGAGCCTTATCCGCATCATCATCTTTTTGTGTTGATGTTTTATCTTCAGCCGTTGCACTTGGTGGCTGCTGATTATTGTCTCTGCTGTTATCTTTTTGCCAATCTGCTGGCGGCCGAGGATCTTTATGCTCCATCAAGTCGTCAATCTGTTTGGCATCAATCGTTTCATATTTCATCAGTGCATCTTTCATCGCATGAAGAATATCAATGTTATCTTCAAGCAACTGTTTAGCACGGTTGTAGTTACGATCAATAACCAGGCGAATCTCTTCATCAATGGCACGCGCTGTTTCATCAGACATATGTTTCGATTTAGCAGCACTGCGACCTAAGAATACTTCGCCTTCTTCTTCGGCATAAAGTAGTGGCCCCATTTTTTCGGAAAGCCCCCACTGGGTAACCATTTTACGAGCAATTTCAGTTGCTCTTTCAATGTCGTTACTCGCCCCAGTCGACACTTTTTCGACACCATAAATAATCTGTTCAGCTAAACGACCACCGTACAAACTAGAAATCATACTTTCCAGATGACGTTTACTGTGACTCACGCGGTCCTGCTCAGGTAAGTACATTGTTACACCCAGCGCGCGACCGCGAGGAATAATACTCACTTTATAAACAGGGTCGTGATCAGGTACCAAACGACCGATAATAGCATGGCCTGCTTCATGATAAGCAGTCATCTCTTTTTCATCTTCGGTCATAACCATTGATTTACGCTCAGCGCCCATCATGATTTTATCTTTGGCTTTTTCAAACTCGTCCATTGATACGACGCGTTTGTTACCGCGGGCGGCAAACAATGCCGCTTCGTTAACTAAGTTCGCCAAATCGGCACCAGAGAAACCTGGTGTACCACGTGCAATCACACTGGCATCAACATCATCACCCAGTGGCACTTTACGCATATGCACTTTAATAATCTGTTCACGACCACGAACATCAGGCAGACCAACCGTTACCTGACGGTCGAAACGACCAGGACGCAGTAATGCTGGATCAAGTACATCTGGGCGGTTAGTTGCGGCAATAACAATAATACCTTCATTACCTTCAAAACCGTCCATTTCGACCAACATCTGGTTCAAGGTCTGTTCACGTTCATCATGGCCACCGCCTAAACCGGCACCACGTTGACGACCAACCGCATCGATTTCGTCGATAAAGATGATACATGGTGCTGATTTTTTAGCTTGTTCGAACATATCACGCACACGAGATGCACCGACACCCACGAACATTTCGACAAAGTCAGAACCAGAAATAGTAAAGAACGGAACTTTAGCTTCACCAGCAATTGCTTTGGCGAGCAATGTTTTACCAGTACCTGGAGGACCAACCATCAAGACACCCGTTGGAATACGTCCGCCAAGTTTTTGGAAACGGGTTGGATCACGCAGATAATCAACCAGTTCAGCAACATCTTCTTTGGCTTCATCACAACCAGCCACATCAGCAAAGGTCGTTTTGATTTGGTCTTCACTCATCAAGCGGGCTTTACTTTTACCAAAGGACATTGCCCCTTTACCGCCACCGCCTTGCATTTGACGCATGAAGAAAATCCACACCCCAATTAACAAAATCATCGGGAACCATGAGATGAAGATCGAAGTTAACAAGCTCTGCTCTTTAGGAGCTTCACCAATAACTTTTACATTATGGTTGATTAAATCATTAAGAATATCCCGATCAGGCATCGGCATAATGGTAGTAAAGTGTTCGCCAGTACGCTTAACACCCTGAATCTTCTGACCATTAATCCGGACCTGACGGATTTGATCTTGCGAAACGTTCTTAACGAACGTTGAGTAGTCCTCTTGCTGCGCACTGGAGGTATCCGGGCTGAAACTTTGGAAAACTGACATCAGCACCACGGCTATAACCAGCCACAAAATCAGATTTTTCGCCATGTCACTCAAGACTAAGACCTCTGTAGGTGGGTAAAGAAATAAAAACTACATAATATTAATGTAGCCTACTATAGATTGAATTCGCTAGCCACAGTATAAACTTCTGACCTTAGGAACTCATTTAAAATTCAAAAATACATGCTGTTAAACACAAATGGCGATAAATCGACCAAAACAAACAGCTTACACGTTCTATCAGCCTTTAAACCCGCTAGCGACTAGATAAACTTCACGCGAACGAGCGCGAGAAGAATCCGGCTTGCGTGTTTTCACTGTTTTAAACAAATCTCGCACATCTTTGAGATAAGCTTCAAAACCTTCGCCTTGAAACACCTTGACCACAAACTTGCCATTGGGCGCTAGTACATCACGACACATATCCAATGCCAACTCGACCAAATACATCGCTCGAGATTGGTCAACCCCCTGATTACCGCTCATGTTCGGCGCCATATCAGACATAATTAAATCGACTTTACCTTCGCCAACGCGCTGTAAAATCGCATTTAACACACTCTCTTCGCGAAAATCGCCTTGAAGAAAATCAACCCCAGCGATCGGGTCCATCGGTAAAAGATCGCACGCAATTACCCGACCATTGCCATCAATCTCACTGGCTGCATACTGTGACCAACCTCCAGGAGCTGCTCCTAAATCGACGATTGTCATCCCCGGAGCGATGAGCTTGTCACGCTCTTGGATCTCTTCAATTTTAAATACTGCCCGGGAACGAAGCCCCTGACGTTTTGCCTCTTGAACATAATGATCATCATGATGTTCATTGAGCCAGCGCTGCGAACTTGCAGAATGTTTTTTCTTTGCCATATTTTATCATTATCAATAGCGTCCGGCGAATAACCTAAGCTTTGATTTAACTAAACAACCAGATATCGCCGTAGGTTAACGTCTTTAACAGGTTGAGCTCAAGCTTTACGGCTATTTTTCCGGTTGGATGTCTACTTAGATGGCGGTAAAATACCGCTTTTCAACCCTTAATTGGAAAAAGATGCAACTATCTAACAAACAAAAGCAGTTTTTAAAAGGACTTGCTCACAAACTTAAGCCAGTTGTTCTGCTAGGCAGTAACGGCCTAACCGAAGGTGTTCTGGCAGAAATCGATAGTGCTCTAGCAACGCACGAGCTGATTAAAGTGAAGATCCCCTCAGGTGATCGTGAACTAAAAGCTCAAATTGCTCAGACCATTGCACTAAACACTGAAGCGACACTAGTCCAGACAATTGGCAATATTGGTGTTTATTACCGTCCTAGCGAAGAGCCCAAAATCGAGCTACCTCGCTAACACTTGCGCCCTTTTATCAGCTCAGTCGGCAGGATCACTCCACCGACTGAGTCTTACGAATATGAGCATAGTTAAGCACACCCACAAAAATACTGCCACCAATCAGATTCCCAATGACCGCTAAAGCGATAAACCGGGCGACTTCAACCAAGCTCAATGATGAGCCAATTAAATAAGCGGCAAATATTTCAACCGATCCGGCAATCGAATGATGCAAACCACCAATGCCTATCACAAAAGTCACAATATAAATCACAACTATCTGTGAGAGCATCGGAGCCGTTGACATAATGAGCCACGCACCCAGCGCCATTAGCCATCCGGCTAAAATCGCACTGACAATCAGCGCCCTGGCGCTATATCCAACCAGATGATGGCCAATCGCGATGTATCCTTGGTGAGCGTGAATAACCGGTTCGGCGGCATCAAGCAGACAGGCAATAATAAATGCACCAACGATATTTCCCAACAAAACGATGGCCCACAATCGAACCAGCCTTAACCAACTCGTTCGCCTATCAAGAACTGGATAAACCGCAGTTGCGGTATGTTCAGTAAACAACTGTGTGCCACTCATGATGCACATCACAAAGCCAAGTGGGTAAACAAATGCGGTGATTAACCGAGCAGAAATGAGCCAATGAATTTCATCGACCTGACGCTGCACAATAGCAACGGACATTGCGGTAAACCCAAGGATTAACCCCGCAGCCATGGAGGAAAGGAACAATGAAAAAAACGGCCGTTGCAACTGTTCTAACCCTTCATGAATAGCACTTTCTAAAATGTCATCGGGGTGACGTCGCGATTGGTCAGTACGCTTAATGATAACTGGCACATAATCTCTATCTTCAACCAAGCGTTCTTTTTCGCGCCCGGTATGAATGCGAGACTCCTCGCCTTCACTTTCATTTTGATCATGAGCATCAGGATGATACGTCTGTTTCAACTGTGTCTCCTATTTTCATGTTTCATGGCAACTGTGAACACTCTGATATGACGATTACAAAAATCAGCAGAGCTATTTAACTTTTTTGCATAAGAAAGTGATTAAAAATCAATTTTCTCTAAAACCTGTAAAATGATAAATAAGCAAACACCATTATTGTCTATCAAGTTAGTTATTATTAATAGACACTGACTAAATTTCAAATTGAATTTGGCCGTTCGATACTTTTAAAATTCCCGCATCCGCGTGAAATTACGACATAACCCCAACCAAAGGCATAAAAAAACGCCATGTAAAATGGCGTTAAAAAAGGGCATCCACGAAAAAGCGGCCGAAGCCGCTTAATTATGCAATATATTCTACATTGGTGATTTCGTATTCAACAACGCCACCTGGCGTTTTTACTTCAACCACGTCATCCAGCTCTTTACCTATTAACGCGCGAGCAATCGGTGAATTAACTGAAATCAGGTTTTGTTTAATATCAGCTTCATCATCACCGACAATGCGATATTTCACTTCTTTTTCTGTATCTAAATTCACCAATGAAATGGTCGAACCAAAAATTACTTTACCGTTATTCGGAATTTTGCTCACGTCAATGACCTGAACATTAGATAATTTAGCCTCAATTTCCTGAACACGCCCTTCGCAAAAGCCTTGCTGTTCGCGTGCGGCATGGTACTCAGCATTTTCTTTTAAATCTCCATGCTCACGAGCTTCTGCGATCGCAGCAGTAATTTCAGGGCGGCGAACGGTTTTTAAATAATCGAGTTCTTCACGTAGTTTTTGCGCGCCTCGTACAGTCATTGGGATCTGATTCATGTTGTGCCCTTTCTTGTAAATGCAAAAAATCTGGGGAATGTTGCCATTCCCCAGATGGAATTTTATTAACTTGACGGTTAGTTTACCGTGAATCAGCGAGGGGGTGAAGCCCCCCTCAAGCGTCACAGCACTTATTCGTGATGTTTGACGCGTTGATGCAACTGCTGTATTGACATTACTGATGAACGGTTATCAGCATTATGTGCAAGACAGGTTGCAAAAGCACCGTTGAGAGTGGTTGAGTAATTCACTTTACCCTGCAGTGCGGCTGCGCGCAGCTGTTTAGAGTCGTGAATGGCTTTACGACCTTCGGTTGTATTAACGATATAAGTGTATTCACCGTTTTTAATCCGGTCATGGATATGTGGCCGCCCTTCATGGACTTTATTGACCAATCGCGGATAAATGCCAGCTTCACCCAATACCACCGCAGTACCATGGGTCGCATCAAGATCATAACCCAACGCTTGCAGTTTACGAGCAAGGTCAACGACGCGTTTTTTATCTGAATTACGAACCGATAACAGTACTCGACCGACCGCCATGTTGTCATTACCAATTCCCAACTCAGCTTTAGCATAAGCCTGCGCGAAGGTTTCCCCAACACCCATTGCTTCACCCGTTGAGCGCATTTCTGGCCCTAAAATTGGGTCAACACCTGGGAATTTATTAAATGGCAAGACCACTTCTTTCACTGAGAAGTAAGGTGGAATGACCTCTTTGGTAAAGCCCTGTTGAGTTAAACTCTCACCGACCATGACACGGGCAGCAATTTTGGCCAATTGCACGCCAGTTGCTTTGGATACAAATGGGACCGTACGAGCAGCACGAGGGTTCACTTCAATCAGGTAGATATCGTTTTTCTTAACCGCGAACTGAACGTTCATCAGGCCAATTACGCCAAGCTCAAGCGCCAGCGCTTTCACCTGTTCACGCATTTGATCCTGAATTTCATGGCTCAGCGAGTATGGTGGCAATGAGCAAGCAGAGTCACCAGAGTGCACCCCAGCCTGTTCGATATGTTCCATAATCCCGCCGATAACAACCAGCTCACCATCACAAACTGCATCGACATCAACTTCAATCGCATCGTCAAGGAAGTGATCAAGGAGCACTGGCGATTCGTTAGAGACGCTTACCGCTTCATTAAAGTAACGGCGCAAATCAGCTTCGTCGTATACGATTTCCATCGCCCGACCACCGAGTACATACGACGGGCGTACCACCAGCGGATAACCAATCTCCATCGCTTTAGCGACAGCATCAGTAATAGTTGTAACAGTTGCGTTTTGTGGCTGTTTTAGATCAAGGCGCTGTACAGCCTGCTGGAATCGCTCACGGTCTTCCGCGCGGTCGATGGCATCTGGTGACGTACCGATAATTGGCACACCCGCAGCTTCTAAATCACGAGCCAATTTCAGAGGCGTCTGCCCACCGTATTGAACAATTACACCGACAGGTTTCTCAACTCGAACGATTTCCAAGACGTCTTCTAAGGTAATCGGTTCAAAATATAACCGGTCAGATGTGTCGTAGTCGGTTGAAACCGTCTCTGGGTTACAGTTGACCATGATGGTTTCATAACCATCTTCGCGCATGGCCAATGCTGCATGAACACAGCAATAGTCAAACTCAATCCCTTGGCCAATCCGGTTTGGACCACCGCCAATCACCATGATTTTTTTACGATCAGAGGGGTTTGCTTCGCACTCATCATCGTAGCTTGAGTACATATAAGCTGTATCAGTGGCAAACTCAGCCGCACAAGTATCAACTCGTTTGTATATTGGCAAAATGCTATGACGCTGACGCAATTTGCGAATTTCACCTTCGCTAACGCCAGTTAAAGCGGCGAGACGCAAATCGCTAAAGCCTTTACGTTTCAGTCGGCGCAGTTCCTGCTCGGTTAATCCCGCAAACCCGGCTTTTTCAACTTCGAGCTCATCTTTGATGAGATCTTCAATCTGAACTAAGAACCAACGGTCGATTTTGGTCAGTTTAAAGACATCTTCAATACTCATACCCGCACGAAAAGCATCGCCGATATACCAGATACGTTCAGCGCCGACATCAATTAATTGATGGCGAATTTCGCTCATCGCATCTTCAGAGCTCAAATCAACTTTTGGATCAAATCCAGATGCGCCAACTTCTAAGCCGCGCAACGCTTTATGCAGTGACTCTTGTTGGTTACGACCAATGGCCATGACTTCCCCAACAGATTTCATCTGGGTTGTCAGGCGATCATTACATCCTGCGAATTTTTCAAAGTTAAAGCGTGGAATTTTGGTAACTACGTAATCAATCGATGGTTCAAATGACGCTGGAGTACGACCACCGGTGATGTCGTTGTGCAACTCATCCAACGTATAACCAACTGCCAGTTTTGCCGCAACTTTAGCAATCGGGAAACCTGTCGCTTTAGAAGCCAAGGCTGATGAGCGTGACACCCGAGGGTTCATCTCAATAATGACCATTCGACCATCATCAGGGTTGATACCAAACTGGACGTTTGAACCGCCTGTTTCAACACCAATTTCACGCAAAACTGCCAACGAGGCATTTCGCATAATCTGATATTCTTTATCAGACAAGGTTTGCGCTGGAGCCACTGTAATCGAGTCCCCAGTGTGCACTCCCATTGGGTCAAAGTTTTCAATTGAACAGACAATGATACAGTTATCCGCTTTGTCACGAATAACTTCCATTTCATATTCTTTCCAGCCAATGAGGCTTTCATCGATAAGCAACTCATTGGTAGGCGATAAGTCTAACCCGCGTGCGCAGATTTCTTCGAACTCATCTTTATTATAAGCGATCCCGCCACCGCTACCGCCCATCGTAAAGGAAGGACGAATGATGCAAGGAAAACCAACCTGATCCAGCACCGCGTTGGCTTCATCCATATTATGAGCAAGGCCTGAGCGAGGACATGCTAAGCCAATCTTGCGCATCGCTTCATCAAAACGATGGCGGTCTTCAGCTTTGTCAATCGCATCCGCAGTTGCGCCAATCATTTCAACGCCATATTTGGCTAACACACCACGACGTTCTAGATCCAATGCGCAGTTCAAAGCAGTCTGGCCACCCATGGTTGGCAAAATCGCTTCTGGCTGTTCTTTTTCAATAATTCGTTCAACAACTTCCCAATGAATTGGCTCGATATATGTTGCATCAGCCATATCTGGGTCAGTCATAATCGTTGCAGGGTTTGAGTTAACCAGTACGACTCGATACCCTTCCTCGCGCAGCGCTTTACACGCCTGTGCACCGGAGTAATCAAATTCACAGGCCTGACCGATCACAATCGGGCCAGCACCTAGAATCAAAATCGTTTTTAAATCATTACGTTTTGGCATAGTAAGAGCAATCCTCGATTAAGCTGACAGAGACTGGCGATGTTGTTCAATCAACTCGATAAAGTGATCAAACAATGGCGCTGCATCGTGTGGGCCCGGGCTTGCTTCTGGGTGTCCCTGGAAACTAAAGGCCGGTTTATCTTTGCGATGAATCCCCTGTAAGCTACCATCGAACAATGACACGTGAGTGACTTCAAGACACTCTGGCAGGTTATCACCATCCACAGCAAAACCGTGGTTCTGAGCGGTAATCATCACACGATTCGCTTTTAAGTCTTTCACCGGGTGGTTGCCACCATGGTGGCCGAACTTCATTTTTACAGTATGTGCACCGCTAGCAAGCCCCAGTAACTGGTGACCTAAACAAATGCCAAAAATAGGAATCGATTTTTCCAAAAAGACTTGGATAGCTTTAATGGCATAATCGCAAGGCTCTGGGTCACCAGGACCATTGGATAAAAAGATGCCATCTGGATTCAGTTTAAGCACTTCTTCGGCAGGAGTTTGCGCTGGAACGACGGTTAATTTACAACCTCTGTCCACCAGCAAGCGCAGAATATTGCGTTTTGCTCCAAAATCGTAAGCGACAACATGATATGGCAGTGACTCAGGCTCTTTAAAACCATGGCCAAGTTCCCAACTACCCTGTTGCCAAGTGTATGATTTATCGGTTGTAACTTCTTTGGCTAAATCCATACCTTTAAGACCACTGAACTGCTTAGCCAGAGCTAATCCTTGTTCAGCATCAATATTGTCATCACTAATGATACAACCACGCTGAGCACCTTTTTCACGTAAAATACGTGTCAGTTTACGTGTATCAATATCAGCAATGGCGACAACTTGTTTTTCTTTTAGGTATTCACTTAAAGATTGTTCAGATCGGAAGTTACTAGCAAGGAGAGGTAAATCACGAATAACGAGGCCACAAGCTTCAATTTTGGAGGATTCTTCGTCTTCGGGATTGGTTCCGTAATTTCCAATGTGGGGATAAGTGAGAGTAACAATTTGGCGGGAATAAGAAGGATCGGTAAGTATTTCTTGGTATCCTGTCATCGAAGTATTAAAAACAACTTCCCCGATGGCATGACCACCGGCTCCGACCGCAGTACCGTGAAAAACGGTCCCGTCTTCTAAGACCAGCAATGCTGACTTGCTCAAGGCAACCTCCTAACTAGAGCATCGACACGTGGAACTGAATCTAAATTCAGCTATGAAATTTTGGCAAATTGCGCGGAATATACACGAGAAAATGGCAAAGATCTAGCTCTTTCTTGCCTTGATTGTCCCGCGGTTACCACACAAGTAGCCATTAATTCTTTTCGGAACTTTGAATTTAAATGCTAATTTTTTACATATATAATCAAAATATAACTTTTTAGACGAATGATCAATGCCCATGAAATGGTTATTCAACAACCTTTCAAAGAACATTAAAAAGCTATTTAGTCGTCATTTAACAGGGATAATGCATAATTTTGCGCTCAAATCATCGACTCAGATCATATTTTTGTTAGCGAATTTTCTATCTCATGTACGAATAAAATACCGCCTTAATTAATATACAAAGAAACTCATGTTCCTGATTAGGCTTATGTGCTAAATTTCAACCGTTTTACACTATTAAATATATCCACACCCCAGAAGAGACTTCCACCAAGAGAAAGACACTGTGGTAAAGCGGAACAAAATCAAAATAAATCCCTCCTAGGAGTTTTTGTGTTTTTTAAGAGCAAATATTTTAAAAATGTCGGTGTACAGGTCATCATCGCGATGGTTATCGGCTCGTTAGTTGGTTCACTAATGGGGGCTAAGGCGGCAATGTTTGCCCCTTTAGGCACCATCTTTATTAACTTAATCCAAATGCTGGTCATTCCATTGGTTGTCGTTGCCATCATCGTGGGTTCAGCAAGCCTCGGCAATGGAACGAACACCGGTAAAGTCGGCGGTGCGACGTTATTATTCTTTACCGTTACTTCAGCGTTAGCCGTTGCTTTGGCATTAGGATTGGGCGCAATATTTACCCCAGGAGCAGGGATAGATATTCATGCTATTGATGCCCATTTTTCCACGCAGTATGCCAACAAAGGGCAAATTGCTGGTTTTTGGCCGACGATTATCGCAATGATCCCCACCAATCTGTTCCAATCACTGAGCCATGAAAAAATTATTCAAATTTTAGTGTTTTGTATGTTTTTCGGTATTGGCCTGTCTAAATTACCCAAAGAGCGCAGAGAACCGCTCACCGCGGGGATTCAAGCTGTTTGTGATGTGTTGATCTGGATGATTAATAAAGTCATGTTAGTCGCCCCGATTGGTGTTTTTGGACTGATGGCTAAAGCAGTTGGTAACTACGGATTTTCGCTGCTCAGTGATGTTCTACAGCTGTTTTGGGTCTTTGTGCTCGGCATTGCGATTTTTGGCTTTATTATTTATCCACTGTTAGTCCAATTGCTCAGCTCGACCTCAGCAATTGCATTTATTAAGGCCATGAAAAAGCCTCAAGTTGTGGCGCTTTCGACCGCCTCTTCGATGGCGACTTTACCTGTGAATATGGAAACGGTTGAAAAAGAACTGAACGTTTCGAACTCAACCACATCATTTGTCTTGCCTTTGGGCGCAACCATTAACATGACAGGTGGAGCAATCTACTATGGTTTAGTTGCTATGTTTTTCGCCCAACTTTTCCATGTTCACTTAGGCCTTGGCGCTTATTGCGCCATTATTGCCACAGCCACTATCGGCGCAGTTGGTCAAGCAGGCGTACCCGGCCCAACCTTTTTGGTGGTTGCCGTGTTACTGGCTGCAAACATTCCGATTCAAGGATTGCCATTGTTATTTGCGCTGGATCGGATTTTCGACATGATCAGAACGGCTCTAAATATCACTGGTGATGCAGCAACTGCAGTCATTGTAGATGGGTTAGTTACTGAAACCGCTGCGCCAATTTCTAGCTCACAAGCCGATTTATAGATTGGCCCAAGCATTCAGCCTGTTCATTGGGCTGAATGCTTATCCTCATTTGTGCCAATCAAATTTTCGCTCATCAAAGCAACGCGCAAATTCCCCCGCTTAACCCCATAATAATATTTAATTTTTCCATTAAACACTATTGACATAATAATAACTAATTTGCTTAATAGAGTTAGGATAAAATTCTGAAAACTATTGTTCTAGCGAGACTGACAATCGCTCTTGGAGTTTTACAAACTCGACATTTTCGAACAATCGCTCCGTTTCATGACATGGAATGTGCTTATGAATTTATTAAAATTATTACCGCTTGCGGCAATCGTGGCCGCAAGTAGTGCGTTTGCTCAAGCGCCTAAAGTTCTTAAATATGCTGGTGATAGTGCCCCTCGCACCTTAGATCCTGCTCAAGCAGGTACGCTTTATAGTAACGAAATCGTCACCGCCATTTATGACACGCTCTATCAATACAAGTATTTTAAAGTACCGTATCAGTTAGAACCTGATTTAGCCCAAAGCATGCCAGAAGTATCTAAAGATGGATTAACTTACACCATCAAGATTAAACATGGGGTTCATTTTACGGATGACCCGGCGTTTAAAAATGGCCAAGGGCGCGAAGTCACGGCACAAGATTTTATCTACTCAATTAAGCGCAACTTTGATCCTAAATCGCGCTCGCAAGGGCAATGGTTATGGGCGGGGAAAATTGTCGGTTTAGACCAGTGGGCCAAAGATGGCGCAGATTATCAAAAATCGGTCGCCGGACTCAAAGCGCTTGACCGCTATACGATTCAAATCAAGCTGACGCAACCATATCCTCAACTGCTTTATACTTTCGCTATGGGTTTTTCTGGCGTCATTGCCCATGAAGTGGTCGATAAATATGGGCGAGAATTTGCCATCCATCCTGTTGGAAGTGGCCCGTTTAAACTAGTCTCCACTAACTCAACCCAAACGGTGTTAGTTCGTAATAAAAACTATCGCTATGAGGTATTCGATCTCAAACGTGAAGGTTATGACCCTAAAACGCAATCTCGCTCTGATGCTGAGAAGCTGCAAGGTAAAGCCCTGCCGATGGTTGACCGTGTAGAAGTCAATTGGATTCAAGAGCCATCGGCTGCATGGAACTCATTTACCAAGGGAAATGAAGTTGTCAACGGCGCCGTTGATGTCAGTCAGATGAATGAAGTGCTCGCCTCTAAAGATCCGATAAAACTCAAACCTGAATATGCTAAAAAATATAACTATCTAGTTAAACGTGAAATGGGGATGGTCTTTAACCTGTTTAACTTTGATAATGACTACTTTGGGTTTTCCAAAAATCCGAAAACCAATGCTCAAAATAAAGCACTACGCTGCGCAATTATTAAATCCTTTAGCTGGCCCCAGCGTATCAATCGCTTCTATCTTGGTCTTGGCCATGCATATCCTGGCTTTATCATTCCTGGCACTGATGGGTTTGATAAAAATATGGACCGCACCTCAATTACCCAAGATATTCAAGGCGCCAAGCAGCTTTTAAAAAAATATGGATGGAGTGCTCATAACCTCCCCGTGTTGTATTTTCCGTCCATGGCAACTGTTCGAGATAGACAGTTTTATGAACAGTTCCGCGGTAACTTAATTAAAATTGGCTATCCGAAAAACAAAATTAAAATTAAAACGTATGCAACCTTTGGGGACTTTAACCGCGATCTTAAAAATAGCAAAACGATGCTAGCACCAATGGGATGGGGGCTTGATTATCCCGATGCACAAAATACGTTACAGATGTTTTATGGCCCATTCCGCTCACCGGGCTCAAATGTCGCCAACTATAACAATCCTAAATACAATGCGCTTTACGAAAAAGCCCAATCGCTCCAACCTGGCGCTGAACGCACTGCGATTTATAAGCAGATGAACCAGATATTGGTCAATGATTGCGTCGGAATTGGCTCATTTTCCAGAACCCATATCTATCTGTGGCATAAAAACGTCATTCAATGGCCAATCAATGATTTTCTCGGAGATATATTTAAATATATCGATGTGATTCATAAGTAGCGTTAGTGATGCAAACACTTAAATACTGCCTGCGCAAGCTTGGCTATGGAATACCGCTGCTATTTGGCGTGACGTTAATCAGTTTCGTACTTATGGTCTATTTTGGGCCAGATAAAACCTACGACTTATTAGGGCGAAACCCAACTGCCGCGCAAATAGCAGCCATACACCATCAACTGCACTATGATGACCCATTCTGGCTGCGTTATTACGACTACCTAAAACAGATGTTAACGTTTAATTTCGGTTATTCGGATTCAAGTGGAGAGAAAGTCACCACAGTTTTGGCGCGAACCATTCCCATCTCAATAGAACTTGGCGTGCCCGGCTTTATTATCGGCAACCTAGTAAGCCTAGCCTTAGGATTATTTGCCGCCTACCACCGTGGTAAATGGTTAGATAAGTTAGTCATTGCATCTTCAGTGGTGGGAATGAGCCTCTCGTATTTAATCATTATCATTGTGATGCAGCTGATATTTTGCTCCAGCTACGGTCTCAATTGGTTTCCAGTTTATGGCTGGGATGTTCACTCGTTTACCAGCTACCTTTATTACATCAGTGTGCCAACACTGTGCTCGGTATTGGTGTCAATCGGTTACAGTACCCGCTTCTATCGAGCAATTTTAGTCGAAGAGATGAACAAAGATCATGTGCGTACAGCATTAGCATTTGGTCATGGTCCCATGCGGATTTTAATCAAACACATTTTAAAAAATGCACTGATCCCAATTATTACGCGGATCATCTTTTCAATTCCATTCGTGCTGATTGGCGGGTCACTACTTTTAGAAAGTTTCTTTGGCATTCCCGGCATTGGTTTAACGACCTATAACGCCATCACCACTGGCGATTTACCCGTAGTCAAGGCCGTCATTACTCTTGTGACGCTGTTATTTATTATCGTGGTCTGTATTGTGGACGTGGTCTACAAAATGGTCGATCCGCGGATTTCACTTAAATAGGAGCCTTTGTGAGTCAGATACAACCAATAATAACCGCTTCTGAGAAGTTCACTCACGAGTCGCTGTGGAGCAAGGCATTCACCAAGTTTATCCACGATAAAATAGGTATGGTGAGCTTAATGATTGTGCTCATCTATCTGGCCATTGCCGTTCTGGTTTGGCTAGGTGTTATAGGACAAGACTGGGATCAGATGATGACCAGCGGCTACCAAATGCCAAGTGCCGCCCACTGGTTTGGAACCAATATCAACGGCCAGGATATCTTTGAGCGAGCCATCTACAGCACCAAAGTAGCATTTGAAGTCGGGATTAGTGTGGCCATCGGAGCCACGGTTCTGGGGGCCCTCATGGGCGCTTTAATGGGCTATTTTACCAATACGATTGTTGATGAACTGCTCCAATGGGTGATGAATTGTCTTGATTGTATTCCTTACTTTTTACTCGTTGCTGCCATTGCTTTTGCGCTGCCCAATAGCCCCTACTCGATGCATCTGGCCATGACCATTACCTTCTGGACCGGTACAGCCAGAGTCATCCGCGCTGAAATGATTAAACTAAAAAATATGGAATTTACCGAAGCGGCCCGAGCGTTAGGCGTACCAACCTACAAAATCATCTTTAAACATCTATTACCAAACACCTCACATATTTTGCTGGTTGATATGACGTTATTGTTTATCTCAGCAATTAAAAGTGAAGTGATCCTGAGCTTTTTGGGGATTGGCATTAAAAATGGGGTGAGCTGGGGCATTATGCTTGCCACCGCGGGCACAGAAGTCACCGGGGGCCATTTTAGTAACTTTTTTGCCGCCTCCGGCATGCTGTTTGTTTTGGTATTGGCCTTTAATATGTTTTCCGATTCACTTCAGGATGCACTCGATCCAAGGAAGGTGTCGTAATGAATCATATCTCCCCCGCCACTTCACTGCTTGAAGTAAATAATTTAGTCGTCGAGTTTAATACCGATAAAGGCGTGGCTCGAGCTGTGAATCACGTCAGCTTTTCAGTTCAACCGGGCGAAACGCTGGCCATTGTAGGTGAATCAGGTTGCGGCAAATCAGTCACTTCTTTAGCCATCATGGGGCTGATTCCATCGCCACCGGGAAAAGTCGTCAATGGCAGTATTAAGTTTCAAGACCAAGAGCTTACAACGCTCAGTGATAAGGCCTATCGAAAAATTCGCGGCAATGACATCTCGATGATCTTTCAAGAGCCCATGACGGCTCTCAATCCAGTTTTAAAAATATCAACGCAGATGGTTGATGTCATTCGCAATCATAATCAAATATCTAAACGCGCCGCCCTTAACCGAGCCATAGAGATGCTTGATAAGGTTGGTATTCCATCTGCCTCAAAGCGTATTTATATGTATCCACATGAACTCTCTGGCGGAATGCGCCAGCGAGTGATGATAGCGATGGCCTTATCATGTAATCCTAAATTGCTCCTCGCCGATGAGCCGACCACAGCGCTAGATGTCACCATCCAAGCACAGGTGATGCGCGAGCTCATGCGTCTTAAACAAGAATTTGAGATGGCTATTGTGTTAGTTACCCATGACCTTGGCGTTGTTGCTGAAACTTGTCAGCGAGTTGTTGTGATGTATTGTGGTGAAATTGTTGAGCAAGGCAGTATTGATGCCATCTTTGATAGGCCAAACCATCCCTACACACAAGGATTATTGCGCTCTATTCCCATCATCAGAGAAACCAAAATAGCGCGTTTGCCAACGGTTGAGGGAATGGTGCCAGACTTATTTGAACTGCCTCAAGGATGCCTTTTTGCCAAAAGATGTCCACACGCTAAAGAAAAATGCCACCAGCAAAGCCCGCAATTAACCGAAGTGATGAATGAGCCTAAATCATCAAATGCACCATTAGGGCATCAAGTCGCCTGTTTTTATGCCAGCGAGGTTCAATATGAATCATAAAGAGCCATCTAATAAGGCAGCACCACTGCTACAGGTGAAGCACTTGTGTAAACAATTTCTCATTGGCAAGAGCTTACTTAAACGTCATCGCGCCCAATTAAATGCTGTAAACGATGTCTCATTTACGCTGCAAAAGGGCAAAACGTTAGGGATTGTCGGTGAGTCTGGCTGCGGTAAATCAACATTAGGCCGCTGCATATTACGCCTTATTGAACCTTCATCAGGGCAAGTGCTGATAGAGGGTGAAGATTTAACCACAATGCCGGCCAAAGTCCTCAATAAAATGCGCAAAGATATTCAAATTATCTTTCAAGATCCGTATGCGTCACTGAGTCCAAGAATGACCATTCACGAGATTTTACGCGAGCCACTGGATACGCATCGCATGGGTAGCCCTCGTGAGCGCGAGGAGAAAATTGCGCAAATTATGCAAGAAGTTGGACTTCGAGCACAGATTTTAAACCGTTATCCTCACGAATTTTCAGGCGGACAACGCCAACGCATTGGTATTGCGCGAGCATTAGTGCTCGAGCCCAAGTTGATTATCGCCGACGAGCCAGTTTCCGCTCTGGACGTATCGGTGCAGGCGCAAGTGCTTAATTTAATCAGTGATCTTAAAAACAAGCGAGCCATATCATTTGTCTTTATCGCACATGATTTAGCCGTTGTTCAGCATATCTGTGATGAAGTTGCAGTGATGTATCTGGGCCATATTGTCGAGCAAGCAAGCAGTGAAGAACTTTATCGCAATCCTCGCCACCCTTACACTCAATCACTGCTATCGGCCATTCCGGTACCGAATCCGCATAAGAGATCAAAAGCCATTATCTTAACCGGCGATGTTCCCTCACCGATTAATCCGCCCAGCGGGTGTGCTTTTCGAACTCGTTGCCAATTTGCAAAGCCTATCTGCGCGCAATCTCAGCCGCAATTAACCACTAAAAAAGAGACGCCAGAAGCACACAAGATTGCCTGTCATTTAGTGCAATAGTTAAGATACAAATAACAGAAGGCGCTACAAGATTGGAAAATTCCCCAATGAAGGGGAATTTATCCATATAAAGTGATTAAAGCTGTTTGAGTCCCAGCACATCACTCATATCGTAAAAACCAGTTTCTTTGCCACTTAACCAAACCGCTGCTCGCACCGCACCTTTAGCAAAAGTCATACGGCTTGAGGCTTTATGGGTAATTTCAATGCGTTCACCAATATCAGCGAACATCGCAGTATGTTCACCCACAATGTCACCAGCGCGAATCGTTGAAAAACCAATGGTCTGGCTGTCACGCTCACCAGTGTGGCCTTCTCGGCCATAAACCGCAACTTCTTTGAGATTGCGACCCAGAGTATCCGCAATCGCTTCACCCATTGCCAAAGCGGTTCCTGATGGCGCATCAACTTTATGGCGATGGTGAGCTTCGGTGATTTCAATATCGGTATATTCACCCATCACTTTGGCTGTCAGTTTAAGCAGCTGCAGCATCACGTTCACGCCAACACTCATATTGGGTGCCATCATAATTGCTGTTGTTTCGCTAGCGAGTCGGATCTGCTCTTTTTGCTCATCACTGAAACCAGTGGTTCCAATCACGAGTTTTTTACCCGCCGCTTTTGCCCAGTGTAGATTATTCATACTCACTTCTGGACGAGTAAAATCGATAATGACATCAACACTGTCTTGAACGGCATCTAAATTATCAACAATCAACACCCCCTGTTTACCAAGGCCTGCCAATTCTGGGCCATCTAAGCCCACGGTATCAGAGCCAGGACGCTCAACCACTGCACCTAAAGTCGCGCTTTCGTGTTCTAATACGGCCTGCTGCAACACTTTACCCATTCGGCCATTACATCCCACAATTGCAATGCGCACCTTCGACATAATCCTTCTCCTTTTTCAAAAATCGCTAAAACCTGCCTGTTTATTGCTCTGGCAGCTCTTATAATAAATCTTCAGATAAATGCTAGCGCCAACGAAATCGCCACGCACCAAGCGCTAAACAAACCACCGTAAACACGGCCACATAGGCAAGCCCCAACCAATCAGTGGTGGTCATTGTTCCATAAAGCATCTGCTGGCGGGCGCTGTGAATCACCTGAGTTAACGGCAAAAGATCCGCAAGATATTTTAACCAATGCGGCGCCCCTTCCAGGGAAAACCAAACCTGCGAAAGAAACATCATGGGCCAAGAGATTAAATTCACCAAGCCCGCGGTTAACTCTTCGCTTTTAGAGCGGCTAGCAAGCAACAATCCTAAACTAATCATGGATGTTGCACCTAACATAAATATAACAAATAACACCAGCACACTACCACGCATCGTTAGATGCAAAAATAGCGTAGCGCAGATAAATAAAATAACGGTGATGGCCATAATCAGCACCAACCGCGAGCAGACCTGCGCTAACAAAAACTCAATGGGGCGCACTGGAGTTGCACTCAGGCGTTTGAGCACACCATTTTTGCGGTAACGAACAATCGCATAGCCAACGCCCCACAACCCGCTAAACATAACGTTCATTCCCAATACGCCGGGCAAGAACCAATCCACATAACGAATCGGCTGCGAGGATAGTTTCGCGGCGGTTAATGGCACTTTAACCACCGCCTCAAGTACTTTTTCAGCCATCACACTTTTCGGCGATTTGGGGTTTACCCAATATCGGTTATGACTGGGGTCAACGACTAAATCCAATTGATGACGAGCTAAATGGCCTTCTGCCTGCTTTGCCACGCGATAGTGATCAAAGCTTAGATAAGGCGTATTCCACAATGGTTGCCAATCACTTTGTTGCTGCCATTGGCCTACCACACCAATCTGATATTGAACCTTGCCTTGGCCAGAAAAAAACACCGAAAAGCCCACTAATAAAGCTAATGGGAAAAATATATTCCAAATTAAAGAGCTGCGATCGCGGATGGACTCAATATTACGAGCTTGAAATAGTGCCCAGATTCTTTTGAACATACTAGCTCCTCAATGACCGCCCGGTGAGCGTTAAAAACAGATCATCTAAATCAGGACGTTGGATCTGAATATCACCCAATTGCAAACCAGCTTGTTGTAGATGGTCAATTTGCGCTTTAACGTCATTACATTTCCACCGACACCAACCATATTGGCGCTCATACTCAATACCAAGTTTATCTAGAACTTCGGCGTAATCGGCGCTGACACTTAAATAGATCCCCGGGATATATTGTTCTAGCAACCGCTGCGGGGTATCACGTGCGATCAGTTTACCTTTATCGACAATCCCTATTTCATCACACAGATAATGAGCTTCATCCATGTAGTGCGTAGTTAATAGCACGGTTTTGCCATCTGCTTTAATTTGCTCGACTAGTTTCCAGAAATTTAGCCGCGCTTGAGGGTCTAACCCGGTGGTGGGTTCATCTAAAAAAAGTAGTTGAGGGTCATTAATCAAGGCGATGGCCAACAACAGACGCTGGCGCTGGCCACCCGAGAGTTTATGGGTATCTTGCTCAGCGAGTTCATCAAGCTGGCAACGATTCATCAACTCAGCGAGTGGCAATGGTGATTCATAAAGGCGCGAGAATAGTTTTAAAGTTTCCAGCACATTTAAGCGCTCTTGCAGCGCGGTACTTTGAAACTGAATGCCAATCGCTTGACGAAAATCCGATGAGCGCGGTTTGCCATGAAACAAGATCTCACCATCGTCTGGTGCCAACACCCCTTCGAGCATTTCAATGGTCGTTGTTTTGCCTGCGCCATTGGGTCCGAGCAAACCAAAACACTGACCACTTTTAAGCACAAAACTTAACTCATCAACGGCAACCTTGTTACCAAAACGTTTGGTTAACTGCCGTACTTGTAAAATATCTGCCATAGTCTCCCTTTGCCCAAAAACCCTTCTTGAGCATATCAAAACTCAGAGCAATGTGCGCAAAAAGGCTGATGACAAAGCACAATCATATTCTTGCGCCAATAAAAAAGCCGCCTCGACTTAAGGCGGCTTTCAAAAATAAGCAGTGATTACATCACGCCTAATAATTCAACTTCAAATACGAGTGCAGAATATGGTGCAATTGCAGCGCCTGCGCCCTGAGAACCATATGCCAGTCCCTGAGGAATGTAGAGTTTCCACTTATCGCCGACTTTCATATTTTGCAACGCTTCAGTCCAGCCTTTAATAACACCGTTTACAGGGAACTCAATTGGTTCACCGCGTTGGACTGAACTATCAAATACTGAACCATCAACTAAGGTTCCGTGGTAGTGAACACGAACTTTATCAGTCGCGCCCGGAGTCGCACCGTCGCCTGATTCAACTACTTCGTATTGTAAACCACTGGCAGTAACCTGAACTTCAGGACGCTGCTGATTTTGCGCTAAGAATTGCTCACCAGCTTCTTTGTTTTCTTTATGCTGTTCAGCCTGTTTAGCTTCGATTTTTGCTGTAATCTGTTCAAATGCAGCAGCGATTAAAGACTCATCAACAGCTGGAGACTGACCAGTCATCATGTCGCGGATCCCGTTTAACATCGCTTCTACGTCAAGTCCGTCAAAGGCGGCCTGCTTGATCTGTTGACCGATCTGCATGCCGTAGCCATAGCTCGCCTGCGCTTCAACGCTGTTATACTGTTCGCTCATAAAATTTTCCTTTGCTTGCGCTTTAAAGGGCCAGACTAACAAAATTAACGTTTAATTTCGCCCCTTTTTCATATTCAGCGCCCTTTATGTGCGCAAAATAACATCAATTCGTTTTACTTTTAGAAGGCTTAACCACCAACCCAGTCTTTGGATCCAGTGTTAATGGCTTGGCATGTCGGTTGGTAAAATCAAATAAACTGAGTAACGAGCCCGCATCAGAGACATCCGCTTGACCAAGAGTGCCTAGCCGCCAGTTGTTCTCAATAAAGCGAATAATCGAGCGCTGATCTAATAAATGATGATCCACAAAGTTAACTCTGGCATAAGGCGAAATCAGTAAAAATGGGACTCGAGGACCAAATCCTCGTTGGCCTTTCTGGTTGCTATCGGCATTTTGCAACGGGCTGACATGGTCATAAAAACCACCTGAATCGGTGTAGGTAATCACAATTGCCGTATGTTTCCACTGCGGCAGTTGCTGCACCTGATTAATCACTTTCACTAAAGACTGCTGTTCATCCAGCGGACTAGAATAATCGGCACTGCCATTATCAACTGATTTTGCTTTGACAAAACTCACCGCTGGCAACTGGCCCTTTTTAACCATCTGATAAAACGTTTTAAGGCTGTATTGGTGGTTCGCTTTATCAGCTGAGCCAACCGATGCTAAGTGATACGGACTTAAATGATGAGGGTTTGAGGTCGATTCAAAGTACTGAAACGGATTAAGATGCGGCAAATAGTCAAACGAGGTTTTGCCAAAGGCATTCTTACTTTGACCATCGCAGCGAGCGACCTCATTTTTGACACTCGTTGGTGCAAATCCGCCCTGAAACCATCCCCAACTCACGTGATGTTTATTAAGTAAGTTGCCGATATTCTGACCGCTCAAATAAACCCGCCCATCCCGAATAGTTGGAGCTAACAACGCATTTTGGGCATTCTCAATGTGCTCGTATGAACAATCATCAAAACGTGGGTCAAAGTCATCGGTAATCTTTTTCGCAACTAACCCCTTCGTATCATCTGGCCACGCAGGACCATTACGAGTGGCAATTAAATTAATTGCCCCAGTCGTGGCGCCGCCATAATTAAGAGTAAAAAAGTTATCACTCATGGCATAGTGCTGCGCATAATTCCAAAGAGCCGTCACGGTGTTGCCATCATAATACCCCATGACCTGAGCACGGCAGGCCTTAGAGGTTTGATTGGCAGTATATTGCACAAACTTGTCGGCCAACCCACCATGATAAGCCGCAATTTTAGCATCGTACTGGCTGTTTTGAGCGCAAGGAACAATCGCTGAACTTAATCGATATGGGGCTATTTTGTTCGGATTGTGAGAGCGTAATGCTTTACTTAAGCCATTCACTGGTGGCGTCTTTTTATCGGCCTGAAAAGCAGTCTCACCCTTTTTATTCAGCGCATTTGGATAAGTGGCAAAATAGCGATCAAACGATGAGCCCTCCTCAACAATGACCACCAGATGTTGAATCGGCGTGGTCGTTGTCCGAGCTTGTGACCAAACTTTTGGAGCATTGGGGTCTTTTGAAGCACATCCTTGTAAAAAGAGACCTGCAAAGCAGGCAACCAACGAAAATTTCAGGGTATTCATGCGCAATTTACATCATCCAATTCTAATAAGAGCGATATCAATAATTTGCACTAATGATAACAAGGTTAATCTGATGGACAACCATAAATTGCGTTTATTCGCCCTGCATGCTTTAGCGCACACTTCTCATTGATTCTCAAAACCCATAATCACAGAGGTCATGGCTGTTGGCTAAAATCAAACATCGAAAGCAGTGAATGCGCATAGCGATCTGGTGTGTGCGGACCTAAATAACCAAGCTGCCAGTTATGTTCAATAAAGCGCAACGCTGAACTTTGATCGAGCATTTTATGCTCCACATAATTATGCTTGGCCCAATGAGAGATGAGTAAAAACGGCAACCTTGGGCCATAGCCATTGCCGAGCATCGATTGCGGCGCTGGCGGTGGCGTTATGTGGTCATACCAACCGTTGGCACTGCTCCATACCAACATTACCGCGGTTGATGACCATTGCGAACTGGCTTTAAGATGGCTCATCACTTGGCGTACAAAAAACTGCTCATCAAGCGGTGAAGAGCTTCCCACATGGCCGTTGCGCGCATGGTCGGCAAACACAAAACTCACCGCTGGTAATAGGTTGTGCCCTGCGGCCCACCACAGCATAGACAAATCGTATTGGTGATGTTCAGGGCCATCTTTACCGATATTAGCCAGATGACTCGGCGCTAGATGATGTTCGTTGGCAGTTGATGCAAAATATTGAAATGGGTCATCACTACTTTCATAGGCCATCACTAAAGAGCCGGCTTGATTCATCACCCGCTTATCCATCACTGCAGTGCCATCGGGGCGATATGAATTTGGCTTAAATCCACCAACAAAAGCTCCCCAACTGACCTGATGTGCGCTTAATAAATTTCCGATATTAGTTCTATTTAAGGACACTTTAAAACGCCCTTTTGAGCCATCATCATAGCGCGGTGGATTATTACCTAATAACTCGTCTTTATAACTCACCCCGGGTAAAACTTTGGGAATAATCCCTTGGTTGACACCCGCGATGATATCAATTTGTCCGCCAGCCACAGTGGCATATTCGCTGGCAAAAAAATGATCCGCTAATGCATAATGCTGCGCGTATTGCCACAAGGCACTTAGCGTATTGCCGTCATAATAGCCCATGACTGATTGCGCAAAGCAGCCATCATCACTAACCGCATTAGGCCCCTGATTTTCCTGCCAGATAAACATATTATTCAAACCATGGTTATAAGCGCGCTTTTGCGCGATGACACCATAGCCCAGATCGCAGGTCGGTTGGCCCGGAGCCATTCGATAAGGATTGCTGAGATTTGGATTATGCTCGAGTAACTCTTTGCTAAAACCTGCCACTTTGGGAGTATTGGGGCGCGCGTGAAAGGCAACTTCTGAGTGGTTATTTTGCGCATTCGGATAAATTCCAAAATAGCGATCAAAACTTTCATCTTGAAGCACAACCACAACCACATGCTGAATAGGCGTTTGCAAAGCAGCTGTTTTAGCCATAGCCACACCAGAAACAGCGCTCAGCAATAATAGATACACTAGCTCAATTCGCTTAATAACCGCCATGTTTACCCGTTCCTAAAAAATCAAATTGATAGTGCCGCTCAAATGGTTTCCACCACGGATAAACGCCAGCTTGTGCCTGACTGATTAAAAACATGCCATGGTCACTAGGGGGTTCATAGTAATTGGTTAGCTGATAATGTCCCGGACCATCAAGTTTGACATTCATGCCATAGTGCGCGCCACCTTGGGCGACCATCGGTAAATAATCCGCTTCGTAGCGCCAATTAGAGCCGTCTTTAGTCAATACAAAATGAATCTTAAGCCCTGGGATCCAAGCTGTAGCAGGAAATCCTTGAGGATTACCAGGCAGAGCGTGAACATCCGTTTCAAGATGAATATCGGCCTCTTTGGACATCCCCTTTTTCTTCGGTGACATCATGACGTCTTGAATATAGCTGGCCCCTATTTTAAGCCCATGAATACCGACATCCGGGCCAAACACCACATCCATCGCCATCGATTGATAAGAAAACAGCGTCAAAAAAAGCAATAGAGTGAGACGAATCATTGCTTATCTCCTTTAACTAACGTGACCTTGCTAATGCATGCATTGGCCCCAAGCTGCACCTGATAGTGACGGCTAAATGGCTGCCACCAAGGGGAAACACCGGTCGCTTTATCAATGTGGCGATAAAAGCCATTATTTTTCGGTGAAATATAGCGAATGGTTAACTGATAAACTCCGGGCTTAGCAAGCTGAATTACATGGCCATATTCAGGCCCATTCATAGTCAATCGCATGGGCAACTGCCCTTGTGTGATGGTCTTGGCTGCGACGCGTTTTAACTGGTAACTCACCTGGCAATAAGGGATAAAATCGCCCGTGATAAAACCATTGGGGTTATAAGCCTGCGCTTTAAGGCTCGTCCACAACACCCAATGACTTTTCTCCAAGCGAAGGCCAGATTGAATGTGCATTCCATTTTGATCGTTTGACGGCAGCATCACCGATTGTTTGGCCAATACGCCATTTGAGAACACAACCAACGCCAAGCTGGCGCAATAGATGAAATAACGCATGATTAAACCAATTCACTAAAAGTAAAAGAAGGGAAAATAATCCATAAAGTTGCAATCGAGAGCATTGCACATCCAACTAACATGGCAGACCAGGCAATGATTTGATTTGTGCTCGATAACGGATGTTGCTTGAGCCAGCGCCCGGCATTAAAAACATTAAAGACCAAGGCCATCGCGAGTAAAATCAACAAAATAACAATCTCACTTTGGCCTAATATCGATTTAAGTGAGCCGAACAATGTCGCCCCTAACCCCAACAAAATGCCTAACATGGCCAGTGGCGCTAACTGATAACCAAATAAGCTGACTCGCTCAATTAACGTGCCTTGAACGGTATGTTCTAGCGCTTTCGCGCCAAGGTAGCTGCATCCAAGTAAGAGCAAAGCAAAGACTATCGCGGCGGCAAACATAAAAAGACTGATCGCCACAAAATCCAGCCACAGATAATGCTGGCCCAGCGCGACACTCTGATTCATCAGCCACCCGGGCCCTTTGGCCAATAGCCAAAACCAATGGTGTTCTAACGCCCAATGACCCAAGGTTTGACGCCAAGTCACAAACCAAGGTGAACTGGGCCAAACAAATCCTGCAACAGCAAGCCCTGGGGCTAGCCAGATAAACCAAAGCTCAGAAAAACACGGAGCATGTTGCTCAATATTGGCAACTTCAGATCCGATTGGACGCACTTCAATAGCCATTCCACCGCGAGATTGCGGTTTAACGCAGTGCATACATTTAATACAGTGGCGAGAGCTTTGTTTCGAGCGCAGCTCAATACTGGTTGGGCACAGGCCATCATCTCGATATCCTTCGGGTTCGCCCGTTGGCTGTTTAGCAAAAATATTTAATTTACCAAGCCGAGAAAAAACACCTAATACCGAACCAATCGGGCATAGATGCCGACACCAGACGCGTCGCCCTTGGCCTTTTTTTGAACCAAATAACAAGCCACAACCAATTGCAAAGGCGAAAATAATGCCAAATAACAGCAAGGCCGCATGCAAATCATCACGCACATCAAGTGTCTGCGCCCAAGTGGTCACGATTAAAAAGCTGCAAGCGGTTGTCATCGGGTGTTTTACCCAGCGAGGAAGCCGAACATGCGCGCCAATATGACTCACCCATTCACTGGTTGCACCCAATGGACAAAACAAACCACACCACAACCGCCCAACTAGCAACACAGAAAGTAATGTTCCGGGATACCAAATAGCCCACAACACCCACTCGCTAAAAAGCTGCGCATTGTTCCAAGGCTTTTGCCATGCAAATTTGGGCGCTGCAAAAAAAAGCGGGACAATTAGCAAGGCGGCCAGAGCGACTAACATGGCCAATTGAAAGTAGCGGGTATATCGAGCAAGCTGGAGTAATTTCTGGCTCAGCTTTACATTAAGAGCATCCACATCATTGTCCTAATATCAGCCAGAGCTTGTTGCTCTGGCTGAACACAGTATAACTAAGAAGCTATTTCACCCGTTTGAATATTCAAGAAAATCGGCTTAGCTTTGCCGCCATCTTTAAAATCAAACATATTGCTCAAAACCCCAGCGTGCGAGTCCATTGAGTTTGGCAAATGACCTAAGTGCCAATTGTCTTCAATAAAACGCAGCACCGAGCTTTGCCCAGTCAAGGTATGATCGACAAAGTTCTGTTTGGCATAAGGAGAGATAACCAATAGCGGTAAGCGTGGGCCGTAGCCTGAGCGTCCCGTTTGATTAGCGAAGTTATTTTTCGGTGGCATCACATGGTCGTAATACCCATCGGAGTCATCATAAGCGATGATAATCGCCATATTTTTCCACTGCGGAAGTTTTTCTAAGCGGTTAATCGTGCGAACTAAAAAGTGCTGTTCATCAAGTGGATTGGAGTACCCAGCATGACCATCTTCAACCCCAATGGGTTTTAAAAAGCTCACCGCTGGTAGATTCCCCATTTGGGCGGCACTCCAGAAAGTTTTCAAGCTGTACTGATGGTTAGCCTGATCGGTTTGCCCAACTTTGGCCAAACTTGATGGCGCTAAATGGTGAGGGTTTGAAGTTGACTGATAGTATTGAAATGGTTGGTGATGGGGAATGTAATCTGATTTTTCACCGCCAAACACGTTGGTGCTTTTCGCCCCGCATCGTGCAACGCCATTGTGATAACTGGTCGGATCAAAGCCACCTTCAAACCAGCCCCAGCTGACTTTTTTGGCATTTAACAGATTGCCGACATTCTGCCCTTTGACAAAAATTAAGCCGTTCTGCACTGATGTTGCAAGTTCTGCCCCTTTGGCTTTTTCAACATCTTTATATGAACAGTCATCAAAGCGCGGATCAACATCGGTCACCAGATTGCCCTGTTCCACTCCAGGCGTAGTAAGCGGATAAGTCGGCCCAGTTTTACCAGCGATAAGGTTTAAAGCACCCGGTGTTGATGGGCCAAAAATCGTCCCATAGGAGTTATCGCTCATTGCAAAATTCTGCGCATAATTCCAAAGAGCCGTCACCGTGTTGCCATCATAATAACTCATCACCTGATGCTGACATTCCAACGAGCTTTTATTGCCAGTGGCACTTAGGAACTGATTGACCAACCCGCCATTATAGGCATCTTGTTCTGCTTCATAACCATGGTCCTGATCGCAAGGTTCCTGATTACGCACCATACGAAACGGATTATATTGGTTTGGGTTGTGATTCAATAAAGCAGCAGTTAAACCGTTAACCACCGGAGTATTTGCTTTAGCGTGAAAAGCAGGCTCACCTTGGGGATTTGTCGCGTGCGGATAGGTCCCAAAGTAGTGATCAAACGAGATGTTTTCATCAAAAATAACCACCACATGTTTAATTGGAGTGGCCGTTTTTTTCGGTTGAGTCCAAGCATTGGTGGCAGAGGAACTATCGGCACATCCCTGCACAAGGCCAGCAACTGAAAGCGCCAACAGTGATAATTTACAAAGCTTCATTGGAAATTGTCCATCATTAAGAATGAGTTAGTTTGAAACTCAAACTACGCTAGTCTTCAAAGATGACAATTAGGTGAATATCCCACAGCTCTTTACAGTAGTTTACAATATTATCAATAAATAAAAATGAGATTCATTAGCAATAAAAAATCCAGCACTCAAGGCTGGATTTTATTACTTAAAACAAAGCTAGAAGCTATTTGGTTAAATCATCAAAAAACTTCTTCACGCCGTCAAGGAAACCTTCAGAGCGAGGTTTGTGCTGTTGCTTCTTGCCAGATTTGGTTGCCGTTCCATCAAGCGATGCTTCAAACTGACGCAGTAAATCGCGCTGTTCATCATTTAATTTCACAGGCGTTTCAACCACAACTTTACAGATGAGATCGCCAATGCGATTGGAGCGCACTGACTGCACACCTTTACCGCGAATCCGCAGCATTCGCCCGGTTTGAGTTTCTGCTGGAATTTTCAGCTTAACGCGGCCATCGATGGTTGGAACTTCAATCTCACCGCCTAAAGCGGCTTGGGTGAAGCTAATTGGCACTTCGCAATAGAGGTTGTTTTCATCGCGGGTGAAAATTGGATGCTCTTTAACATGCACTTGAACATACAGATCACCTGCTGGAGCGCCATGTTCACCGGCTTCACCTTCGCCAGATAAACGAATGCGATCGCCTGTATCCACACCTGCTGGAATTTTAACTGAGAGTTTTTTATCTCGTTCGTAACGGCCTTCACCATGACATTTAGGACATGGGTCTTTAATGATTTTACCGCTACCATGACAGGTTGGGCACACTTGCTGAACAGCAAAAAAGCCCTGACGCATCTGAACTTGCCCATGGCCATGACAGGTCGGACAAGTTTTTACTTCTGAACCAGCTTTAGCGCCGCTGCCATTACACTGCTCACAGTGCACCATGGTTGGAATATGGATCTCTTTGCTTACGCCACGAACAGCCTCTTCCAGAGTCAGTTCCATATTGTAACGAAGGTCAGCTCCGCGTTGTGGGCCACGACCACCGCCACCACGGCGTCCGCCACCAAAGATGTCACCAAAGACATCCCCGAAGATATCACCGAAATCAGCTCCGCCACCGAAACCGCCAGCACCACCACGGTTTGGATCGACGCCATCATGACCGAACTGATCGTATGCCGCACGTTTTTGCGGATCATTGAGCACTTCGTAAGCTTCACTTACCTCTTTAAATTTATCTTCAAGTGCCTTATCACCCTTGGTGCGGTCAGGATGATACTTCATAGCCATACGTTTGTAGGCTTTTTTAATATCTCGCTCGCTGGCATCTTTGCTGATACCGAGCACTTCATAGTAATCTCGTTTCGACATAATGACTTTAAGTGTTGTGAAAAAGCAAACGGGCGCTGTAAAACTACAACGCCCGCATTCTATAGGAGAGGGAAGTCAGGCGATATTATTTTTTATCGTCGTTCACTTCTTCAAACTCCGCATCAACAACATCGTCGCCATTATTAGCGGATTGCTGTTGCTGACCTTGCTCGCTACCACCTTGAGAGGCCTGAGCTTTCTGCTGTGCGATTTCCATCAGTTTAGATGAAACTTCAACGACTGCCTGAACTTTAGCATCGATTTCAGCTTTATCTTCACCACGAGAAGCACTTTCCAGCTCACTAACAGCTTTCTCGATTTTCTCTTTTTCATCGCTTGGCAGTGCATCACCCGCTTCTTCAATCTGTTTGCGAGTACTGTGTACTAGCGCATCAGCTTGGTTACGAGTGCTGACTAGCTCTTCGAATTTTTTATCATCATCCGCGTGAGCTTCAGCATCAGAAACCATTTTGCTCACTTCATCATCAGACAGACCTGAAGATGCGTGAATGGTGATCTGCTGTTCTTTACCAGTGTCTTTATCTTTAGCAGACACATGCAAGATACCGTCAGCATCCACATCGAAGGTGACTTCGATTTGTGGTACACCGCGAGGTGCTGGACGAATACCTTCAAGGTTAAACTGACCCAGTGATTTGTTATCACCAGCGCGTTTACGTTCACCCTGCAGCACATGCACTGTTACAGCACTCTGATTGTCATCAGCAGTTGAGAACACCTGCGACTGTTTAGTCGGAATGGTGGTGTTTTTCTCAATCACTTTAGTCATCACACCGCCCATGGTTTCGATACCAAGGGACAGAGGAGTAACATCAAGCAACAGTACGTCAGTTTTATCACCAGAAAGTACGCCACCTTGAATTGCTGCGCCCATGGCAACAGCTTCATCTGGGTTAACGTCTTTACGAGGTGATTTACCAAAAAATTCACCTACAACTTTCTGTACCAGTGGCATACGAGTCTGACCACCAACCAGAATTACTTCGTCAACTTCAGATACTGACAAGTCAGCATCTTGCAGTGCGATGCGCAGAGGTTCGAGCGATTTCTGAACCAAGTCTTCAACCAGAGATTCCAGTTTGGCACGAGTCACTTTAATGTTTAAGTGTTTCGGACCTGTCGCATCAGCTGTGATGTAAGGCAAGTTCACATCAGTCTGTTGCGCTGAAGACAGTTCAATTTTCGCTTTTTCAGCTGCTTCTTTTAAGCGCTGCATTGCCAGCGGGTCGTTACGCAAGTCAACGCCCTGCTCTTTATTAAACTCATCAACCAGATAGTTAATCATCCGGTTATCGAAGTCTTCACCACCTAAGTGAGTATCACCGTTAGTAGCCAGTACTTCGAAAGTTTTTTCACCATCAACTTCATCGATTTCGATAATTGAGATATCGAATGTACCACCACCTAAGTCGTATACAGCAACAGTTGTGTCACCTTTTACGCTATCAACGCCGTACGCAAACGCAGCTGCTGTTGGTTCGTTGATAATACGTTTAACGTCTAACCCAGCGATTTTACCGGCATCTTTAGTTGCCTGACGCTGTGAGTCGTTAAAGTATGCAGGTACAGTAATAACTGCTTCTGTAACTTTTTCACCGAGGTAATCTTCGGCAGTTTTTTTCATTTTTTTCAGCACTTCAGCTGAAATCTGTGGTGGTGCTTTTTTATCGCCTTTAATAGCAACCCAAGCGTCACCATTGTCAGCTTTAACGATATCGAAAGGCATAATTTTGATATCGCGCTGAACTTCGTCATCTTCAAAACGACGGCCGATTAAACGTTTAATCGCAAACAATGTATTTTTAGGGTTAGTAATCGCCTGACGTTTTGCAGGTTGACCAACCAGTGTTTCACCATCGTCGGTAAATGCGATAATCGAAGGTGTTGTGCGATCCCCTTCAGCGTTTTCTATTACCTTTGGCCGATCGCCATCCAAGATAGCGACACATGAGTTTGTGGTTCCCAGGTCGATACCAATAATTTTACCCATATTGATGTCTCCAAATTCGGTACTAATTGACTTTGCAAAATAAGATGGGGCCCGGATTTATCTTTTCAAGGGAAAAATTAAAAAAATTTCATTTTAAATCTCAGTCCCAACACCTTAACAAAAACTTATACGACACAGATATTGATAAAAAAACCACTTCCACTTTCACAATAGTGCGGTATGTTTTTCCTAATCTATTGATCTAATTGTATTTATCTAGCTGTATCGAACAACTATTGATAATTTGAGGGCTCAGGATACAAATTCAACCACTAAAGAGAAATTTTTTATTGATGACTTTAAAGACTCAAAACCGCGAATAAAGAAGAGAAAAGAGCAAAAATTGATAAAACTAATTTCTCTAGTGCGTTATAAATAACGTTTAAAACTGCTCGTTTTATAAGCCTTTCGTGAGCAGTTTTGGCGTTATTTTAATATGTTACGCCATGAACTGATTTTTCCCTTTTTCCACCATAAGACACAATTTGGAGTGTGATATGGCACAAATTACCCTAGAGGTTGCGCTCAGCTTTAACTTTGGCGCATCAGGATGCCCTGCCACTGATGCAATTAAGGCGCGCTCATTAGCCCTGAGTGATTACTTTTCACTAATGCAGCACGTTGAAAGTGACAACTCCAAAGTCACCGACATCTCAGTCATGATCACTAAATTTCGCAAGCTTTATTACGGCTCAAAGCTCTGGAGCTACGAGTTAGTTCGAGGAACAGAAGATATAGCGCAATTTGCCTCAAGCGACACGACTAAAGCCATTCAAAAAAGCCACGAAGTTCTCACCAACGACAAACAAGACGCCTATGATATTGCTCATCTTTTTGCCATCATGGATGCTAGTAATCACAATGGCCCGGTGACACCGCTGCCCGACAGCATCTTAAAAGATAAAGAGCTGGCAAAAATTCTTGAAGCAATTAGTCCAACCGTCGATGACCGATTGATGGCATCTGGCTGGCTCGGCGATCTTTCAGAAATTGCCGGCAACTTCTATATCAACAAACATCAAAAAGCGCCTAAAACCAAGCAAGAGATTATTAACCAGTTTGGTGCAAACTATAAAACGATTGCTAACGTGGACGGGATGGCGATAGTCAAACATTTTCAGCTATCTGGTAATCAACACGAAACTGTTTCTCAAGTCTTGAGCGACTATTTTACAAGCGTGAAACCAAGTCTAAATCCATACAAAGTTTTTGCCAGTTCCATCGGTTTTGAGTTAAACGGCTCTCAAATTACTAACGCCTCATCTTGGCAGAGCAAACAAGAGCAAAATTTAAGAACCTGCACGGCATTTTATCTTGCCAGGGAACTTGGGTTCGATTTTGATGAGCAGCTACTGAAAACCTTACTCAAAAAATTGCTGCAAGATATGTCTGCGGCTATCACCAAACTTGATATTCAAAGCGATGAAAAAACTGCATTAAATGAGTTAAAAACGAAACTTGATGCATCGAATGCCAATAGCGAGCTAGATAAAGACTTGATGATTATCGCCACCTGCACTTTAGTATGGCTCGGCTTTTATGATGAAGACCTTAGCATTCAACCACTGCTCGAGGCTTATGAATTCGGATTGCAACAAGCAATTCTTAAAACCGATGCTGACCTTAACGCATAATTGCAATTTCTAGGATAGAAATAATTAAGGTGCGTTATTAATAACACACCTTAATTTTAATCAGATTATTTAGCGGCTTTTAACTGCGCTAATAATTGGTGGGTAATTTTACCAGTCACTTTGTGGTGATGGTCTTTTTGGAATTTGCGAACAGCAGCTCGCGTTTTTTTACCGTTATAGCCATCAACTTTACCGATTTTATAGCCTAAACGATGCAACTGAGATTGAACTTCTGAAACGAGTTTATGAGATTCTGTGCTCACTTTGTGTTTTTTATGAGCAGCAGGTTTAGCGGCAGCTTTATGATCAGCGGCTTTTTTCACAACAACTGGGGCAGTCGTCGTTGCAGGTGTTGCAGTTTGTGTCGCTGGCGCATTATCAGCCAATGCCAGAGGGCTTACCATTAATCCAAGTAATGCAGCAATCAATGTTTTTTTCATTTGTTGTTTTCCTCAATAAAAAAGCTGCCCATTCAAAACGGCTCTTGATAAGGGTTCGAGCAAGCCGTTTTGTTTTAGCATGAATGCGATGAATAGATTCTCTCTGCCATTACCAAGAGATCTCCCCGATGGCCTCGAACCCTCAAGTTCCGCTCTATTTCAGCGCTAAACGATTCACTGACTAAATCGCTGGCAAATAATCTGAGTAATTAAGAAAAACTGCAACAAATTAAATGCAGTCATAAAAATTATGACTAACCATCTCATTGATTAGGTTTTTTTTCTATATATAGACTTTCATGTATTGCTTAAAACGCCAATTTATCGGGCCCATGAATCGGTTGTTTTTTACCTCAAAAGAGCCCCTTGAAACTTACTGCCAATAAAAAAGACAAAAAAGCTCTGCCATGGACAGAGCTTCTTGCAAAACATCTCGACTGAAAAATGAGTTAAAATGCCAGTTTTATCTTAAGATCCGCTGTTTTCTCGTTGGCAGTAACATGCAGATTATGTAATCGCCCCTCTTTAAGAGAATAGATTAAACCGTGCACGGATAACTCCTGACCCGCGGCCCAAGCTTGGCGAACAACCGAGGTATTACAAACGTTCGCAACCTGTTCAATCACGTTTAGTTCACATAATCGATCATAGCGTTTGTGCATATCGGTAATGTTATCTAACTCTTGCTCATGTTTGACATAAACAGCCCGAATATGGCGTAACCAGTTATCCATCATGCCCATTTTGGTTCCATCAACGGACGCCTTAACACCGCCACATTCATAGTGCCCTTTGACAATGATGTGTTTTACTTTTAACGCTTCAACGGCAAATTGAATCACTGATAACGTATTCAAATCACTTGGAACGACCTGATTACCCACATTACGATGAACAAAAATATCGCCAGGTTGCAACCCCATAATCTGCTCAACAGGAGCCCGGCTATCCGAACAGCCGATGCACAAATATTCAGGACTCTGGGCTTTGGCCAACTCACTAAAAAACGTTGGATTTTTTTCCTGAATAGAATTTGCCCATTTCTCGTTATTTTTTAAAATTTGATCTAGTTCGCTCATCTTTAATCTGCCATTTAAATATGAAAACTATCGGTTACCTCGTGACTAAACAGCCAATTCCCTTAATAAAATAGGGTAAATAACCTTAAATTCGTAAAATTAGCATACATGAACTTTTAAAAATGAAAAACCATTAATTAATGCATTTTACGCAATAAAAATATTTAACAAGCAATCAAAAAATCAAGATATCCACAATTTCACAAATTTTAGCCTCACAATAACGGATTATATCAGCGTAATTTGTAATATTCACCCATACTTGTTTTGCCTCTTTCAGCAAGAAAATCGAGTAATTTTCCAGCATGCGTGCTCACTAACCGCTCTAGTGGGAACTTTACTTGCTCGATTACATCAGTACATTCGGCGAATTTACCGACTGTGTAAGCAATATGAGAGTCGCTACCTAGGGTGATCCAGGTGTCATAGTCACGAGCGGCTTCAGCGATGGCTAAACAGTTTTTATGACTCCCTCGCCGTGAGCCTAAAAATGAGGAATTATTCAGTTCAATCAAGACATGATGCTTCGTTGCAGCTTTCACAACAGCATCGATATCGATGGGATAATTGGGGTTACCAGGATGACCAATCACATCAACTTGCCCCCCTTTAATTGCATTAATAAGTGCCTGAGTATTTGTCTTTTCATCACTAGGCGCAAAAATAGGCTCATGGAGACTACCAATCACAAGGTCGAGCTGTTCAACAAACTTATCGGGTACATCGATTTCACCATTTAGGTTACAAATATTAGCCTCGACGCCGCGCAATACCCCAACCCCATCGATGATCCGCGGTACAACCTTTAAATTACCGAAATGCCAGATATGTGGAGCGCCAGGCATTGAAGGTGCATGATCGGTCATCGCCATCAATTTAAGACCAGCAGCCTTTGCAGCTGTCACGTTTTCCGCTAATGAGCTATAAGCATGGCCACTGCTAATTGTGTGAGTATGGGTATCTGTTTCGATTTGCATGAATATATTCCTATAAATAAAAGAAATGGCCCGTATCGAACCACATCTAGAGATAAACTAAACAACCAACAGCTGATGACGAGCGCTAGTCGTCAAATGGTAAATCAAGTGAGGGATCGCTTGGTTGCGCTGATGACTGAACGGCTTGAATTTGGGCGCGTAAAAACCGTATTTTACGATTATGCGCTAAACGGATGACATTTCGTTGTTGCGATGGGGATAATTTTTGCCAATAAAAGCGCTCATCACGATTGCGAAAACAGCCGCGACACAGCCCTTTTTCATTCACCTGACATACACCAATACAAGGGCTTGGAATAGGGAAAATTTCGATCTGTTGCATAAATCAACCTCACTAACTGCTAGCTCAGCTGACGACACATCGTCTTATGAATCGCTCAAGCCTGCGCTAAAGCGATACCTTTCACCGGTTAAAGAGACACAATTGGCTAGCTGTGTATTTAACTTAGCGTATTTTTTGACCGATTAACATTATCTTGACCATAAAAAAGCCGGAAGTGCACAACACACCTCCGGCCGATAAACTGCTTGAAAAGATTTAAGCGTTGAACAAATCTTTTAGCTCATGTGGCGCACAGCGCAAATATTGTGGGGCGGGAGTGATTTTTTCACCCAATGCAGCCGCTGCATGCCATCCCCAACGAGGGTCATATAAAACGCCGCGAGCCAGAGCAATCGCATCCGCTTGGCCACTAACCAAGACACTTTCTGCCTGATGGGCATCAGTAATCAAACCGACTGCAATAACTGGCATCTGTTTGAGAGCGGCTTTGATTTTTTCGGCAAAAATCAGCTGATATCCAGGGCCAACATCAATTTGTTGATCCTCACTTAAACCGCCTGATGAAACGTGGATAAATGAACAACCTCGCGCTTCAAGTGCTTTGGCCAGCTCAATACTTTGAGCCAGATCCCAACCACCATCAACCCAATCTGAAGCTGAGATACGAATGCCAACGGGTTTCTCTTTTGGAAAGACTTCGCGAATCCCTTCAAACACTTCAAGAACCAAGCGCATGCGGTTTTCTAGCGAGCCACCGTATTGGTCATCACGCAAGTTCGATAGCGGTGACAAAAATTGATGCAATAGATAGCCATGAGCGCCATGAATTTCAATCGCATCCAACCCAAGTTTAGCCGCGCGCTGGGCGGCACTGACAAAGTTAGCTTTAACCGCTTCGATATCTTCAAGCGTCATCGCTAAAGGTGGATTTTCACCATCACTGTAAGCCACCGCTGATGGGGCGATAGTTTGCCACCCCAACTCGTGATTAGGGTCGATTTGCGCCCCACCTTTCCACGGCAATTCACACGAAGCTTTACGCCCAGCATGCCCTAACTGTATGCCAATTGGCATATCAGAATAACGACGGACACTTTCAAGAACCCGCTCCATCGCCTGCTCTGTCAAGTCATCCCATAAACCAACATCGCCATAACTGATTCGCCCTTGAGGCTCAACCGCGCTAGCTTCAATAATGAGCATCCCTGCTCCGGACTGTGATAAACCCCCCAGATGCTGAATATGCCAGTCAGTCATCTTGCCGTGCTCTGCGCTATACATACACATCGGCGCAATAATTACCCGATTTGGTAACTCTAAATCGGCAAGTTTTAATGGAGTGAATAACTTAGACAAAGTATTCTCCTTACGTTTTGAATAATTGTTCAAGAATAACAAACCAGAGAGTCGATAGACAACCCTAATTCTCGATGAGCAAATGCACGAATTTTTCGCCAGCTATATTTGGCAATTAGCCCATTCAATACCACGATTCGGCCAGAGACGCTCTTTTAAGCATCATAAAAAAAGGGGCTTAAAAGCCCCCAATAATCAGCAAGATATTTGCTTAATTAGCAAACGATTATGCTTTTGCTTTAGCGATCATCACCATCGCTGGACGAATCAGGCGACCGTTAAGTTCGTAGCCTTTTTGCATCACAGCCAAAACGGTATTCGGTGCAACTTCTTCGCTTTCTTGCATCCCCATCGCTTGATGTTTCGCTGGATCAAATGGCTGACCTTCAGGATTAACTTCCTGAACACCAAATTTTTCGACCACACTTAAGAATGATTTCAGAGTTAGTTCAACCCCTTCAATCATCGGTTTAATTGTTTCGTTTTCTTGATCGACAGCACCAAGCGCACGCTCTAAGTTATCAATCACTGGCAATAATTCATTAACGAATTTTTCAAGCGCAAATTTATGAGCTTTTTCAACATCCTGAGCACTACGGCGGCGAATGTTTTCAACTTCAGCCTGAGCACGAACGACGCTGTCTTTTTGATCCTGAACTTTCTGGTTGGCAGCTTCTAGCTGTGATTCCAGTTCGCTAATGCGAGCATGGGCACTTGCCAGCTCAGCATTATCCATTTCAGCTGCTTCTTCAGCCGTAATCACTTCAGGTTCTACGCCAGCCTGCTCTTGCGCCTGAGCGGCCTGTTCGACAGATTCTGCCGTCTCTACATTCTGTTCGGTTTGATTCTTTGATTGCTCGCTACTCATGCGACACTCCGAAAAAGTTAGCCTAAATTACACTTGAGGCTTATTATGGGGATGATATTGTGGGTTTCAACCCAAAGTTAACGATTTGACAGGGAAACTTGCCTAATCCTTTACTCTGTCCTGATAATTATCTATCTCAAATATAAATAGTGACTCAGGATGTGGCATAAAATCAGCTCAGCAATTCACAATGATCTGACTTTATTTCATATTCTACCCTTTGCCTATGAATAAAATTTTTCAAACAATTGGTCTAATTGGTAAGCCTAATCATGAGGGTGCAAATCAGACCCTCAATCAGTTGCATAATTTTCTATTAAATAGAGGATATCATCTACTGGTTGAAGAACGCGTTGCCAAACAACTTCCCATTTGCTGCAGCGAAGTGGCAAGCCGCAGCGAAATAGGCAAAAAGGCCGACTTAGCAATTGTGGTCGGTGGTGATGGCAATATGCTCGGAGCAGCGCGTGAGTTTAGTGGTCACGATGTTGCTGTAATTGGTGTCAACCGGGGCAATTTAGGCTTTTTAACCGACCTTCACCCAGATGATTTTGAAGAACCTCTGAGCAAAGTATTGGATGGCGAATTTATAACCGAACATCGCTTTTTACTTGAAGCAGAGCTTATCCGGGATGGCCGCACACTGGAAATTCACCGCGCGATGAACGAAGTTGTGATTCATCAGGGCAAAGTTGCCCATATGCTTGAAATGGATGTGTATGTTGATGATAACTTTATGCTCGGACTGCGGGCTGATGGCTTAATTTTATCGACACCAACCGGGTCAACAGCCTATTCACTCTCAGGTGGCGGGCCAATTTTAACCCCAGACCTTGAAGCTATTGCAATGGTACCAATGTACCCGCATACGCTGAGTAGCCGTCCAACTGTGCTTAACGGTAAATCACAAGTGCGGATTAAATTTGCGCCACAAAATCGCTCGGATAGTATGATTAGCTGCGATAGCCACATTCCGATTACCGTTCAAGCAGGTGATGAAGTAATTGTTCGCCAACATCCGCAGCGGCTACGCCTTATCCATCCGACCGACTACAACTATTTTGAAGTATTGCGTAAGAAATTAGGTTGGGGCAGCACACTTTTTTAAAAAACGCTGTATAAAACTTGCCCTTCGTTAAAAACAACTGTATATATATACATGTTATTTTGCGAAGGGGATTGCGCATGTTAACTCAACTTACTGTCCAAAATTTTGCTATTGTCCGCTTTTTAGAACTTGATTTATCAAGTGGTATGACCACCATTACTGGTGAAACTGGTGCTGGTAAATCAATTGCCATTGATGCGCTTGGCCTATGTCTAGGTGAAAGAGCAGAAGCGGCTATGGTTCGCCCAGGTGAAAAACGCGCTGAAGTGTCAGCCCGTTTTGATATTCACAAAAATCTCGCTGCGCAAAAATGGCTGCAAGACAACCAACTCGATAACGGTGGCGAATGCATTGTGCGCCGCGTAGTGACGCATGAAGGTCGCTCTAAAGCATATATTAACGCAACCCCTGTCCCTATTAGCCAGTTAAAACAACTGGGCACTAAATTAGTCGCAATTCATGGCCAACATGCTCACCATGAACTGCTCAAACCTGCCCAACAATTACGCATTGTTGACAGTTACAGCCGCCATAACAACCAACTGGAACAGGTCGCTCAGGCATTTCAGCAATGGCAAAGTTTACGTCATGAAAAAGACCGATTATTAACTCAGCAAGCTGAGCAACAGTCGCGTCAGCAGTTATTAGAGTATCAAGTCCAAGAGCTGGATGAATTTGCCCTGCAACCGGACGAATATCAGCAGCTAGACCAACAGCATAAGCGTTTATCAAACAGCTCAGAATTACTCGATGGCTGCCAACAACTCGCGATGTTGCTAAGCCAAGATGATGAAGTAAACGTCTTATCAATGCTCTCGCAAGGCAGCAAAAAATTAGATGATCTTCTGGAATATGAGCCAAAGCTACAAAGCGCTTATGATCTTATCCAAGAGGCGATTATTCAGGTTGAAGAAGCAGGCCATCAGTTAAGCCAGTCAGCGGATCAACTCGAGGTAGACCCTGAAGAATTTGCCCAGTTAGAGCAACGTCTTAGCACCAGCCTTGATTTGGCTCGTAAACATCAAGTGCCGCCGGAACAACTTCCACAGTTGCATTTGCACTTAGCCGAAGAGCTCGCGCAAATGGCATCAATGGATGATTTTCTTAAAAAAATAGATGAACAAATTGCCAACAGTTGGCAAAACTATCAAGACGCTGCCTCTCGCCTTAGCCAGAGCCGTCAGCGCCAAGCTAAACAGCTCAGCCACCTGTTGGAAAAATCAATTCGCGAGCTGAGTATGCCTAAAGCAAAATGCCAATTAGAGATAACAGCAGACCCTGAGCATCCATCGCCAAACGGTTGGGATAAAGCAGAGCTTTTAGTCACCACTAACCCTGGCCAGCCTTTGCAGCCATTAAATAAAGTGGTTTCCGGGGGTGAGTTATCACGAATTAGCCTGGCGATTCAGGTGATCTGCGCTGAAAACATTCAAGTTCCTACGCTCATCTTTGATGAAGTTGATGTTGGCATTAGCGGCCCAACCGCCGCGGTTGTCGGCCAAATGCTCCGATTGCTAGGGCAAACTAACCAAGTTTTATGTGTCACGCATCTACCACAAGTTGCTGGCAATGGCCATCAGCAGCTACGCGTGAGTAAAAAACAGCAAAAACAAAGCACCGAAACCACTATGGAAGTTCTTGATGGTGAACAGCGCGTTGAAGAGCTGGCCCGGCTGCTAGCAGGTAATGAAATCACTGAAGTTGCTCTTGCTAATGCCAGAGAACTACTAAAATGAGCTAACAGTCTGAGTATTTAGATAATCAGGACTTCTTTTTTAATCAGTCCTTGGTATCATGAGCAGCCTTAGACAGGATAAAAGAATGAAAATGATGCGCGTGCGACTGCTTTTTTCGGCCATGCTGGCCACATTTGCGCTATCTGGCTGCTCAATGCTCGATAAGCTCGTTTATAAAATTGATATCCCTCAGGGAAACTACGTTGAACAAAAAGAGGTCAATCAATTACGGATAGGAATGTCTCCTGCACAGGTAAAATATGTGATGGGACCACCGATGTTGGTCGACTTATTTACACCACATACTTGGTACTATATTTATCATTATCAAGTTGGTAATGGGAAACTCACTCAGAAAAAACTAGTGATTACCTTTAAGGACAATAAACTAGTCAGCATGACTGGGGATTATAAACCTGGTTCGCAGTTTAACATGCCGCTTGATGCGCCTGCCCAGCCAAGTACCAATAGCTAATAATTGCCAAGCTGAGGCTAAGCCTCAGCTTGAGTGACATTCATATCGAATAAATTTGGCTTAATTTATGAGTCGTGATGACGCAGAGGATTTGGCCGACCACCGGTGACTTTATCTGCTTTGCCACTATTTTTAGCGCGTTGCGCGCGAAGCTTACGTAACTCTTTGGGATCAGCCAAAAGCGGGCGATAAATCTCAATGCGATCGCCATCTTGAACTTGGTCTGTTAACTTAGCTGCTCGGCTAAAAATACCGACTTGCAGCGCTTGCCCTTTAAGCTCGGGATGATGCTGAAAAATACCCGACTGAGCAATCGCTTGTTCAATCGTCGTGCCTTCATCGACAATTTCAGATAATAAGGTTTGTTTCTCAGGCAAGGCATAAACAACTTCGATATTAAGTTCACTCATTATGCGTATACCTGTTTTGCGCGCGTGCAAAAAGCCTGAACCATCGCCCCAGCCAGCTCTTTAAATACTCGGCCAAAGGCTAAGCTCACTAGACGGTTTGCAAATTCAAACTCCAGCTCCAAAATCACTTTACAAGCGTGCTCATCAAGCTGCTTAAACTGCCACACCCCATGGAGCTTTTTAAACGGCCCTTTCACCAAGGTAATCTCAATTTTGTCATATGGATGCATGATATTATGAGTGGTAAATTCGCCGCGAATTCCCGCTTTAGCGACCGACACCGTCGCTGTCATTTCATTATTTTCCAGGCTCAATAATTTGCCGCCCACACAACCGGGCAGAAACTGCGGATAAGACTCCACATCATTGACCAGATGATACATCTGCTCAGCACTAAAATTGACCAAGGCACTTCGTTGGATCGTTGTCATGACCTCTCCCTTCGCGATAATGGCAGCAATTTTACCATCATCGTCTATAAAGACGAAGAATATCAGTTTTCATGAGTTTAAAGATGGGTATAATAGCCAGCCTATGGCTAATAAAACGACAAAAAAGAAACCCGGCGGCAACACTATCGCCCTCAATAAAAAAGCACGTCACGAATTTAGTATCGAACAAAAATTCGAAGCCGGACTTGAACTGCAGGGATGGGAAGTAAAATCGCTTCGCGCGGGCAAAGTAAACATTAGTGATACATACGTCATCATCCATCGCGGTGAGGCTTATCTTATTGGTGCAACAATTCATCCGTTAAATGCGGCTTCCTCACATGTTGTGGCAGACCCAACCCGCAATCGGAAATTGTTACTCAATCAGCGTGAATTAGATAAGTTAATCGGTTCAACCGAACGTCAAGGTTATACCATTGTTGCTTTAGGAATGTATTGGAAACATTCTTGGGCAAAATTGGAAATAGGCTTGGCTAAAGGTAAAAGGGAACACGATAAACGCAGCGACATCAAAGAGCGTGAATGGCAACGAGCCAAAGCGCGAGTGATGAAACACAATATGTAATGCTAAGCAAATGACATAAGCCTGTCCAAATGTGACAGGCTTATTTTTTACCATTGCCCGACACGATAAAATCCCGCAAGATAAATTAATCTTAACGAGCAAAAGGCGCTTATGACACAACCAACAACATCACGTGGCCGCCCCGCTATCCCAGAGACTATTCTGATAGATAAAATTCATAATGCTGCGATTACGTTGTTGTTAGAAAAAGGCCATGAAGCATTCACCATGAATGAGCTGGCAGCAGCGGCAAGTGTTGCTAAAAAAACGATTTACCGGTTTTACCCAGATAAACATGCCGTACTTGATAAAATTTTTGCCATTTGGACCGATAGCCAAACACATCCACAATTAAACAAAGTGACGACTCGCCAAGAAGCTATTAACGAGCTAGAAAGCTTTTTCACTCAACTTGCTAGCGAGGTATTAAACCCCCTTTCAATTGGCATTTTTAAGTATTTGCAGGCCGATCATCCAGATAAGCAGCAGTTGCTTGAATATTATCAGCGCCACGGCATTGGTTTGGTAAGCGAGCAACTAAATATCTGGTTTCAGGCTCTTAAAAAAGCCAACCTACTTACGACGAATTGCCCGGATGCGCCTGCACGCTATTTACAGTCGCTGATTATTGCGCCATTACTACGCGATATAGCGCTTGGCGTTTTACCCACTGTCCCGACTCTTGATGTGCAACCCTTGATAAAGCGCGATCTAAAATTTATCGCCCCATTACTTTTTAAATAATCGGCAAATCAAAGCTCTCTTTCAATAAAACCGCACTTTAGCTCAGCCAACTATAATTGATCTCGTTTACATCAATCTGACTTGCCGCTATTCTATACATTAAAGAAACCAATTTGGTTTCCTTAATGTATTATTGAGGAGCTCTTATTCATGTCTACCCCCAAACAATTCAAGCGCACCGCAACGCTCATGGGTTCGGCACTTATTGCCGCAGCGTTAACTCTACCAGCCCATGCAGCGAGTGCTCACTCACCATTAGTGATACAAACCCAAAGCGGTGCCATTAAAGGTGCAAGTAAAGACCAGGTAAATCATTGGCTAGGGATCCCATATGCAGCCCCTCCCGTTGGCAAGTTGCGCTGGCAGGCACCAAAGAGCGTTAAAGCGTGGCAAGGTATTAAAACCACCACACACTTTGGCGATATCTGCATGCAAACCCCGCCACCGAAGGGGCCTGAAGCGAAGCTAAAAAACCAGCCAATGAGTGAAAATTGCCTAACACTGAACGTTTGGCAGCCCAGTGGCACAGACAAAAATGCCAAACTGCCAGTTATGGTCTGGATCCATGGTGGCGCATTTCGCCTAGGAGCAACCTCAATGCCGCTATATAACGGCACCCATCTAGCGAAAAAAGGCGTTATCGTCGTCACTATGAACTATCGCCTTGGCCCATTGAGCGTTTTCCCCCATCCGGCCCTTGTCAAAGAAGACGCCCACCAAGCACTCAACTTTGGACTGCTTGACCAAATTGCAGCCTTGAAATGGGTTAAAAATAATATTCGCCAGTTTGGTGGTAACCCAGATAACGTCACCTTGTGGGGCGAATCAGCAGGCGGCGCATCCGTTGGATATCTTCTGCAATCACCACAGAGCAAAGGGCTATTTGCCAAAGCGATTATGGAATCAGGAGCTCTCGCACTACCGGAATTTACCACCCAGCAGGCCAGCGAGAATGTAACTCACGAGTTGCCTAAATCAGTGTTAGATAAAACCCCTGCACAGCTTCGCGCTATCAGTGCAAAAGAGTTGCTAAAACTGCCGCTGGCAAAAACTGCCACAATGCCTATTATTGATGGCGTTTCGTTAAAAGAAAAAACCCAGCAAGCCATTGCCTCAGGCCATTATCACCAAGTACCGCTGTTAATCGGCAGCAACAACTATGAAGCAGGATTCTTCCCTCCGGCATGGGCGGCATCGGTACCCAAAAAATTAGGCTCATTATGGCAACAAGCACAAGCATTAACCGATGGCTACGGCACAGGTAAAGCATCATTAAAAGCCGCGCAACTTGCCACCGATATGTTTGCAACCGCGACGACCGAGCACTTTGCAACCAGCGCAAGTCACTATGCGCCAACTTGGCGTTACTATTTTAGTTACGTAACGCCACCTCATCGCAAAACGATTCCAGGGGCGATTCACACCAGCGAAATTCCATATGTCTTTGGAAACCTAAACGGCCAAATGAAACCGGTCACCGAACAGGATAAAGATTTAAGCAAATTGATGATGCAAAGATGGGTACACTTTGCCAAAACTGGCAATCCAAACCCAACAAGCTTAGCGCATTGGCCAAAATGGCAAGAAGGGAAACCAACCTTATGGTCAATTAATAACAACGGCGAAAAAGCGATAAGTGAGCCAGGAAAAGCTCGCCTTGAGTTTATTCACGCCCACAGCAATATTCAGATGAACTAACCAACGAAGCCCTGCCGATTAAGCGTATTGGCAGGGCGATAAACCTTTAAAAACAACCGCACGATGATGCTCTAAAAAGCATCGATGGTCCCGACTTGCGGCAAAGCTCATATCTTCATCAATTCCCAATGCTTGAGGCTTTTCCAGACAACTTGCAATCAGAATCTTGCCTGTATTTCGAAATGAAATAAAACCCAAATCAAAAGCTTTATCTAAATTAGCCGTTAGCAACAACCCATTATATGGATTCAAACGCTCATCATTGGTCGAGCTGCGCCAAGGTTTAATATGCGATGCCATCAGTAACTGAGTATTTTGATACCTCGTTACAGCGCACCCATGCCACATATCGATGAGTTTTTTGCGAAAAATGCCTTGTCCAACACGGGCATTAATCATGACAGAACGCTCGGTTGCATCTAAATGTTCATCATTCATTAATTGACTAATATCGGCTTGCACATCTATTTGCATCAAATCACAAACAAACTGCTCATAGCTGTTCAATGCTGCACTGTACATGCCATTACCACGCTCATTACGAATTTTAAATTCATCCAAATCACGAGCCCTATTCGCCAATTGTTTGAGATTCGAATAGCTTTGCGCTTGTGATAACAAAACCGCCTCGTCAGCATCTTGGGCCAACCAATTAGAGATTGAGCCACGAATCGCTTGCACATATTTTTGCGCCGTACTCTCCGAGCGCCCGGTCTCAACTAACCATCTGGCAAAACGAGTCGATAGATCAGATAAATTAGTGCAAAGCACATCCCGAATGGCTATTGAGCTAATTGGACTTTTTAAAATTTTAAAAAGCTCATCATCTAAATAAGCATAATCAATCTTAGATTTAGAAAAACGGTTAACACTATCAACAGCAATACCATCTCGATATTGTATATGCCAAAACCCTTCGCTACGCAGATGGAAAAAGGGCAACTCCGGTGTATCACAATCACTAGGTAATTTAATCTGAGAGAAAACGTCACTAAAGCGCTCTTTTAAATGTTTATCGAGCACAATTTTATTCGAGTAAATATACCCAGCCTGGATCAAATCAATCACGCTTAAGAGCATCGCCACCTTATGAGGACTTTTTTGTCCACGGGCTTGATTCATCTTAAGATGCGTCAATTTATCAAGATAATACTCGAGTGAATGCGAGATCATGCTCATCTAATCTAGCCAATTGATTTTACAAGCCTAATACAAAAATAAAGATTAAAAAACCAACATATTGTTGAAAACGACCAAACTGACACCATATTCAATCTAGTGATAGATATGATGTAGACAGTTTTTATCATTAAATTGGTCAAATAAAGACCGAACACCAAATTGTCGCTAGTTTCGTAATAAACAATTGTGCTAGACTAGCGCTCAATCACTGGGGCTGATTTAGGATTCGACAGGATCAATGAGTCCAGTGGAGCATGTCGAGGGGCGGTTTGCCTCGTTAAAAGCCGCAAAAAAATAGTCGCAAACGACGAAAACTACGCAGTAGCAGCTTAATAACCTGCTAGTGCTCTCCTGCCCCAGCTTCCGCCTGTAAGACGGGGACCAACAGGGGATCAAACCCAAACAGGATCGCGTGGATGCTCCCGCTTGAGAGCTGAACCGTTAAACCTAATTCAAGCTAGTGATAATGTGGCGTGTTGACCCGCAGCGTTATCACGAATTTAAAGGTCGACTAAACATGTAGGGCCACTGGGTAAGAGGGTTCTGGACGGGGGTTCAACTCCCCCCAGCTCCACCAACTATAGACCCACTGTCAGTAGACAAATCAAGAGCTTACGACAGTGGGTCGACTCCCAAACTACTTCAAATACCCATCTTTTTGACACCAAAATGGCACGTTTATGTCACGTAAATTGCCACGTCTTTTCTAGCTTTAACTTAAATTTCATTTATAAAATGTCACGTTTTAACTTGGTGTGCCGTGATCACCTGTAATATGCATAGCCATTCCGGTCGACATCAGCGTCCATTCAATGGTTTTTACGCGCCACTTCTGCTCATCTTCTTTATCACCAAAGCCATTGAGCTGAACATACCCCTCTGCCACCATTGACATCACATCACTCTGGCAGGCCATCGTAATATCTAAGGCATCGCTCCCGGCTTTCACCGTTTTAGCTCGGGCATTGGCAGCGGCTTCCGCTTCATCTTTGTTTGGATAGGTGTATAAAATTCTGTAAGCGGGATCTCCAGTGCCAATGCTGACTTCTTTGGTATCACCACTTTCAACATCGTGATACATCGCTATCACACGTTGCGCATCCCGGCGGCTATTAAACCGACATTGCCATGTTTTTACCTGTTCCGGGGCAAGAGTAATCACCGGCAAACTGCTCCCAGAGGCGCTTTTTCCGGCAGCATCGGTGGTAAACAACAGATAACCATTGGCTGGTTTCACAACCGCACCATATTGCTGAGCAATGCGGGTGAGCAGTGCCATATCACTTTCATTGATCTGGTCAATATGGGCTATCGTTTGAGTGGCCATATCGGTGCTGACCTTCGGGATCAGGTCATTTTCTTTGGCTATGGTCGCCACTAAATTGCTGAGCGTGACATCATCCCAACTGCGGGTTTTATGGCTCTGCAGCAGGCCACTTTGTTTGGTGTTGTCCATCGGCGCGGCATTGGCCACAATTTGTAGTCGGCGTGGTGGGCCGCTCAGGGTTAACTCATCCACAATGAATTGCCCTTTATCAATGAGCGTTCCATTCAATCCCAGTGAAAAGTTCAGCACTGCCCCTTTCGGAGGGGTTGAAGCACTCGATGGCAATGTGATGGCAATGGCCAACCGATCTGATTTTTTCCCGGCGTTATCTCTCAGACTGATACTGATCAAGTTGTTCCAGATAGCCTCTGTGATATCGTTCCCGTCCGCACTCAGAGAGAACTGTGGTTGATAGCTTAATCCCATAGCGAGGTTCCCTGAGCCACCGGTGCTGCCAAATCAGGCAGGGTGATCTCAATCCCTGCCGGAAGAATCGCACCATAGTCAACCAACCCCGGATTCGCATCATAAACGTCAATAATGGCAGATGAGCGGCCATAATAATCGTTACAAATCTGATCCAGTACATCCCCATCACGCGTCCTGTAAATCGTCGCCATAAAAGATAAGCTCCATTGAAAAATCCTGAAACCGTGGAGAACCGCCACTAATAAAGCGCCTGTCCGTTTGTTGAATGCGTTTAACCCCCCAATAGCCCAACTTGTCACCCTCACCGCTCATCATTAGCAATGGCTGGCCCTTATTGGCCAGAGTCACCAGCTTTTGGATCTGCTGCGTTCCTACCGAACGATAAGCCGTGGCAATTGAGCCATTGATTGAAATGGTCGGGGCTTCCTGCCCCGTATATTGCAAAATATCCCGTTTTCCCACGCGGGGCTGGGCCTGCCAGCGCCAGCCATAGTTGCGGGAAAGACTGTCATAGGTGGCTGTATCCACCGAAAAATTAAAGCCGCCCAGTGAGAGCATCGGTTGAGACATGATTAAGACTCCGGTAAATCATAAAGTGCATCATCTTGAGACTCTGCAAACCGCTGATACACAGCATCCCCCACTTCTGCAGGCGATTGACCAGGCGCAGCAACCACCGTAATACCACCGACACTCACATGGCGAATATGCGAGACCTGTGTGGTTTTAGAAGCTTGCTGAATCGCTGCTTTTGCCCGTTGGGCACCATCGGTGACTGTCGGCACGGTCGGTGGGTTTATCGCTGTGGCCGTGGCTCCGGCCAACGTTCCCGCTAAAACCGTGGCAGGTATCTTCGATGTGCGGCGAACACTCGCCCCCACTTTAGGAAGCGCTGAAACAGGGGGCTGTGGTTTTTCTGGCGTCTGATTATCATCTTTGTCTTTCTTCTTCCAAAACTGCAGTTTTCCCACCCATGATTTCACCGTTCCCAGCGCTCCTTTAACCATGGCCAGTCCTTTTTGAAAAATACCGGTGATCCGCTCCCGGAGTTTCTCAAAGTACTGGGTCAAAGGTTGAAAGCTGGTTTGGACATCCGCCATCGGCGTCCAGCCAAACAGTGCTTTAACAACACGCCAGCCCACTTGAAAAACATGAACCACATGCGACCAAAAGCCACTGAAAAAACCGGAAATCCCGCCCCAGTTATCAATGATCAATCCCAGCGGCGACCAACCGAACACCCGCTTAGCCAGTGCCCAGAATTGGGAAAATCCCGAGGAAACCCCAGACCAGAGGCCACTAAAGTAGTCAGTCATCCCACCCCAAGCACCTTGAAGAGTAGCCATCGGTGACCAGCTGATAACCGATTGGATCACGCCAAAGGTTTTCGAAAATGCGCTCTCAAACCACTTTAAGGCGCCATGAAACCAGCCAACCACCGTGTCCCAGTGGCGATACAACTCAACACCGGCAAAGATCAGACCTCCGACAGCGGTAATGACCAACCCGATAGGATTCGCCTTCATCACCAGATTAAAAGCGGCCATAGCGCCTTTGGCGACGCCTAGCGCTTTAGCGGCTCCCCATAACCCTGTCACGAGGTTAAATAGGCCCAGAACCAGTTTGCCAGCTAACAGAGAGGCCATCGCAATTCCAACGGTCTGCCATCCCCCCATGATCTGGACGAGATGGTTGATAGTCTGACCCAAATGAAACATGGCCACCGCAGCATCTTTGGCCCCATAGACCAGGCTTTTAACAAAGCCGACCAGTTGGGTTTTATTGTTCTGCACAAAGGTCACGATCGAGCGATTCAACTGGTTTAAATCCCCGACCATCTCCCCGCCGACAATCCCGGAAATTTCTTGCCAGCCACTGCCCACAACCGTGCGTAAGTTTTTAAACGCATTGCCATAACGTGTTGCACCAGCAGCCCCCTGATTGGTCAGTAGGTTGAGTTTGGACTGCGTCTGCAGCAGTTCGTCCAGTCCTTTGTGGGTGCTACGAATATAGGTGATGACTTTGTTGGCTTCGCCCCCAAACAACATATCTGCGAGGCTGGCAGCTTGCTGCTGGTCTTTCACATGCTGCAGCCGTTTCATCACATATTCAAACTGCTGAGCGGCATCCATGCCCGCCATCATGTCCTTGGTGATCCCAAGTTTGCCGAACACATCAGACACGGTACTTTGTGAGCCAAGAGCTTTAAATTCACCGTATTTATTGCTCAGCTCTTCAATCATGTCCCCGATGTTTTCACCGGTGAGATCAGCTTGCTTGGCAATGGCATTCCATGCCTGAAACTGCTCGACACTCATGCTTTGCGAATGGGCCAGCCCCGCCATTGCCGCCGTTTCTTGGTTGGTGACACTCATCAGCCCGGTCAAGGCTGCGGCAGTTCCCCAAACCGTGCCAATCGTGGTTGCTCCCCACTTGGCGGCGCACTTAAACCCGGCCCCAATTCCTCGAACCTGCCCAAAGGCTTGCGCCCGTTCAGTGGCTTGCTCAATTTCTTGGCCGAGTGATTCATACCGGCGCGCCAGCAGCGAAACATCCGCGCCGGCTAACTTGCTGCGCTTGATTTGTGTGGCGAGCTTTTTTTGATCCCGTGTCAGCTCTTTTACCGTTTTGTTGGCAGTTCCCATCGATTTATTGAAGGTGCTACCTAATTTGGTAAATGAGCTGTCCACACTCCCGCCAAGTGTTACAACGGTTTTTAAGTTCTGGGTCAGCATTCGCTTGTCTCTTTGGGAAGTTTTTCAAGGAAGGAGATGAATTGCTCGCTTGGTAAATCCAGCAACGTATCAAGCTGCCAGCCAGTGTAATGGGCGAGAGTTAGGAGACCTTGGTCGATACTTTTTCGGTCGATCCCGAGTCCCGCTTTTGAAAACCCATAATGATTTGCTGCCCCGCTGCATAATCTGCCATATCCAGTTCATGGATCACGTTCTGGTCAACACCACTGAGCAAAGCCATCAGGGCTATTTCTTTGTCCGCATCCGCTTCGTTTTGTTTATCTGCAATCAAATTATCCCGCACTTTCGGGCGGCGAAATTCCAGCGCAGTATATTCTTTGTTGTTCACTGTCACTGGGAACTGCAGCGTTAAAACTTGATTTTCAATCGGATAAGCCATGGATAAATTCCTTTAAATTTTGCAATAAAAAAGGCTGCCGTAGCAGCCTGAATCATCAGTAACTATCTGGATGGATTAAGTCAGCATCATGGCGGCACGAATGCCTTCAAGGATGTCGACCCCACCAAACGAGCGGACATGGTTCACCGGATCAATTTCAATCAAATCCGCCCCGGCCCAGCTCATTTTGTAGTAGTTCAGTTTCATGGTGACTTTCATCGCTTTATCACGCTGCGACCCATTGTCCTGCGTGTCTCGCTCAATTTTAGTCACCAGCCCACGCATAGCTTCAACACATTCAAATGTCGACCCGGAGGCATCGGTAAACACCGAACGCACCGAGAGCGAGGTGTTGGTGCCGGTCTGAAAACCAAACAATGGCATAATGGTGCGATCTAACCCGAAAATAGAAACCGAGGTTTCCATCGGATTCATCCCATCATCCACCGGGATCGGCATATCCATATCCCCGGCGGTAAAGTCCACCGTTTTCACTTCCAGAACAGGCGGCGTGTAGTCCTTACAGTTCCCGGCTTTGCCGACACCATCGACCCACACGGCCCAGCTTTTTAACAGATGATCTGCTGCCATTAGTCAAATACCTCTTCGATATAGTCCCCATTAAGGCGACTGCGGAAAATAATGTGCTCGGCTGGGAAGGGTGGCTCGAAGTCAAAATCGAAATACGCCAGTCCCTGTTTTACCGTGGATGATGAGTTGAGACCTTTGTCGGCCCAGCACTTACCATCGTAAATAGCGCCCTCTGCTTTTAACTGGCGCAGGTAGTCATTGACGCCTTCGGCAACCTCATCAAAATAGGTTTTGGTCAGGTTGCGATCGACCGCCCAGAGATGATTGCTCTGGATGGAATCATTAATCATGTCGGCGGTACGCACGGTCTGCTCAAACATCCAGTTAGTATCTGTCGAGCAGTTCCGGTTTCCCCAGTAACGAAAGCCATCCTGTTGGATCACGGTGCTGACATGATTTTCATTGAGCATATTGGCGGTGGTATCCGGGTCATCCAGTGCCCAATCCACCGCCTGAGCAGTGCCCACAATACCGTAAATTTCCTGATTGGACTTCGACCACCACGCCCCTTTATCCGCATCAATTCGGGCACGTAATCCGGCAGCACGAGCCGACAAAGGCCGACTGACATTTTTAGCCAAATCATCATCAAATACGGTTACCCATGGCCACATCAGTTCACAGCGTTTGTCATACTTGCGCTGACGCTTAATGGCATCGGTATAACTGGCCGTCATTTCACAATCAAAGTACGCCACCGCTCGCAGGCGCGCTGCTTTGCTCTGCATTTCGGCGGCAACCGCATCATATTGGCTGAACTCAGGTGCAATTAAGATCCGAGGTTTATAACCGGTTTCGGTTTGGGCGGATAACCATGCGGTCATCCCTTTGATCACGTTGGCTTGTGTTTCGGCATCAGAACTTCCTTCGGCCACACGCACTACAATGACCAGCGCACCGGTTTGATCAAAGATGTCATCAAACGCTTTGTACAAAGTGCCTGACGTTCCCAGCTGATCGGCTTGTTGCTGACTGCCTGCCACCGCCACTGGGGTATTCAGTGGGAAGGGTTCATCGCTGCCCCCGCTGAGATAAGACTCAGTGTCATTCACCACAATCCCCTCGCCGGTGCCCAGCACCTCGACGGTCACCAGCGCGGCCGCATCAGCATTGTCCGCAATCGCAGCCTGAATTTCTGCTGCGGTTGAACTTAGCTCACCATCACCATCGGTGGCTAAATTGACGGTAATTTTCTGGCCAGTCACGGTAATGCTCAGCTCGGCATTGGCTTCACCAGGAGCGACCAAAGTTAGGCTGATAGCATTGCCACCGGCACCGGCCTCGATGGCAGTCAAGAGCAGGCCATCATTAATAACAGCACTGCCTTTTTGTAAACTGGCGGCAGTGGCACCGGTACTTTCCGGCGCAATGCCAACCAGCCCAATGACCGCTGTTTTGACGGTTTGAATGGAGCGAGAGCCACTATCTACTTCAATGACTTCCACACCGTGGAGAAATTGCGTCATAGCTAATTCCTGTTTTTTGGGTAATAAAAAACCCGCACGAGGCGGGTCATGATCCAGTGAAACAAATTATTTTCCGGTAAAATCACCGGGGGCTTCGGGCCATTGCACATCAAACGGAAAACCGTCTTGCTCTGGCACATTGCGCAGCGCAATGCGGTATTGTCGCCAGTCGCTGGCATCAGTGCCCGCATCTTCTAAACGGTTAATCTCGCGGCTCGTGCGGTCGGCTAATTCGTCACGCGTAGCGCGAACTTCATCGGCTTGAATTTGTTCTTGTTCCGCTGCGGTTGGCTCCAGTGCACTTTGATAAGCATCTTCATCTAATGCGGTGAATGACACCCCAAACTGAGTAGCCTTGGTATCAATCAATTCCTGACTCACATCATCCTCAAAGGCATACAATGCACCCGCTTCATCTTTAAAATATTGCATTAACATTCACTCCAAGCTCGAAGGGTACATCCGGATGCTGACACGCTATAACTCTCACCGGGAAGAACCACAAGAAAGACACTTTGATAAAACGTTTCACCGGACATTCCTCCACTCAGCTTAACTTCAGCAACGACAGTGCCATCAATGGCCCCTGTCATCAGCTGACCATACATCGTAGCGCTAAAGCTCACCGCAACAGAAACAAATAAAACATTGGATGAGCTATTGGTATAGGTTGTACTCAGTGCACGACCGCTAGCAACACGAGAACGATTCGATGCCTGACTATCCGCATAGCTTTTAGCGTTAGATAATATTTTTGCGTCCTGCGTATCTGCATAGTTTTTCGCACTGCTCAGGGCGCTGTTCGCTTTGCTAGTCGCATCCGATTTAGCACTGGCCAAGGTCGTTGCATCCTGCGTATCGGCATAGCTTTTGGCACTGCTCAGGGCACTGTTCGCTTTGGTGGTTGCATCCGACTTGGCACTGGCCAAGGTCGTTGCATCCTGTGTATCCGCATAACTTTTGGCACTACTTAGGGCACTGTCCGCTTTGCTGGTCGCATCCGATTTGGCACTGGCCAAGGTCGTTGCATCCTGCGTATCCGCATAACTTTTGGCACTGTTCAAGGCGCTGTTGGCTTTGCTGGTTGCATCGGATTGGGCGGCGGATAAGGTTGTGGCATCTTGGGTATCGGCATAACTCTTGGCACTGTTCAGGGCGCTGTTGGCTTTGCTGGTTGCATCGGATTTAGCACTGGCCAAGGTCGTTGCATCCTGGGTATCGGCATAACCTTTGGCGCTTTCAAGGGTGCTGGCGTCTTGCGTGTCGGCGTAGGTTTTAGCATCGGCCTGTGCCTGGTTGGCCTTTTTCGTGGCATCGGATTTAGCAGCGGTTTGATAGCTTTTATCCTGGGCATCGACATAGGCTTTTAAATCACTATCTTGCGCATCTGCGTAATCTTTGGCCTGTTGAAGCACATCAGCATCTTGCTGATCAACATATTCGCGAGTTGCCAAAACCACCGACGGATCAATTTTTAACTCAATCGATTCTGTTGCATTGATCTCTAAAACAATCCGGATGGTCTGTGTACGACCACTGCCCTCACTTAACAACGGTTTATAAGTTTCTGGGAAGTTTCCGACCGCAATCAAATCGCCATCAGAATCAAACAAGCCGACTTCTCGAATCGTGAATCCGCCCTCCTCGGCTGGGATCACTTGTTCACAAACAATCCAATTGGGATTATCGTCATCAGTGTTAACGGTATTCAAAGCTGCAATGCGAACTTGATTCACTAATGCCGTCTGACTCTGTGTTGGTGTGACAGCTGATCCATTGCCATCACCAACGGCAAGCTGGGCCAATGTAACGGTTGTTCCCAAAGCCGTAGCGTTTGCCAACTTTGAGGCCCCAACCGTCGTTAATAACGTGTAAAAATTACTCATATGGATAGATACTCACTGTGTCAATCGTATGATCAGCCCCGCCAAGGTATTCGTGACCGGACACGGTAATGGTTCCCGGAGCATATGGATAGATAGTGATGATTTCGCCATCGTAAGAGGTAGCACCGCAATAAATGAAGCTGTCGCTTTCCACCTGAATATCGAGACTTATCAGAGCAGCTCGCAACGGCTTGGCATCATTAATCAATTTAACCATCTGGGTGTACATGGCATCGGTGATACCGCTGTCTTTCACCCCAATCACTAGCTCAAAGGTATATGGATCGCCCCGCTCAGTCTTTTGGTACCACTCAATCACTTTGATCAAAAAGCCTAGTGGCTCAACGACTCGCCTGACGGCAGCTTTCGTGCCTTTATGTTGATGGATGAAATAAGCTGCATCGATAGCTGCTCGTTTTTCATCTTCACTCCAGTTTTCGTCCCATCGGTCAACCGAAAAGCTTTGGGCCAGATAGGGTAAAAAGGCACTGGGACAATCCGCAGGACTCCAAATACTTCGGATGGGAACCGGTAGCTCCGGGGTCATGGCATACACCATCGCTTTCTCAAGTGTGGTGGCATTGGGGGGTAGCAATTGATCAGCTGTCATCGACACCCCCGTTCGTGATGGTTTTGGCGGTACAATAGCTGGCCTGCTCTTTGGTCAGCACAAGATCATCGGTCGGGGCTGTTAAATCCACATACTGCACCCCGGATACACTCAATGCGGCAATGATGGCACTGCGACGAATATTGCGCCCCAATCGCTGCTGACTTTCAACGTAACTGGCCAGCGCATCGTTGGCAGCGCTCAAAATAGGTTCCTGCTCCGGGCCATCTTCCATGTATAACGTGGCCTCAATGCTGTAATTAATAATCTCAGCTGACTGCACCAGGACTTCATCGGTTAAGGGGCGCACATCTTCGGCACTTAATGCAGATTGAACGTTGGCAATTTGATCCGTATCGGCAGTGCCATCTCCGTTGAGTGAGAGTAGCGTCACCTGAACCTGCCCCGGCGAGGGCATGATGGCAGTAGCATCCGCCAGTGTAGCGTCAGCAGACAACGCATTGGAGATATACGCTTGCTCTGGCCCTGCCACGGACAGTCCCTCAAACGCCAGCAGAATACGCCGCCGAAAATCATCGTCAGATTCATACACTGCTGCCGTGGGTGGGATGGTGGTGTCATCCGCTTCGGTGAGCACCTGTCGTTCCACATCGTAACGGGCACCGATCTGGTCAAGATCACTGCCACTGGCCAATGCCAGCATCACCGCTTTGGCGGCTTCATTCACCCGCTGCCGATCCAGCACCCGAAAATAGGCCGCCACTTCAAACGCTTTGTAGATGGGATCGGATTCCAGCAATGCATCAAAATCAGAATTCTGGCTCTGGTAGCGATCCAGCATTTCCGCCAGTACAGTTTCATAGTCCAGCGATTCAATAAGATCGGGAGCCGGTAAGGCAGATAAATCAGAAATACTCATGACACTTGTATCCCTTCCATTGCAATGCTTTTCCCGTTCGGCAAATAAGTGCCGGTCAGTGATAGAACAAACTGCCCTTGAGTAGCCGAGGAAACCTCAACTTTTTGAACAGAGATCCGGGGTTCCCATGTTGACAGGGCATCCACCGTATCGTTGAAAATAGCCAGTCGGGTGTCCATAGTCATCGGGGCGTCCACATGCGAAAACAGATTGCTGCCATAGGTTCGGCGCATAACCCGCGAACCGATTGGCGTGGTTAAAATATCGATAATTGATTGCTTTAAGTGATCAATCCCACCGAGTGTTTTTCCGGTGGTTCGGTTCATGCCTTGCATAAATTCCCCAACTTATAAGATGGGCCATTGCCCCTGACTGGAACCAGACTGTACATCAGCTTTTGCATTGGCATTGATTTCATCAATAATCGCAATGGATAATGCTTTTGCCATCCGTCGAACCCATGAATATTGACCCGATTCATTCGCGCCGATATTTTTCATCTCTTCAACAATCCGATCTTCCAAACTACTTTTGTCTAGTGCCATCATTACTCCCCTGCAAACACAGTACTGGAACCATCCTCATGAGCATTGCCCGTAAATTGGCAAATATGTGCGGTGGTCACTACATTAGCCCCATTGTTTAATTTGATATTCGTGGCATTCACGTTCACATTTGCGGTCGTTTTAATATTGATATCGCCTCCATTGACCGTCACGCTTAGCTCATGTGTGGCACGACTGTACATAATGACTGTGCCATCAGCATATTTAGTAACATGTTCATCGGCAGAGGTGCTGGGCGGTGGGCTTTGGCTGTCCAGCATGGCCGGAAGAACCACACCGGCACTGAGCTCACCACTTTCCGAAAAAATCAGGCATTGCTCGCCCACGCTGAGGGGTTCCCAGTCAGTACGGGATTGACTCGATGCGCGCCCTCCAATCCATGGTAACCATGTGGTGGTTGCATTGGTGGCATACTCCACCCGAACGCGGGGTGGCGTCTGGGTAAAATCGACACTCTGTATCCGCCCTTTGCGGATGAGGTTACTCAACCGCCGCTGAATATCCCGTAAAATCTGCTGCTCATCACTCATCACTTGGCTCCGGGATCACTTGCTGGTAATCGTCCTGATGGCCACTGCCAATATCCGGACTCAGTCCCACCAGAACGGTGGTTGGGGTGATGCCATCAAACGCAAACAGACTCTGACCAAAATCAACGGTGTGTTTATAACGAACCTCCCAGACCGCGTATTCATCCAATTCGGGATCAAATGCATACGGCTGCGCACTGGTAAACTGCGCCGGTCGAAAATTCATATTTAATAAACTGTCTGAAATGACGCTGGTCACCGCAGCAGCGGCATTGCGCACAGTTCGTTGATACACCTCTGACTCCAGACCAATCACGACCAGGATCTGGACATCGAGGCTCACACTGGTTTGGCCATTGTGTTCCCCATCGTCCGGAACGTCCCAGCCATCGATATTGATAAAGGCACAAGGGGTCGCCAAAGGGTCGGTTTTCTCCGGATAATCTCCGGCGGACTGAAGCCAAGAACACTGCTCGGTCAGATAACTGGCCAGTGTGTCACAGTAGGCATCCAAGGGGGATTTTTGCTCGCTCATAAGTCTGCCCGCATTGCAATTCGACCCCGCAGGTCGGTGGTGTAATGGTGTAAAAAAATGGTCGGCAACTGCTCGAAAATCTCATCCTCAATTTTGATTTGCATCGCATCATTGACCGGCACCTGTTCCTCTTTAACCGGGAATCGCCTCCGACCGGTACGCTGATACACCGAACGCGGCCCATGAAGCCGGGCCACAAACCCCTGATCCCAGTGTTGCGTTCCCAATCGGCTGGCCGCCGGGATAAAACTGGCCCCTTTGGGATGTTTCTTCGTGCCCTGACGTTTCACCCGACCTTTTAGCCGACTCACCGGCAGGTCATTGAGTCCGTACCAAAGTCGCAATGAACCAAGGTCTTTGCCCTCGCCTTTGGCTTTAAAACTTTTGAGCCGTTGCCGCAGTGTTTTGAGTTTGCGCACTTGCAGCTCATCTTTGAGTAACTTGGCACTCATGGATTTCAGCGTGATGGCCGTGCGGTTAAGTGCCCGGTTATAGGCTTTTATCATGTCGGTTGTGGTCGCATCCAATGACTGCCGGATGGCTTCGAGCTCATCGGCATCAATATTGAATAACAGGCTCTGATTGGGAATTGGCATGGTAAGGCTTCAATATAAATCGACTCATGGATGAATCACTGGCATCCGGATTCATCACTGTAAAGGTCTGGGTGGAACCATCACGCTGTTCAATTTGCAGCAGCGTTCGTCGTTGAATGCCTGTGGCATCCGCGCTTAAAATGCAGACTGTATAATCAGCACTTTGCACCTGCCCACCGTGCGGCACTTTGATAATGCTTGAGGGGGCATCAAAGATCCCCAGCACCGGGGTCTCGGCCCCATCGATATAGACCGAGACATTGGCGAATGTCGTCATCAATTGATGGTCAGCGCTGCTGAGTGCTGCATCAAAATCAAACTCATTCATCGGTGTACACGCCCAGTTTTTCAGCCACCAATGCCTGCGCTTTGTTCGCAGGAATGGTGTGCACATCATCCCCGCCTTTGAGCACAACCGCCTGACCATTGATGCGTAATTCCACATTCACCCCGGCATGCACCCGAACGCTGCGAGTCTGTGCCGTTGCACTTACCGATGCCGAGGTTTTATCAGTAGCCGTTTGCGATGCCGTATTGGCAGTGGACTGTGCCGCAGTAGTTGCTGTGCTTTGTGCCGTTCCCGCATCAGCTGGCAGTATCGCTTCCAGTCCGGCAATGGCTTCTTCCAGTTCAGCATTGGTCTGGGTTGTATCCACTTGGTCATAAGTCACCCCGGCGTTATCCAGCGCTGTTTCCAGTGCTTCAATTTGGGCAATCAGTTCTTTTTTTGTTGATGACATCAGAGGTCTCCATTCCTCATTGCGACTTAAGTCGCAATGGGAAACGTTCGGTTAATGAGAAAGGTTAAACACGCGCATAACAGGCTTCATCAGCATCCATCAGCACCGGGATGGGCGCGGACTGTGTCTGCAGCCATTCCACGCTGGGATTTTTCGTGAACCAGTTATCTGGCCAGCGAGTGGCTTCGGCAAAGCCACTGGCATTGGCTTCCACATCCTGAATGGCGCCATAAGCCATATAGAGTTCAATGTCTGGGTTTAGGACCAGAACGCCATTGGTATCAAAGTAGAGTTGCTTGTTACCGTCTTCATCATCGTAGGCACCGTTGTAGACAAAGATGTCAAACTCACCCACCGAAGCGACCCACTTAAATGCCGCATTATTCAGTGCGCCCAGTTCCCCATGGGATGATGAGCCACGCCGGGTGTCCATCAGGTCTTTCACGCACTTAAATTTGCGGAACCAGTTCCACGCATCGCGGCCCATGTAAATTTCTGAGGCCACGTTATTGCAGCGACTGGCCCAGTCTTCGACATTCTCAATTGGGGCGGTCGATGTCTCGGTGTTCAAGGCCGACCATTTGTCGTCTCCGGATAACGTCACGTTATTCTCAGCGCTACGGCCAAAATCAACCTGCTGGGCAGCGTAATCTTCGCCCTCCAAGGTCACGGCACCGGTCTTGAGGATTTCACAGACCATCCACTCTTCTCGCCGGTCACAAGCTGCATCCTGCTCATTGAGAATATCCGCACGAATGGCATTTAACCGGGCTGCCGGAGAAAGTTCTCCGTTCAGGGCTTCGCCCGGTTGTCGTTTCAGCAAGCGGTTGGAGGTAACATTGTCGGTGGGTTTAATGTAGGCCGGTTTAATGGACGTGAGGGTGCCGCCCTGTTGTTTCTGCGGTTTACCGCCCACCATCGGGCTAACCAGTGGTGCCAGCTTGTGGCCTTTTTTAATCTTATCAAACGCCACTTCTTCGGTTTTAAAGGTGATGTCACCTTTGACTAACCGACGGCGCAGCGCCGGGACATACTGCGGTGGGAGCACTTGTTTCAAGGCAATCAATACCGCAGTACTAATCGGGGTACGGGTCATAAAAACTCCAGATATAAAAAAAGAGCCAGATGGCTCTTAATAAGCGAAGGGGGTAAAACTTAGCGAGCGCGAGGGGATTGAGTCGCAATCGGAGTACCGGCAAAGAGTCCGGCTTTTACGATGTCGGTCATCTCATCCGGCCATGCCACAAAATCCGGGTCAATCGTGATGGATTTAATCGCATGGTGCACCACAGCACCGGCAGAGGCATCCACCGCAAATGATGCAAGGAACTGGGCCGCTGTATCCGTGGCCAGTGCAACCTTATACTGACCGAGTTCTGCATCGAGTACCAGGGGCGCATATTGGGCCACGCTCTCGCCCTCTGCGATGGTAATATCAACATGCTCAATCGGCCCATCACCACTGATGGGTTGATCATAGTTGTAGGTTTCAATCGTCATGGATCACCTGTTACTGTTTCAGTTGAAAGCCAGTGGCCGCCGCAAAATCGCGAGCCATTGCGTTGGCCTGTGCATTAGGGGTCTGAGCATCCGCTTCCGGGACTTCATCTTCATCGGATGCAATCTCCGGATGCTGCTCGGTGGCCATTGCTTGCAAAAAGGCATCGCTGCCTGCTTTGGAAGGTTGAGGCGTGGGTTGTTCAGGGGCTGATGCGGCCAAAATGGCCTGTGCCTCCGTTGCACTCAGACTGGTTTGATACGCCAAATGGGAGGCAAGTCCCGGATTGGCTTTTGCAGCATCACTTTTCATGATGTCACCAATCCGCTGACGTTCGGCCTGAGCAGCCTGCTCAGCAGTTGGTTGTGGCTCAGCCACTGGGGTCGCATGTTCAGTTTCCGTAGGTATTGCGGCAGCTGACAAATTGACCTCGGGTTTGGTTTCTTTACTCATAGATTGACCTGACAGGTTAATGGTGTGTGAGGATTGCTCCAGATATTCGGCAAACTCAGCCAGAACATCGTTACTGCTGACCACGGCATCAGCCAGCCCGATATCGACAGCATCGCTGCCGGTATAGCACTGTGCTTGCGTTGCCAGAATGGCATCGGTGCTTAATCCGGTGCCTCGCGCAACAACCGTTGCAAAGGTTTGTCGGGTTTTCTCGCAGGACGCTTCCAGTTCAGCTTGCGTCTCTTTGCTCAGTGCCTCATAGGGGTTGCCATCCACTTTATGCGCACCGGCATGGATGAGGGTCACTTTAATCCCCATCTCATCCAATGCCCCGGAGACATCCACATGCCCAATCAACACCCCGATGGACCCCATGCCACCGCTTTGGGTCACCAGTCGACGGCTTCCCTGACTGTGTAACCATTCGCCTGCGGAATAGCTCATATCATCGCTCATCGTCCAGAGAGGCTTCACCTGTGCTATCGCATGAATGAGATCCCCGGTATCTGGACAGCCAAACACGCTGCCCCCCGGCGTATGAAATGGCATATAAACGCCTTTCACATCCGTATCATCACGGGCGAAGGCCAGTTTGCGGCGGATAACGTCATACCCGGTTGCATAGCTGGTGCTATACCCCAAGTTATGCATCAATGTGCCCCGAACTGGGATCACTGCGATGCCGCCATCCATCAGCTGATAAGGCTTATACTGCGAGTCCTGAGACAATCCTGTGAGAAGGGCCATTTCTTGTGGCCCGAGGTGCTGTTTTTGCTCACTCTTGGGCAAGGGCATCAGCATCGATGCACTTTGCCGGGCATCAATCAGCACCGGTTGTAAATTAAATTGATCCAGTATTGGATGCATGACTGCTCCCATTGTTGGTCGTGGCGTTTTCCGGGGTGGATTCATCCGGGGCCAGAGTGCTGGCCTGTACCCAGCTCGGTGGCGGTAAACCTTTCTCTTGGCGGATTTTGCGCTCGCGCATTTGCTGCTCAAAGACTTCGATATAATCTTCACCCAGCTTGGCCAGCTCTTTTTCATAGGTGGAGAGGCCGGATTCAATCAACAGAATCGACTCTTTCACCTCCTTGATCCCGTCAATCGACAGCCGCCCGGCACCAATCCAGTTGCACCGACATAACGCGCTACGCTCTTGCCAGAAATTAATCTGATGCGGCAATTCGATGTCGCCCATAGCCACGGCTTCTTCAAACCAGAGTGAGAAAATCAGGGTGGCAAACCGTCCAGCAATGAACTTGCGATCCCCCATAAAGTAGCGGTAGCTTTCATTCAGGGCCGCTCGGGCACTGGAAAAATTACTGTTCTGAAAGTTATGGGTCAGCTGTTCAAACGAACAGCCAATGCCTGCGGCCAGATATTGTAAAATTGAAGTTTCCAACTGACTGAACCCATTGTCAGCATTGGCCGGACGTTGCAGGTTCAGGCTTTCCCCCGGCATCAGGTGCGGAATGCGCACCCCATTCATCCGGATATTAGCCCCGCGATTGTATTGATTCACGGAAGCCAACCAGCCCCAGAGATTTTTCTGCATGTCCTCGCCACCGGTCATAAACTCGAACGCCTGTTGCGAATCCAGTTCAGACTCAATGGTTGCCGCATACATGGCATTCACCACCGCATTTTGCAGCTTGGTCTGTTGCAACTTATCGAGCATGTGCATTTGGCTCATCACCGACATCAGGGCATTGGTGCCCCGGCTCTGGCCATCGTCTCGCGGGTCAAACACATGAATAAACTGCGTGCGGCCCCAGCGGGTTTCTTTGGGAATGTATTTAAACCCGCTGCCAATAAAGTTCATCGGCAATAGGTTGTCGTTCGGATTGGCCACATAATAGCCCAGCGCCTCACCATGCCGACCGTGTTTAATACCACCGCGAATTGTGCGATCAAAGGTGGTCACGCCATCTGGGTTGCGGACTCGTTTGGGCGATACCATTTTGATGGCCGTGCGATAGCGACCAAATGGTTTTTTTATCCATTCAGCTGCAGCCATCGCATCACCGTAATTAAAGTGCTGCGACACACTGGCGCGCACTAACTGGGTAAAGGTGCGTTTGCGTTCGGCGTCAATGTAACAACGGGGATCATCGGCAAATTCTGACCAGAGTGATTCCACCTGCCGCTTGATATCCATGAACTGATCCTCAGTCCATCCCAAGCGCCGCCATTTTGGCTGCCAGTTCAGTTTGAAATGATTGCCGACAATGTTATCCAGATGCAGTCGCATCCCACCAGCAGCATAGCCGTGGTTTCGAACCAAGTCATCGGCACGCGCATGGCTGAGATCTAACACCGGCAACTGGGCCATGTCCTCAGTCATCAGACCGGGAATCCATTCAGACAGCTGGCCACCAAATCCGGCACCGCCACTCTCATAACCGCCCTGGTCCATACCGTTATATCCTTGCATCTGACGAATAGGAACACCGCTCGGATGTAGTATCTGTTTGACTTCGCTCATTACATCACTCCTGCTGGCGGTCGCCGTCTACTTTGCCCAACCGTGGCTTCCAGCCGGGTAATTTCAGAACGCAGCAATTGAGCATCCGCAGGGGTATATTCCACCCGGCGGCCATCCTTTTGAATCACTTTGGCCGACAGTCCCATCACTAATTGCTGATAGGCGCGTCTGTACTGGGCTAGTAACTCTTGGTCGGTCATGAATTTGCTCCGGCACCCAACGCCTCCAGATCAATTGAATCGGTGGCATGAGTGGTGGTTAATGGGGTAAGTTTGTAGCCGAATCGGCTCATCGATATTCGCAGCGCAGCCAAGGCATACACCAAACAGTCAGTGGCTTCATTGCGTCGGCCTTCATTGTCCCAACGCAACACAGTTTTGCCGTTCACCGATTTTTCAATCAGTCGCTCTGCCGTTAATTGCTGACAGACAATCTCATCACAAATGCCATCATCCAACGGCAAATGCACAATGCCTGTCTCTTGGTTGGCGACCAGGCGCTGCAGTTTCATATTCAGTAAATCTTTGGCGGTATCTGTCCCGATTTCGGTGTGATACACGCCTTTTTTATTCCGTTTAATCGGGAAATTCGCCACCGGTTTGCCGTAAACGTTGGCCCCTTTAATGGGGATCACCCGAAACAGGCCGTGCTTTTTACTCCGATTATTCACGATATCAGGGTCAATCCCGCCGGTATCCCAACACCATCGGGAAACGTTCAGGATAGTGCCATCTGCCTTTTGGTAGGCGGCTTGAATGGCGTCATCGACAAGGGCCAATGTTTCCTCATCATCATAGGCACCCATGCAAATCACCCGGTCAACGAGCCAAGGTTCTTCACCTTCGCTCCAGCCCCACACATAGCACTCGTAACGGTTGCGCTGGCTATCAATGCCGCCAGTCAGGCAAAGCACATCATCTGGGACTTGTGCCGAGTATTTCGTCCGGCGAGCAAGTAGAACCTCATGATCCAGTTTGTCACCGCTGTTGTCTTCATAATCCAGCCCGAGCACGGTATTGATAAACGCCCGTTCATTGGCAGGTTTCCCTTCTGCTCGGAGCCATTCATCAACAATTTCACCCCAGCCATCAAGGTTCAGGGAATAGAGCGCATTAATTTCAATACCCAGTGCTTTGGGGGCTGGGGTTGCTTCGTTCTCAGCATTGAAAAAATGAATGCCGTCTCTCGTCCAAGTGAAGTCCTCCGCCATCCAGCGGCCTTGTTCCTCCATCTTGGTCAGATCGGCATAATGAAAACACTGGCCACATTCCGGATTCTGGCAACGATAAAAAGCCGAACGAGCTTTGCGCTCAATCGTCTGCGCAGACTCATTCCAAAGCAGCCCATGCGCTAAAAATTCGCCGTCCTGAAATCCAAATTCCAGCACTTGCTCAGTCCCACAATGAGGGCATGGCAAATAAAACCGAAACACCAGATCACAGTCAGCCAGAATATTGGCAATGTGCGAGTTGCCGGTCACGGTGGGCGTTGTTCCAAAAATCGCTTTGGGGAAGGACGCGCCTTTAATTCGTTGCATGGCGAGTTTGACCGGGTTGCCCTCACCTTTGCCCTTTTTCCCAACTTCTAAGGGCCATGCATTTACTTCATCACCGATCACCACCTGTTTAGTTAATCGGCGGAAGTTTCCCGGAGAGGTCGCCCCGCGAAAATCCAGCGTGGAGCCAACCATCACCTTTTTTGAGACTTTGTTATTTTCGCTTTTGACGTTCCAATCCGGGAAAATACGTTGGATAATCGGCATTTCTGCAATCGGTGCATCCACTTCATCCACAACAAATGCATCAGATTCATCATCCACCGGCTGATAAAAAACAGTGGAGCGTTTCTTATGCTCGGCCAGATAAAGCATGGCCGCCACAACCATTTTGGTGTACCCCAACCGGGCTGATTTTTTGATGGCCATCAGCTTAATCGCATCGTTGGTCATCATATTCAGCAATGCCACCTGCAGGGGTTGAGTGACCCACTGCCCGGCAATTTGGGAACTGCCCTCTGGCAAACGGAAATACTTATCCGCCCATTCGACTCCCGTCATCGGGATCGTTGCCTTCAATGGTTTCAAGGCTTGCGAAACCGCTCTCAATATCGCTGTCTTCGTAGGATGAGAGATCTGGTTTAATGTCTGCAAGTTCATTCAATGCCATAGCTAATTCACGTTTGAGGAGTGCGATTTGGTCATGTGTCATATCTGGGCATGTCATTTTCAACTTTGGGAGCCACGAATCGACACGGGTTCTCAGACTTAAAGCCACCAGCGAAATGGTTTCTGTGAGGATACTTATAGGAGCATATTCTTTTTCTAAAACCAGACGTTTTATTCGACTTAGTTTTATGCGCTCTTCTCGCTCATCATTTTTTAACTGCAGTTCACGCTTTTTCAGTTCAATTTCATTGAGGGTTTCCGGTTTTGGTTCCTGCGGTATTTCCACTGATTTATAGCTAATATAGCGATGAACACATTCAAGTGGATCAATGCCCCCTCGTCCCTTTGCTTTCGGCAGCACGCCTAGGCTTTGCAGGTTTCTCACTTGTCTATCAGACAGGTTCAAAAGCTCCGAAATTTGCTTTTGAGCGAACTTCAAATCTGGGTTAAAAAGTGGCTGATTCATGCGGAAACCGGAAACCCCAAAAAACGAAAAAAATTTGAAAATGAGCGGTTTTGTGCGAGGTTACAACCCCGTAACGCTTCAAATAGCGCCAAAGAACCTATTTTTGACCTGTTTTTCACAAAGTTCGCATAAAATACACCCCAAAAAAAAGCGGGGCGAACCCCGCAAACATCGGACAATGTGTTCAGTTTTTGTAGCGTTATTTAAGTCTTATTCCTGCGACCTCTTAATCGTGGGACCACAAAGTTATAAATCACAATGGTGGTCACAATCAGGGTCACGATATCCCCGGCCTGAAAATGAAACTGGCCATGGATGAGTTGATCAAATGATGCGGATAACAATGACTTTGCAAAGCCACTGTTTTGCACACTCTGAGACAATGCAATCCCGGAGGATACATTTGAAACAATTTGGCTCACTGGGCTTGTGTGGCTTGCCATTGTCTTAAACTCCGTTTATCTGCATTGCAGCGCTGAAGGGCCGCACGTAAATCAATCCCGTAATGCACTAAGTCATAGTTCACTGCTGGAATGGTTAGTTCCTTCGGTTCATTGGTGGGCTGGATATATTCCTGCGGTGGCAGAACTTTGTCGTGCTGTGTCCTGACGATCACCTTTTGAACGGATGGAAGAGCCGAGCAAGCGGATAACAGCATCGGGAACACGAGCAATAGACCACGATTTAACTTTGTCATTTGTTTTTCTCAGTCCTTCAAGTTTGTCCGAAAGCTCAGCTAATTGAGTACGCTGCAGAGCCAGTTCATTGTTCCTCTGGAGCAATATCTGTTCGCGGCGTTTAATTTCTTGTTTAAGGGCGTGGTTATCCGCCTCTGAAGACGATAACGACCCGGCCAGCTCATTTCGGTTTGTCGTGAGTGTTTGAATATCTTTGTGGGCCGAGGTCAAATCAGAATGTAATCCACCAATGCGCCATTGCTGAAAGCCAACAAATAGCGCCAGGCCAAAGCAGGCCCAGATAGCAAATTTACTCACGGGATATATCCTCATAAATCTGACGGATTTTAGGCACATAATTCAGTGTTTCAGTGGGGTCTTTCATCACATCAGGCAGACACGCCATAATGGGTTGATACCCGGATGGGTCACCGCAAACCTTTTGCGCCTTCAATATCCACCCACACCCCACGTTGTAGCAGGCCAAAGCAAGGTTATAACGGTCCGTCTCTGATCGTGGCCAGCGCCAAACATAACGCAGCTTAGCCATGTAATAAGCTCCGGCAGGAATTGCCAAACGCACATCCGTGGGCTCACCATGGAACCCCAGCGCTTTGGCCGTTTCATCCCAGGTCTGCGGCATAAATTGCGCAATTCCTCTTGCACCCACAGCGCTTTGAGCATCTGGGTTTAACGAAGATTCCTGGATTAATTGTGCTTTATAGAGCAGCCATGGCTCATAGGGAAGATAATGACGGGCGGCTTTTTTAATACGCCAATCGTAAACTTTACGCCATGCCGATTGCGAAGGCGATGAACACAGCAAGGCAGCGCAGGCCAAAATACAGACCCATAGCGATCTGGTGGTATTTATCATCAACACGTCTCGACCATTGGTAAAATGTCAGGTGGCTACTGCGGTCAAAAAATCGCAACGTAAACCAAGCCAATAAAACCACAGTGCAGGAACGAACAAGACTCACCACGAAACTCACAAATGATGTAAAAATAGGGCTTTGATGAAAAAGCCAAACAAAGCCAATGATGGCGACAATACCGATGCTAATTCCCAACCAAACCAGCGTTTCTCTAGAGCCAAAGAACTTGGCCCACTTCGATAACAATTTCATAGATTCACCAAATTTCAGATATAAAAAAGCCCGTAAATCGAAATCTACAGGCTTTTGGTCGTACTCATCAGCAGGTTAGAGAAACAATGCGTGGAACATTCACAAATTGCAATACACTAAAAACAAAAAAGCAGCCTAAAAATAGCTGCCTTCAAAAATCATCAGAATAAATATTAACGTTTGGCTTTTGCCATCACTTCTTGCTGTGATTTGATCGAAGCATCAATAATTCGAGCATACACAGCTTTCCGTTCTTGAACCGAACTGTATTTAAAAAATCTAGAAAAACTCGATAGTTTTTTAACTTCAGAAGAAGTCGTGTTTGCTTTGGACATTAACACTCCAAGGATTTGACGGACATCCTGTATTGCTTACGGATATAACCACATACGGTTTCAATATTCAGCAATGCATCTGTTGCAGTTTGTTTGAGCCTCTCAATAACAGAATTCACACTGTTCTGATAATCACGACTATATGCAGAAGCACTTATGCCTATACTGCGAGCGATTTCTGAGTTAGAGATAACGAATTGAGTGTCATTAATTTCTCGACGACTTTTAAGAATGATAACATCCACCAGCAGAGAAATGCGTCTAACTTGCTTTAGACTGTTGCCCCAATCTGGATGAAGCGTTAGCAAACTACGATAAACAAATTGAGAGGTTCGCTCTAAGTATTTGCCCTGGGCATCATCGGGCGCAAACATAACCATGCCGATATCAAGCTGGCTTTTAGGTAACGCTAAAACAGCATGTTTAACTTTTGCTAACTCGCCTTGCATAACATCCCAAGTTATACCGCTATTTCCATCACCAGAACGAGAACGAATGGAACAAAAAGCATCATGCCAGGCTTCGATGGGATTATTCAACATTCATCACCTACTCATTAACTTAAAACATTGTAGATGATATGAACGGACCAGAAACAAGCAACAATATTATCTAAAGTGAATAAATGACAGGGAATAATCGGTCTTTGTTTTATTGACAGTAATCACAATTATAATAAGAAACCATATGTATTCTGTCTAGAATAAACAATTGGAGAAATATTAAACAAATATTGAATATGGAGATCATGTAAATGGCAAGATGCACCGCACCAGTAAAAGGCCATCGTTCGGCAGCTGCAGCAGCGGCATGTCCTGTTTGTCGATATAAAAACAGCCGTTATAGCAATAGCAGTTACACCTCTAGTTACGCCTCTTATGGTAACAGCAGATACAACGGCACCACAAACTTAACGAATCGTTCTAGTGGTACATCTCAACCTCGTTGGTCGAAACCAGGCTCATCTGTATTTTATACTTCGGCACAAATTCAATCACTCAATCCGATTCGGGAAACAGTTGAAGCCAGAGCAGCAGAACAACCTGATCTTCGAGATATTTTTCTTTGCCATGCTTGGGATGACCGAGCTGGTCCAGCAAAAGAACTACATGACTTACTTGAAGCAGCAGGAGTAAAAGTTTGGTTCAGTGAAAAAGATTTAGCTCTTGGCGTACCTATGATGAGAGCAATTGATAAAGGTTTGAGAAATTCTCGAGTAGGGCTCGTTTTAGTAACCCCCGCAATGTTAAACCGACTTCCTAAAGAGGGGGTTGCAGATAAAGAACTTTCTGCACTTTTAGCTGGAAACCAGCTAGTGCCAGTAGTCCATAACACAACATACGAGGAATTACGTAATATTAGTCCTTTACTTGCATCAAGAAGTGGTTTGGATACTTCAGAAGATTCAATGGAAATAGTTGCTAAAAAAATCGCAGAATTAGTTACTATCTAATATAGGTTGTTAGAATCTCCTTTAATAAAAAGCATAAAGTAACAATTATTTTTTAACCAAAATAAAATGCGTTAGTGCGAAATCTCTAACGTATTTTATCTATTAAATCACAGCTAATTAAAGACACCCAGCTCACATGCTTTCATCAACGTTCTAAACACATACTCAATCTGGGATGAATGTTGTTTCTCCCATGCTTGCCACCCAATCTGATGCAAGTTCATATGTTCATCATGGCTTAATGGGAATGTGAATAAATCATGAGTCTTTGTCCCCATAGCGCTTACGCCATGCCCAATAAGGTGATGCGCTTCAACGCCTTCAGATTTACCTGTAATCACACACGGTAGCGAACGAACAAACTGCAGGTACTTTTCACTTTGAAAACGCTGTGCTTTAGGCTTCACCATAAACATCGCTGGTGGCTCAGGCTCAACAGTTAAGTTTATGGGTTTTACATGGCGGGCAAGAATATCTGTAGGCATTGGAACCATCTGATTATGAATCGATGGCAGAGGAACTTGATTAAACTCAGCCACCAGCATCTCTGGAAGCAAATCAGCAACATGATTGATAACAGCCCAACTCACAACATGATCGATATCTATCTGTTTACTGTGCCGATGGCTTGCAATAGTCTGTAGCCCAAAACGAAGTAGCCAGTTCACATGCGATAATCGATCATCTAAATCATGGTGCCAACATCGTGGCGAACAATATGGATAATTACCATGTATCACAATACCCCCCACACAGCCGCCCTCTTGCTCGAATTCACAAGATTGGCGTAACAACCATTTACGAAAATCACCTAACAGATGTAAAACCTGAGGATTAGCAAAAAAATCGGTCAATTCCTTTTGATACTTGTGCCACCAGCGAGCAGTCTGCTGAGCAAAGCTCACCCCATCAGATTGATGATCAAGAGCAGGACTCAAACAGACCCGACTTAAGTCGATTAGATTGATATGGCTCCAATAATCTTGTAATGGAATGATTAAAGCTTTTAATTCTCTTTGAATAATTGCATTTACTACTAGTTTCAATTTATTCTCCCTGTTTTTCAGAGAAATCTAATGTGTAAAATGAAACAAGCAACTTGATTTAAGACAATCGAGAATATCGGTTTAATAAAAAATAACTAATAATATATATTCATATTCTTTTTATTTTAGACACGAATAAAAAAGTTACTAATAATAAATAATTAACCATTATTTAAATTGTAAATAAATAAGAAATCACAGCTGTAAGCCTTATTATAAAATCTCACACAAATCGAAGGAATGATTAATAATGAGAAATATTATCTGCTGCTGTGATGGTACATGGAACAGTTTAGAACAAGAAACTGACGAGATGTTATCTCCAACAAACGTTGTCCGAATCTATAATGCAATAGCTCCTACTACTGAACAATTAAAATACTATCATCCAGGAGTCGGCACAGGTCATGGCCTAGCCAATAAGCTACTGGGTGGTGGGTTAGGTGAAGGATTAAACAAAGATATAAAAAGTGCCTATCACTTTCTTTGTGATAATTATAAAGAAGGAGATAAGATATATCTTTATGGATTTAGTAGAGGAGCTTATACGGTTAGAAGCTTAGCTGGATTTATTACGGAGTGTGGACTTCTGAAAACAGAAGGACTGAGCGAAAAAGATATATGGGAAAAGATAGATAAAGCATTCTCATTAGGTTATAGAGGAAAAAAAGATAAAGATAAATGGAGCGAACTCGATGAATTCACCTCTGATATTAAAATTTTCTTTATTGGTGTTTGGGATACAGTTGGAGCTTTGGGAATTCCAGATGAAATAGGCATTTTAAAACTTTTCGATGAACCTAAGAAATACTATTTTTATGACACAAAAATAAGCACCAATATTATACATGCTAGACAAGCATTATCTATTGATGAAAAACGTAAAACCTTTCAACCCACCCTGTGGGACGAAAACAAAACAGAACAAGACGAAGTAGACCTAGTTCAAAGATGGTTTCCGGGAGTTCACTCAGATGTCGGAGGAGGATATCCCGAAACTGGACTATCCGATGGTGCTCTCAAATGGATGATAGACGAAACCCCAGATGATTTAATTTTTGATCACAAAATGCTCGAGCAAATACACCCATGTAGTCAAGCACCGAAACATGACTCATGCAATGGTGTATTTAAACTCTTAGAAACAAGACCTAGAAGTATTCCGAACTTTACAACCGAACAAAATAAATATGATCAATCGGCTATAGAACGACATGATTTTCCCCCCATTTCAGATGCACCATACCATCTAGATAGAAAAATAGATGCAAAAGGTACATCTATAAATATATATGCAGATCAACAATGGAATGAGACAGGCATATGGTTAGAAGAAGGTAAACACTATGCGTTTAGTGCCAAGGGAACATGGAAAGATGGCGATGTAGTCTGTGATGCAAGTGGAGATAGTGATGATAAGTTTCATCCTTCAGAAATATTCCACCTCGCAATGTCAGCTGTTGGGAAATTTGAACCCTTACTAAAAAAAATAGAAAAAAATCCATCTGCCAATATATCGGGCACTAAAAGAGATGAAAATGCTCCATGGTTTAGCTTAATTGGCTCAGTAGCTTCTAACTTAACATCTCCTAGTGATCCCCATGCACTAGGGCAACATGAAACGTTCTATATTGGAAAAGGACTTGATAATTTCACACCTCAAAAATCAGGGTACTTATATGCATATGCAAATGATGCCTGGAAATTCTATTTCAATAATCATGGAAGCGTGACTCTTGTAGTAACAAAAGTAGAATAATAATGAATGGCGCATTTGGTAGAGACTAGATGCGCTCTTTTACTACATCAAAATCAGCCTATTAGACTTAAAGTATCGGATCAATTACCTAGACAAGGAGTTCACATGCCAGCTGTAGCCTTTCCTCATCTTGCTCCTGGAGAAAAGATCAACAATCAACAGTTATGCGATATTTTTGGATGCAGTCCTCAAGGTGGGATGAGAAAGTCCAACTCGACCAATACCCTAGTTCTTATCTCAAACCATATAAAATCGATTTACGACGATCGATGGGACGGCAACACCCTACACTATACAGGCATGGGGACAACTGGTGCTCAGAGCCTAAACTTTGCGCAGAACAAAACTCTCGCTCAATCAGAGACAAATGGAATATCAATTTATCTGTTCGAGGTATTTAAAGATAAAGAATATACCTACCAGGGGGAAGTACTCTTAGTTGACCCACCGTATACAGAAAGTCAACCAGGCCACGATGGCTCTTCACGCCCAGTCTATATATTTCCTCTCCAACTTAAGTCAACTCAACGAGTCGCAAGTGCGACCGATAGACAACATGTTCGAGAAGTAAAGCAGAGAAAAGCAGCCAGATTAAGTATGGCTGAGCTATCCATACGGGCTGAACAATCCCACTCGAAACGAATACCTAATACATCAAAAACAACTGCAACTGTATACGAGCGTGATGAATGGGTATCAGAGTATGCAAAGCGACTTGCAGATGGACATTGCCAACTCTGTGGTAATCCTGCGCCATTTACGAATAAGAAAGGGCTCCCATATTTAGAAACGCATCACATAGAATGGCTATCAAATGGCGGTAGCGACACACCTGAAAACACTGTAGCACTATGTCCTAATTGCCACAGGAAAATGCATGTACTCAATGATCCGAAAGATGTAGCATTTCTTGAGGCACAAGTGACCCACCTTTTATCAAAAGAATGAACAAATGAAAAAGCACATCGAAGTCGTTGCAGCAGTGATTTATCGAGACGGAAAATACTTAGCCGTTCAACGAGGTAAAGCAAAATACGACTACGTTAGCTATAAATGGGAGTTTCCTGGCGGAAAAGTAGAGCCTGGAGAATCATTGGAGTCAGCTTTACAAAGAGAACTAAAAGAAGAACTCAAAATTGAAATTAGCGGGATCAAGCTTTTGACGACAGTTAAGCATGAATATCCTGACTTCCATATCACGATGCATTGTTTTTTATGTCAATTGAAATCTTCCGAAATAACGCTAATAGAGCATATCAATTTAGCTTGGTTAACTCTTAAAAGTATTAGTACAATAGAATTAGCTGATGCAGACAAAAAAGTGATAAGAATACTCTTAACACAAACAAATATTGAACAATGACTGACTATGTGATACTCATTAATGATTATCTTATCGTTAAATGTTATACTGAAGTCATAGTTAACAGGATTTAGGCTGTCAATGAAGGAACCGTCTCCAGAACATAAGCAGAATTCACCAACAGCTATTTGGAAGATAATAGTTTATTCTTGCTTATTAACAGCTAGTGCAACTGTACTTTTATTATTATTAGCCCTCCAGTTTTTTTCCGCCCCATCATTATTAAAATATACTGGATATGCACATTCTCTGGTATTAGCTAACCCTCATAAATATACAGATCCAGTTACCATTTTCCATTTAGGAGAAATGGTTGAAAATGGAACATTATTAAGTCTCGATGATTTATGGGGATTCCAGAGTTCCTTTTATCAAACAATTATTACACTTTTAATTGCACTGAATGGAATTATCGCAGCTTTTTCTTTTATCTTTATAAAATCTTCATCAAATGAAAAATCTATCGAGGCTGCAGAAAACAAAGTCGAGTCATACGTTAATAGTGTTTCATTTCGAACCCTTATTGACTCTTCCTTCAAAAAAATCACAAAAAATGTTCGAGATGATTATAACTCAACAGCTCAAACATTAGATGAAAAAATAAAAATAGTAGATGAGCTACTTCCTATTATATATAGTAATGAAGAAAATATTAATAATTTAATTAGTGAAAGACAGGAAATCAGAAACCATATCTCTATATTGATAAAGAGATTATCTGAATTAGACAACAGTGAGAATGATGGTGAATATAATTTAGAGAAGAATGATTAATTATGGCTTTTATCAAAAGTAGACAGAAAATACATACCCCAGAAACCGACGCTTTTGAAGTGTTAGAAACTCCTGATAATGTCCTCACATTAGCAAAAAAAAATGGCATAGAAACAGATCCATTAGATATTTCTAAACTAGTAGTTCTTTTAAATATAAAAATGCGATTTGAGCCGATGGAGGATGATAAATCAGGAGAATTAAAAAAAGATAAAAAAACAGGTCAGTGGTATATGACAGTAAATTCTTTACATCACCCTCATAGACAGAGATTTACTATTGCACATGAAATTGCACATCACATTAAACATGGCGCATGTAATGACGAATTTATTGATACTACTTTTTTTAGAAACTCCGAGTCTAACGCAATGGAAGCTGAAGCTAACAGATTTGCAGCAGAATTATTAATGCCTAAAAAATTATTTGATGAATTTGTAAAAAACAATTCATCAAATGTAAAAGATATTTCGGAACATTTCCAAGTATCATCAATGGCAGTTAGAATAAGAGCAAAACAACTTGGATATAGTGGTCATAATTTATGAGTGATTATATTTATTTTCCAATAATAAAAACTAGAGATGCCGAATTGAGGTGTTTTGATCACTTAAGTGAAGATGTAGAAAATAATATTTTACCTATATATGAATTAACGAAATCGAGAATAACAAAAAAAGCCCCAGATGGGGACATACATCGAAGGATGAAAAGAATCGGAGATATACAAGGGAATAGACCTTTTATTTTAGATCTTTGTACATCCCCAAAATACTTAAACCCTCAGATTGAACAACTACTCAACCCTTTCGATGGTTTTTCTGAATGGAGATACTTTCTAAATCTATTTACAGATATGAATATCATCCCGATGATTCATATTTATGAGGATGATGAAGGTAGCTTTAAAGAGGTTGAGAAGTTTATTAGAATTCAATCACAGACATCAAATATGTTAGCTGTTAGATTTCCATATAATCTAGAAAGTGGTGACTATGAATATTATTTGGGGCCTATAATAGATAACTTATCTGATGATGCCAATTTAATAGTTATTTTAGATGCTGATTATATCAGATATGAAGATAAAGATAATGTAATAACAAATTTCATTGATTCTTCTCAAGAGATTTTAAACTTAGATCATATTAATGAAGTAGTAATAGCTTGTACATCTTTTCCTTCTAACCCAGCAAAGGAAGGCAATAGTGATTCCGATGGTGAGTTTTCAATTGATGAGGAAATAATATACCAAGAAGTTTCTAATGAAATAGATGTAAAGTATGGAGATTATGCTTCAATAAATACAGAGCAAATAGAAATAAAAGGAGGAACTTTTGTTCCTCGAATAGATATTTCACTAACAGATAGATTTATTTATAAGAGATATAGACGTGATGATGGGAGCTATCCTCGTTGTGCAAGAAACATGCGTGCTGACCGGAAATATCGGAATTTACACACATGGGCAGATGAGCAAATATTGCTTGCTAGCCAGGATGCACCACAAGGAATAAGCCCTTCATTTTGGATTTCAGTTCGTATGGTTTATTATATCCATACAAGAGTTAATCTTAGACTTAGTGAATAATGGTTCAGGAGGCATTCTTGTTATGATAAGAATGTCGTCTGGGTTTAACTTTTCACCTTTATCTATTTTCAATAACTCTGATACCTTTTTATATCTGTATAACAGGCTTTCTCTAGATATTTTTTTTATTTCATTGAGTGAATAATTATTTGCCAACTTTTCACACAAGTCATGCTTAGCTCTAATTCTATTATCTTTAATAATTTTCCTAAGATCTGAAATAGCCAGTGTACTAGCCAAACTAATCTTGTTTAACCTTTTAAATCGTGCAGATTTTCTAATTTCTTTAACACTTTTTTCAGTAATAACTATTATACCAATTTCTTTACCAATAGCTTTCCTAACCTGATTTAAATTGCTATCTTCGCAAACAACAAAGCAATAATCGAAATAATTCTTATAACTATTAATCTGATAATCTAATCGCATAACAGTATCCTCTGCACCCTTTATTTCAAATGCAGTGGCTATATCTCCAGAGAGACTAATGATATCGGCTCTTCTACTACCAAATTGGAATGGAACTTCAGCACCCAAAGATAATTTACTATCAATTTGAAGTAGATACTCTACGAGACGAGTTTTGATTTGGATTTCTTTCATAAATAGCCATTATGTTAATGTTCAAATAGTACTGCTTACGTGTATAAATGTACAGTGGTAGTTGCTTCATCTAAGATTGTTAGCCAACAACTTTCCCCGACTCACCCGATTCAACTTCCCGAGGTGCCGACACAGTGTCGTTGGACTTATTCCCCACTTTTTAGCCGCGCGTCGCATCGTGGTTTTTGTTGTGAGATATTCCACCATTGCTTTCTCTAAGTTCTCAGAACGAACAGGCTCACAGATACCCCGCAGCTTTTTGGCCGATTCACTTAAAGGGCGGATCTCAGGCTGCGGTGCCAGCTGCTTTTCTTGAGAAATGATCTGTCGTCCAGAGTTCACACTGTCACGCCAGTGAAAGGTCATTTCAGGTCGGCTTAAATTCATTGTCATTCCTCCTTATAAGATGGCCACTTCCGTTTTTTCCCCTCGTTTGTAGGCGAACTAACGTAACCCTAACTGCCATCGAGCCGCTGCAATATAATCCATCCCTTTTTCAGCACTTACCGGCTTTGAGGTGGCCTTTGTCGGGATAGCTTTTGAAATAGAAGCTTCAATATCTTCGCCATGGGCATAACGGCGGCAGATAATGTCGTATGAGCGCTCAAACACTTTGCGAAACTCAGACTCAACCAAAGTGCCTCGTTCAAACCGAGTGGCTCGAATCGCCGCTTTCACCACAACATGCGCGGGTCGCAATGTCACCGCCTGCCGATAGGCGCTCTCCATATCCGGTAAACCCAGCATTTCAGGGGTTGGTCGGCACCACTTGATAAATTGCCCAGGGCTTGGGAAAAATGGGATTTCCATCTGCCGAGCCATGCGCAAACCAATCTGAATTTGCTCATCACTGGTCACACCGTTCTCAATCAATGCAATCAGCCACACCCGTTTTGCAGATTGCTCTGCATTTTTGTTTGGGAATGCCTGACGCCATGCAGGGAATGCCACCTTAAGCTGGCGCCAAACCTCAATAAAAAACTCACCATCAGCAGAACTGGGCGCTTGAGCCTGTTCTTGCGCTGGCATTGGGTTCATCTTGAGCTGAGCCATTGAATCCTGAACTGTTCTCATTGCTGGAGCCCTCCGTTTGGTGTTGGAATTGTCATGCCATCCATCCAACTCATATCATCGTCATCATCGATATCATCTCTGCCCTGCGGCTTACTGAACGCTTTTAGCCAAAGTTCCTGAAACCGTTTCCGTAGTTTCTCAGGGCTTCGAACATTCGCCCGCTCAAAATCATCCTTGCAGCACCAATCGAACAACGCACAGATATCATGATGAGTGAGTTTGTCGATACGCCGCATCCGGCCAATGGTTGTGGACCAACTTTTGAGATTAGGGGCAGGCACTTTGCCGGGTAATCCTTCCTGCTGGTGGATTTGAATCACCCGCTTCGCCATCCAGGATGCAGTTTTTAAATCGTCTGAATCAAAATTAAGTTTTGAGTTGTCGGGTTCGGGCTCGTCAGAGTCCGGACACAGTTCTTTACTCTTACTAGATTGTTTTAATGGTTGTTCTGTTGTTGTCACGGGTGGGTGATCGCAAGGTGTAACGCAAGGCTGATCAACATTCCCCTCTGAGCCCATGTCCTCCAAGGGATTAGGTTGATCGCGAGGTGTAACGGCAGGTGTGACGGGTGGCTGATCGGGCGTCACACTATTTTGCACCGAATTCTCAGCATTGAATAACTCAACAGACGAACCAGCCGACTGATATTGGTCATAATTACAAATCGTCACAACAGAGCCAAAGGGTGTGCCCTCTATCTCAATAATCCCTTCAGTTTTAAACCCATCTAACAACCGTTTGACCTGTGAGCGAGTCATCGGTCGGTTATTGGTGTCTCGTAGTTCCTGAGCCAGTTCACTGGCATTCACCACCAACTGGCCACGGCCTAATTGCCAGTTTTTCGATTTATAGCGCACGACTCTTGCCTGATGAGAGGCGCGCCCTAACAACCGAACAAACGCCGCCAGCCGATACACATTTTGAGCCCAGCCCTGTTCAAATAAACTTCGCCAAAGCACAATAAATCCCGCCTGTTTATTATCAGAAACCCGCTGATAACTCGACGCATCCGGAGCAATCAACTCAGGTCTCAGTGCCACTACATTACTCATAATCTTTCACCTGCTGTTTAGCGTTTAACCTTTTGTCCGTTGGTACGATGTTTTCGCAACGCGCGAAGCGATGCCTACTAACATGGCAGCCATCTTGTAGTTACATGACACCCAATGGCCTGATACATTGAACTCATAGCGAAACGGTTCATTGGGTTTAGATGCTAAGACACGGATCATTGCCCTACTCCCTTGCGGTATCTGAACGGTGAACACGAATAAAAGCCTGCAGTTCGTTGGCCTTACTCGTTAAAAACTTGCGCAGCTGTTCTAATAAAAGCTGTTCTTCGTGAGAGTCAACCTGACCATCTTCCAAACTTTTGGCCATGGTGATATCTAATTGCCCTGCATCAGCAGAGGCGTTCAGACGAATGCGGAAAAGCTCCAAATTATCGAGCTCTTTTGGGTCTGGCATATCCACCAGCAATTTATTCTGGCGATGCGCAAAGTACTCAGCCAGCAAACTGGTACCTGATAAATCTTCCATCGCCTCCAGTTCATCCAACTCAAAAAAGCGACAGCCATTTTTCTCATAGAGGTTGTTATTAAACTGGGTGACCGTCATCCCCAACCCACCAGCCATGGCAGAACGTCCGCCGGGATAGGCTTTGCACATCGCTCTAATGGCATCCTTAATATCTACCATTGACTTTTTCTCCCTGTAGTAGTGCAGATTGCTTCTCTGGCTTATGCTGATTGGCGTGATAAAACGATGGGTCATACGCCAATGCACCATGAGTCAGAATAGAAATACGAAGGGCTTGTTTTTCGGGGATGATGTCATCCCATTGAGATACAGCTGAATGAGTTATTCCTAAAAGCTCAGCCAATTTAGAGACTGAACCAATCTGATCTATAACCTTAAATTTGTTCATAGCACCACGAAAAATAAGTTTTCTTACATTTAAATATAAAAGAAAACTTATGTCAACGTAATGTAAGATTACTAACATGCAAAATGAAACTATTGGCGAACGTATTCGTCGAGTTCGAAATGAACTAAAGCTAACCCAGAAAGATATCGCCAAAAGTATTGGGGTTTCCGCCGCATCTGTCACTCAATGGGAACGAGGAGATACCACTCCCAAAGGAAGCAACTTAATAGCACTTTGTAAGAAACTAAAGGTTGATCCTTCTTGGTTACAAACAGGGAAAGGGGAAAAGACAGCTGCAATGCCTAATGCAGAATTATTGGGAAATATGCAGGTCTGGGATAGCTCTACTCCTTTAGGAGAAGATGAAGTGGCAATACCTTTTCTTACAGAAGTTCATTTATCAGCAGGTAATGGATCACTCGGTAGTATTGAACTAGATCATGGCCTTCGGCTTAGATTTGCCAAATCAACACTGAGAAGATACAACGTTCAACCTGAAAATGCTGTATGCGTGGTTGTAACAGGCAACAGCATGGAACCAGTTCTACCCAACGGTTCAACAGTTGGTATCGATTGTGGGAACAAAGAACTTATAGATGGTAAAATTTTTGCGATAAACCACGGTGGTGAATTATTTATCAAGAAATTATATCGCCTACCTGGTGGTGGAATGCGCATATACAGCTTTAACGAAGCAGAATATCCAGCAAGAGAATATACTCAGCAACAAACCGAAGAGCAGCGGATTACTATAGTTGGAAGAGTGTTTTGGTACTCGGTTCTTTTATAATTTCCATATAATTGTATAACCTTAATAGAGTTGAGACTCTCCTGATTCTGGTGGTTTGTGGTTCGATGGTTTTTGATTATATACCATCCTTACCAAGGCTCGTTTAGGCACCAAGGTTAAGCTAGCTCTTTTTTAGTTTTCCCATTGCAGCACATTGTTATATTTCGTCTCTAAGACTTAGGTAATGCTCCATTTTTCTAAAAAGTGATGCCGGTATCCAAGACATGTTGAAGGTTACCTTTTCGCCATCTGTATCCGATACTCTAAGTAGACAATAATCATCTTCAAAATACATGTCATTTTGTTCAATGAACTCAACTATTTGCTTTCTAGCCTCTAGAGTTTTACTGAACTTGGTTTCATCGTAAAAACGGATATATATTCGCAATATAGATAGAACGAATTCTTCAATAATAGCAAATGCATCGAACTTATTATCTTGAGATTCCAGTTGTGGTTTAACAATAGATCCCCAACCATCAAAACCTGATATTAATGCATCTCTATCAAACATTAGAGTTATGCCAACATAAGAATCATACTCCTCAAAGTTTTTACTCTTGGAATAACTTAACGGAGGCATACCGCAATGCTGAACATAGTTACGCAACTTATACATAAACTTATATGAAAACCTACTATCGAACTCTTCTGCAGTTAATCTTTTAAAAAGATTGATGGCCTCTGATGTTTTTCCATACTCTCTTTTTATAAAGGTCTCCATGTGATCGAGAAAAGTTCTTGCAGACATCATTAGGTTCAATAGATTGATGTTTACTTCATGACCAAATGAATCTAAATCATAGCAATCTATTGTATGTGAGCTTCCTGCGAACCGTGCAAGAGAATCTTCGACACCTTTCTTTAAGCAGGTAAAATTGTGAAGCACATACTCGACAAGTCTGAAATGCCTGTTGAAATCGAATATTTCTTTCATTGCTCCATTAATCTCTTGGACTTCTTCGTCACCCAAAGGTCGAATTGCTTTTATTCTCTCCCCTTCAACCCTGGCCAATTCTATAGTTGATTTCACTGAAATATAACCCTCTGCAACGGCAATACCAAATCTTCCGCACACCACCTTAAACACAAAATACAACTCATAGCAAAAACAGCCAAGCGTTGAGAATCACTCTTATGCAGATTGTTATGCAACTAGAGTTAAGGTCATCGCTGTAGCAACAACAATAACACCTAGTATCACAACGACTTGTTTAGCAACAAAAAATGGCTTAATCATTCTATAGGACCACCACTTTTTATTATATCGGAAGTCGCTCTCTAACAGAGCTTTTTGAGCAGCATAATAGCCCACAACATATTGGAAATAATGAAGAAGTATAGAAACCACACCACAAATTGAGGCAATAAGAAATAACGTTCTATACTCCAATAGCAACTTTGCGAAATCAGATTTAGAACTAAACAATGTATAAGTTAAAGCAACCAAGCCAAATGCGACATACAGTGTAAGTTCGCTGATTTTCTCCGAACGCTTTACTTTGTCCTCAATCCTTTTTTCTTCAGTCATTATTTTCGTATCCTTTTGATAAACTCACCAGGATCATTTGTTTTATCTGAATCAGATGAACTTTTTCCAGAGCGCCGCACGCTCACTCTTAACTTTTCACTGGCTTTAAATGTTGGTCTAGCTCCAAAGCTTCTCTTTGCATGATCCCGAGTAATTCTGCGGGCTTTGCCCGTTTTTGCTGTTGCTTTTGTAGAAAAATGGCCGAAACCTTTCAGTCTTACATCATCACCAGATTTCAGCTGCTCAGAGATTACATCCAACGTAGTTTCAACTATTCTTTTTGCTTCTGCCTGAGAAATCCCTGCTTTTCTAGCAACTTCTCTTATCACTTCGTTTTTATTCACAGGCTTCTCTTTTCCATGTCTGTATAAGTCCTTTTTCTATTAGATTCATATTCGACTATTAGGAAAAGCAGGTCAAGGAACAACGCAAGATGTAGAAGAAGAAATAGGGCTAAAATAATAGGGCAAATAATCGACAAAATGTGGACGTAAACTCAATAGTTAGCCATTTTTAAAGTCTCTAGACAATTTTTCTAGCTTCATAGAAATGGTTTAGAGCAATATGCTTCAATTTAACCCCCTATCAAACACATCTTTTAAAAATAAGTTTTCTTACTTTTTTACTTGCTATTCAAAGATTGAAAACTTAATATTAAATGTAAGTTTTCTTACCAAGAAATTATAATGCTAATACTCAAAAAACCTACACCAGACGAACTCGAAGTCGTTATCCAGATCAGGGCTGAGTGCTGTAACTGTGGCCAGCAAGCGCTGGTGGAAGCGCCCTCAACCGAAGCAGCGGCTATCAAACTGCAGCGACTTGGTTGGCATAGCTTTGAAACAGATGAGATTTGTGGCACAAATTTTTGCCCGAACTGTATTCACGAATTGAAGGAGATTGAGCAACAGGAGTCTGCCGCATGAACTACGTTGACCGTTTGCAAACTGTCATCCATAAAGGCTGCCATTGTGCTAAAGACATTGGCGATGAATGGCAGACACCTGAGGAAGAGTTTAAAGGTATTGTTCGATTGTTTGGGCCATTCAGTATCGATCTATTTGCCTCGCACTTTAACCGTAAATACAGCTATTACTTCACGGCAAAAGAGAATGCACTCAAACAAGATTGGATGGCATACTGTTCATCCAAGGGCCTTGAGTGTCGAGGTTTTGCGAACCCGCCCTACTCCAAACCACACGTTGGTTTAATGACCGACGGCAGCACCTGCACAGGGTTGGGAGAGATTGTCGATAAAGCCAGACAGGAATGCGAAAAAGGCTTTTACTCGGTAATGGTTGTTCCCCATTCACCAGAGGCTGACTGGTTCGGTGACGCACTCAAAAAGGCAACCGATATCTGGACCGTCATTGGCGGCCGCATCACTTTTGAACCACCTAAATGGTACACCCAAGATCCACAAGGTTCTAAACCATCCAGTGCCCGAGGTGGGACATCTATCTTTGTGTTTAATCCACTCACCAAAGGACGTACGCATGCGATTCATAGTTGGATCCAACGCGATTATCTGCGCCAGTTAGGTCAGGAATTAGATCATGACTTATTACATTAAAAACAAATAAGACAAACTTATGGAAAACCAAGAAACAAAACAAAAACGTACCCGTCTCTCCCCTGAGATACGGCGCAAGCAATTGCTCGATATCGCGCTGGATATTGCAACAAAGCAAGGGATGAAAGAGGTAACCCATACGGCAATAGCTAAAGTGGCTCATGCATCACCGGGGACCATTTTTAACTACTTTGTTCACCGACAAGCCTTAGATGAAGCGGTCGCTAAATACATTATTCAGCAGACAGAACCATCATTGGTCCGGCTTGAAGCAGAGATTACATTAATCCGGCTACAGGCAACCAGTGAAACAGAGCTTAGTGCCGTCGATCAGGCCATCAAGGAGAAAGAGTTTTCACTTCGAGAATTTTTAAACGATTAGCAAAAGTCATCTACCACATTCAGGAACAACGAGGAGGTCAACTATGTTGGGGTGCGTGCCATTATCACAATACTGCCACCTTTCGGGTGAATCAGAAGCTGCAGTTAAAAAACGGATTGAACGGGGAATTTGGCAAGTAGGTCGGCAAGTTCGCAAAGTAAATGGCGTGAAGGAACGCTGGATTGATTTAGAGGCTGTAACAGAATGGGCACGGAACGGACGGATCTAAAAGGGGTCACTATACGGGATAACAAAACGATTTATATCTCGTTTATGTATCACGGCAAACGCTGCCGTGAGCCCCTTAAGGGATTGCCACCGACAAAATCAAACCTTCGCTATGCGGCTCGCAAAAAAGCGGCTGTAGAAATGGATATCGAGAAAGGAATTTTTGATTATCTCGAGCATTTCCCGAATAGCCGCTCTGCTATTTTGTTGGGAGAGAAAGTAAAAACAGAGACAACCGTCAGCTGTTATCTCGAAGTCTATATGGAAAGCTGCCAGCTCAGAGGATTATCACCATCAACGCTGATTGGTTATCGCAAGTGCATCACAGCACTCAAGCCACTGCATGATATTTACATCAGTGAAGTAACGCCTGCACTGATTAAACGATTTATTACACAAGCATCATGTAGCCTCAAAACAATGCGCAACATCCTATCAGTTTTACGTTCATCATTAGATGAAGGCATCACCGATGGCATCATCAAAATTAATCCATGTGTTGGTGTAAATCCTGGTCGATATATTCTCAAAGAGAACAAGCTATCAACTCGGGGGCAAAACAAAGATGTGGACCCATTCACACCTGCAGAAGAGAAAGCAATTATCAAAGCTGCAGATAACCATCCCCAATGGCAAAACCTATTCCGTTTTTGGCTGCACAGTGGGTTAAGAACTTCCGAGCTTATCGCATTAAAATGGGATGATGTAGACTGGATCAATCACAAAGTGTCTGTAGTCGAAGCACTTGTTTCTGGCATCATCAAATCAACAAAAACTCGAGCAGGCAGACGAATGATCGATTTAGACAGTGAAGCAATGCATGCCCTCCACCAGCAAAAAGAACACACCTTTTTACATAGTGGCTATATCTTCCATGACCCGAGACTAAAAACACACTGGCAAACCAGCGACTCAGTACGCAAAAAGGCATGGCAACCCACACTTAAAAAAGCAGGCGTTCGCTACCGCCGACCATACAATTGCCGACATACCTTTGCCTGTCGTCATATCTCATCCGGCGCAAACCTCTGGTGGCTAGCCGAACAAATGGGCCACGCCTCTCCAGAGATGTTGTTCAGACACTATGGCAGTTACATGCGAGAGTATGATCGCTCCGAAAAACAACGCCATAACATCAACAGCTAACCAACGCCTTTTATATATCATTAAGCTGCCTATGCGGCAGTTAGATTCGGATAATAAAGGCTGATAAGACTTACTAATTTGGAACACATGCGATTCAATGACACATCTATCTTGTTCTTCATTTGAAATGGACTACAACAAATGACCGTCGTGCTCTTACTTCTTCAAGCTGCTCAAGATAAACCTTCAAGTTTTTGCTGTTGCGAATATCTGCGATCATATTTTTCCAGGTTGTGCATAACTCCGTGTTAAATGGCTAAGTAATAATTGGCTATAATGCGTAAGCGCAACGAAACCTAGTTAACAATTACATGTTCACTTTTAAACGTCTTGTTATAAGCACACTACGCCAGTATTCGACGTAGGCTTGCAGATACATTGTAAATTTTAACCATACCACCAATAAATGTAGACAGTTTTACATGATTATTCGCCTCTAATGCATTCAAAATATGGTTTATTATTACAATAGGTTTATTGATTTTCTCTTGGATAGCGACATTACTATTTAATCCTTCATTTACTATGAGACTTACCGTCTTATTTAAGATTTCAGAATAATCAGCAATATATGTTCTGACAAATTTGTCCATACCAAAATTAGTTACCCTGTAATGGCAGGCATAATTATTTTCCCTGCCGCCAAAATAACGAGAAACATCAAGGTATCCATTTTGCTCTAGTACTTCAATACAGTCCTTAATTTCAGCTCGACTCAACCCAAGTTTTTCTCCATCACCAAACAGCGACTCAGGGGAAACCATATTACCATCATGACTAATAATATATTCACAAGACTCTTTTAAAACCAAATTATCGGCTTTAGTCAGGCCACTAATTTCATGGTACACACTTGTAGTATATGCAGGAGCCTTACCTAAAGCTGGTTTATCGGTAACACCAAAAATTGAAGATAAAATTCTTTTAAAGTTTTGTTCATAATTTTCTAAGTCAGGGATTGGCTCCCAAAGAGTTGATGTAAGTGACTGTGGAACTTCACAATTATCTAAAACAATAGGGATGATCTTTGTTCCTTTAGATAATTTAGAAACTATACTTGCATTTAATTCTTCCCTAACCCACTTTTTTTTTATACTGTAATTTGAAAGTACGATTATCACAGCCTGAGCTTCTTTTAAGCCCTCTTCAAAAATCTTATCGACTAAACTATCACCTGGTGACATTTCCCATTTATCTAGCCAAGCATCTACGCCGTTTTCTCGCAGTTTTGTCGCAAAACTAGTTACAAATCTATCTTTATCTTCACTTGCGTGACTTACAAAAACTTTCGGGTACATAAAGACTCCATTTAGTGCTTATAACACAGTGCTCTGGGAAAACCAAAGCGTAAGAGTAACGTATGTTCGCCCCTATGTTATGAGCCATCTCGTTGTTTAATATGATCCTGTGTATCGGGCGGAATCAAATCAGCGTAAAGATCGTCTAATTCTTTTGGCTTAGTTATCAACTCTTCAGCGATAAAGTTTAAGATACCAAATAACTTTTGCGCGATATCCGCATTATCATCCAAATTTATTTGTCCTGGATGAACAGCGTTATTTCCTATTACCCTTAGCAAGTCTAAAGCTTTCTGAATCTTCGGACTCAAGCCCTCAGCCACCAATGCTTTTATATCATTATTAATATTTCTTCCACTCTGACCCACTTGCACCAATAGCTTCTGAAGTGCCAAGCGCAGTAGAGCGGTCGCACCCTTCGGGGAGTCGATCAAAATTGACGAAGCTTCGAGATAAAGCGCTTTTATATCTTCGTTTAAATCATCGTTCGGTGGTGGAAGTATGGTTTGCTTAGGATAGACAATTTCTTTATTTACCCATAGCGTAAACTTCCCGCATGAGGAACAAGTGGCTACTGAAAATCCTTTAGGAACAAAGTAATAAAAGCTTTGTTTAAAGTTTCCATTAATTTTTTTTAGGAAATTGTCTATCTGACTTTGGATATAATCAGCAACCAGTACCCTATAATCCAAATACAGGTTCCGGAGCATACCTGTTGCCATATTTCCTGCATTTTCCGCCGTAAACCACTCTTGAGTGGCAACCGTGTTGCAATGCGGGCATTGAAACTTCTTACTCCCATACTCAGGTATCATAAATTACTCCGTAAGTTAGCCAATCCCATAACATTTTGTTAGTGCACATGCGCGCTTATCTCGTTGGGCCGTTATAAACACGCATAGTTAACTATCTATATACAAATTCATAATTTTAAGGTAGAGAATTATCATAAGTCTAAAAAGCCCATTTCTCAAAGGTACTCAAGAAGAAATACGCATGCGTAGTTACAACATTAGAACGGAAAAACTATCTGTATTGGATCAACGCATTCATTAACTTTCACAGATGATAGCTCCTCCTGAAGAGCTTGGAAAATGCGATTCATCACATTTGATTTTTGCCTACCCAAAACAATAACTCAAAATGGCACGTTGACGTCACGAAAAGCACAAGTAAAAAATAAAAACCATTAAAATTAAGTAGTTATATTTAAATCGTGGCGGGTTCAACTCCCCCCAGCTCCACCAATTACCATATATCCCATGTATTTCAATTAGTTACATGGAATATGTTTAAAAAATATACAGAGCTGTACTAATTTAAGGTACTGAAAATGGCTCTGTATATTTCTTCCAAATCTGGCATTTGGCAATTCCGCTATCAAATTCCACCTCGTTATCGCCACCTTTTTTCCAATCGATATGAAATAAAGAAATCACTCAGGACGTCTGACAAGCAAGAAGCCAAGGTGTTATCCTTAGAGCTTGAGTCAAGAATACGCAGAAAAGTCTTTGAAATGGAAAGTGATTCGATAACGATTGAAAAATTCACTAAGACGATGCTAACCCATTTAGTAGGTAAAACATCAGAAAGAATAATAAGCATCATCAATCCAATATCAGATGATGCGTCCTTCATGCATGAAGATATTATGGGTTGTCTTCAAGAAGCTGGTGATGAAAATTATGCAGAAACAGCATCCATTGTAGGATTCTATAAAGATGAGTTCATATTAGATACAGTTTACGATTTAAATCAATCACTTGAAGAGCAAGTTCAGGACTATTTTGCAACACGTATTGATACCAATGAATACATGCCTTTTACTCTCGGATCCACAGAATATTGGATGCTTGTTCAGACAATCAAACAATGCTTTAAGATTTTCAAGGATATACGAATAGCATTAGAAGATAATGATGTTGCTTTAACAAAAAAACACTTTTTGCGTCTTGTAAACTATGTTGAATCAACAACAGGATTTAGCCCCATAAGCCCATTGGTGGATGAAGTAAAAACACCAATTCAAATACAGACAGCAATAGTTCAACCACCTCAAATTTCTATAACTAATGCATCTAATACAACTTCATCGAAAAGCGTGTCAATCAAGTTTTCTCAAGCAATCACAAAATTTGTACAAAGCAAAAGAGATGAAGGGGTCATTTCAGCAAAATCATTAAATGATTACACTAATAGACTCAATGTCATTTGCGATCTTCTAGACAATCCATCCATTGATAATATCAATCGAACCATTGCAGAGAATGTTCGCAATCTTTTGCGCAAATATCCATCAAACAAAACTAAATTCAAAGAGTTTAACGGACTAAAAGGGAAAGCTATTTTAGATAGAGCATCCCTGCTTCGTAGCAAAACGCTGTCGCCATCTAGTGTCAAATCATACCTTGAGAAATGCTCAACTCTATTCAAATGGCTTTGCTTGCATGAGTACATTACTCGAAATCCGTTTGAATCAATCAAAGTTAATGATGGTACGGGCAGGAAGCACAAAATCAGTGATGAGCGTCCACCATGGAATGAAGAACAGCTTAACAAGCTATTTTCAAGCCCAATATACACAAACAAAGAATTTAAGCACCCATACTACTATTGGTTACCGCTATTAGGATTATTCACAGGTGCTCGACTCAATGAAATATGCCAACTATATGTCGCTGATGTTACATGCAAAACAGGAATATGGTGTATTCACATTACGGACCAACGTTCTGATCAAAAAATTAAGAATGCAAATTCTGAGAGAGTGCTCCCTATCCATTCAAAACTGATTGAGCTAGGATTTCTCGAATATATTGACTCATTAGATAAGAACGGTCGAGTTTTTCCAGAACTCAACTATCAGCGTGATGGTTATTCTACAGCCGCAGGAAAATGGTTCTCTCGATACAAAGAACGATGTGGAATTGAACAGAAAATCGTCTTTCACAGTTTTAGACACACTGTTGCCACTGAATTAAAACAAGCTGGAATAGCAAGTGAAAAGGCAGCAGCCATGCTAGGTCACGGAACAGGAACAATTACCTATGACAGGTATGGAAAAGCATACCATCCTGAGATTGTAGCAGACGTCGTTGAATCCCTATCCTTTCCTGCAACCAATCAAGTATTAAAATGGTGATATCAAGACCCTAAAGCTACTTAACCCCGACAGCTGCAGGCCCGTCATTTTTGGCAAAATATTAAAATATCACGGATAAACTCTCCCTAAAAATCCGATATTGCCCTACGAGAGCCTACAAAGCTGATGCCTTGATAATATCAATCTCTCTGGATTCATTTGAATTTAGTGATATTCTAGATTTCTAGAGAGTGAATCACGGTTCGCTATAACTATTGATAATACACTATGGTAGCTTATGAATTACTTACAAATTAAAGATATTGACGAAATTATAAAATTAGCAGACGAACACAACCCGCCAACGAAAAAAACTACCATAATTGAATCTAATGAACTAGCAGCAGCAGTAATAAAAGAATTAGAAAGCCCTTCTCTCAAAGCATTGGATAAGAAAATCAGTACGCTATCAGAGGAACAATTGGCTGAATTAATTGCTTTAACAGATCTAGGTCGCCATTCTGATATGGAAGAAAGCATCAATTGGCAGCTTTTATATGACCCAGCTTTAAGACAAGTTCAATCAAGTTATCGTGAAGCAGTTATTTATCTTCTTCAGAAAAAGAGACTTGCAGACTTTTTGAGAAAAGGTTTAGATAAATTATCATAATTGATTATATCTAAAACCGCTTAAATTAGTCAGAGTCGGCTTCAACATAAATTGTTCAAATAACGACCATTAGTTATGTTTGTTCATAATGTTCAAAAATACACACAATCTCAATCAATGACATATAAAGTCTCATTCTTCGAAGCCGATAGCGTACTATTGTATAAATTAGTTTCGTACATGTCCGATATTTTTATTTTAAAAGTTTTGAACACATGCTATCATCCTGTCCGTAACTATTAAGTTGTGAACAGGGGTTATCAATGGCATTTATCGGCTATGCACGCGTCAGCACTCATGACCAAGATTTATCAGCTCAACTTGAGGCATTATCAGCTGCTGGTTGTACTAAGATTTTTAATGGCAAGCAATCAGGCAAATCAGATGAGAATCAGAAGCACCTTAATGAACTGATTAACTATGTGCGAGATGGTGATGTTGTTGTTCTCACTAAGCTTGATCGTATGGGAAGAAGCTTAAATGCAATTCTCACTACCATTCAAACACTGCAATCTAAAGGTGTTCATGTCAAAACATTGGATGGTCAGGTGGATACAAACAGTGAAAGCCCGATGCAAAAAGCCATGACACAGTTATTAGGCGTCTTTGCAGAGCTTGAGCATAGCGTTATAGTGGATAGGCTACAGACAGGCAGAGAGCGTACAGGCCGCAAAGGAGGACGCTCTAAGGCACTGTCAGAGCCACAGATACAGGAAGTGAAACACAAGCTAGCAGAGGGAGTATCTAAATCTGAGCTAGCACGTCAGTATGATGTGAGTCGGCAGACGATTATCAGGGTTGAACGAAATTAAAATGTTGAATATTTGTACTGCTTCATGAGAAAAGAATAAATGTTCCATAAACCCTAGGAGATAGCACCTCGTCATATTAACAAGCAAGCCTGTTGCTAGCTGTAACTCACTAGTTTCATGAATCTAAAAGAAAAAATTTATATTATATTAAATATTGTAATCTACTCATTTTTTGTTTTTTAAAGGTTCTGATAATCCCGAATGGCTATTACATCCCTAATATTCTCGATTGCTACTAAATACCTGCGTAATTCTGCGACTTGGCTGGAAAGAAGAATACAATCCACGGATAAACAACCAAAGTTTGTAGATCTAGCCCCAACAGATAAAGCTGACAAAACGGGCATATATTCCGAAGCAATTTTATATGCAATGAACAATCCAAAAGTCTCAAACATCGCTTTAACTGGCCCATACGGGTCAGGGAAAAGCAGTATCATTCAGGTATTTTTGAAGAAGTATCAACCGCCAGCTCTTCATATATCTCTCGCTTCGTTCATTTCTAACATTAATGTAGAAGACAAGAGCAATATCAATAGCCTTAATAAGGAAAAAGAAGAGAGGGTGGATCGTCAAGAGATAGAAAGAAGCATCCTTCAGCAGATGTTGTATGGCGCTGATGCAAATAAACTTCCACTATCTCGTTTCAAAAGAATCCAAGTTCCTGGTTTTAGCGCAATTTTTAAGTCTCTATTCATTATGTTAGGAATACTTGCCTGTTGGTATGTGTTTCATATACGAACTGATATTATCAGCAGTTCTTTTTTTGTCCCATTATCGCATACTAAACTAGCCCAGATAGGGATACTAGCGTTTGCTGCAATATTTTTCTGGGTAATTCTACATCATATCTATATCACCAGCTTAGGCTTATCGATCAAGAGTATTTCACTAAAAGATGTTGAAATAAAGCCCGCGTACAGTGATGAAACATCGATACTTAATCGCCATCTTGACGAAATAATCTACTTTTTCCAAACAACCAAATACAGGCTTGTAGTCATCGAAGACTTAGACCGATTTAATGATGCTGAAATATTTGTAACGTTACGGGAAATAAATAGTCTCATCAATGAGAATGCTGGAGTAAAACGCCCTATTAAATTTCTCTATGCTTTACGTGATGGCATGTTTATAAGCACAGATCGAACTAAATTCTTCGAATTTATCATTCCTGTCATACCAATTATTAGTACAGCAAATTCAATAGACATGGTTTTAGAACAGGAAATAAGGTTAGATTTGGATGACCGCCTTGACCGACAGTTTTTAAGGGAAGTATCGCAATATCTGAATGACCTACGACTAATTCAAAATATTTTTAATGAATATACAATTTATGTAACCAATTTGGAAACTGATGGTGAAGCACTGTTCAATGCAGACAAGCTTCTAGCAATATTGATTTATAAAAACGTGTATCCGAGTGACTTTGAGCAGCTACATAGGAAACAGGGTACTTTTGCCGCTATATTGAATCTACGAGACATACTAATTAATAAAAGGGAAACGGATTATAGGGCAGAGATTAAGAAGCTTGAACAACAGCTTAAAGCCACTGAGCTGCAAGTTTTTGAAAACCTAAAAGAATTAAGGCAAATTTACACAATGAATATTATTGAAGCTCTCCCAGCAGATACCATCAATATAGGTTCTCATAATGGCACACTTATTGCGCTTTCTAAATTAACCAGTCACAACTTATTTGACCAATTGTTAGAAGATTCTCGTATAAGATACCAGCGAAGCAATCACCCTATACAATCGAGTAATAATCCTTTGGATTCAGATTCCCGAAATAGTTATAAACAACGCAAGAAAGTGATCGAAGATAAAGCTGTTGATAACAAAAGCAACATTATTAACAAAATACGGAACCTAAGATCAAAAATCACTCAGCTTCGTACCGCTAAACTCAAGGACATATTACAATCAGATAGTAACCAAACTATGGAGCATTTCAAGACTCTTGGTGAACATTATGAACTTGCTCGTTTTTTAATCTTAGAAGGGTATATAGATGATACATACTATCAATACACGTCACTCTTTCACTCAGGCCGTTTATCGCCTAATGACAACAAATTTCTAATAAAAATACGAGCATTTATAACACCCGAGCCTAACTTTCCAATTGATAATTCACAAGAAGTTATTGCATCTATGAGGGATGAAGATTTTAGGCAAAGTTATGTTTTAAACGTTAAGCTCGTTGATACCCTATTGCACAATGAAGTCCAGTACAGCCAACAACTACAAAAGCTTTTTGAGTACATATCATCTGAATTTGAAAACTGTGAAGATTTTTTTGAAGCCTATTATACCAGTGGTAAATGTATTAAAAAGTTGCTTTCGCAACTAACCAATAAATGGCAGCAGCTTGTCCCAACAATGATTGCTAGTCCGAAGAATACTAACCATATCACCCAACTGATTGCTAATTTACAAGAAGGAATGCTCGAAGAGCTCGCAAAAGATTTCGAAACACTACCAAAATTTGTAGCTTCGAACCTTCCCGATATTCTGACATATCTCCCCGAGATGGAACCAAGCCATCTTATATCTCTTAACTTTAAAGTCAAAGATATACCCACAATTAGTGAACATTCTGAAATTATAAAAGCAATGTTTAATGAAGGACTTTTCGAAGTCACTATTCCAAATATCGAATACATCTATCAAAAAATTCTAGGAGAGGATGATCTCCAAAGAATACGTGAAAGCAACTTCACTACCATATGCTCTTTAAGTAACAAAACATTAAAAGAACAAATAGAACAAAATTTCAACGGTTATCTGCACAATATACTACTGAAACTCCCCGCTAATTCGCAGGAAGATGAACAAGCCATTATTGAAATCGCTTGTCACGATACGCTTAATGAAGATTCTCTTCAGAAGTTTTTTGAACAGCAAATAACTTTACTATCCAATATCAAAGATGTACCCAATCGATTACATTCAATGCTGTTTAGGATAAACAAGGTCAAAGCTACTTGGACAAACTGTCTTGCATTTATAGAAAACCCCGAATATGAGGAAGATAGTTTGCTCGGTTATCTGGATAGAGATGATATTCGTAAAGTTATCCTAGAACAACCAATCCCCAGAGATTCTTCCTCAAAGCAGCTGCGTATATGTCTTTTCCATGCTAATGCGCTTTCAAATACAGCTTATGGTGAATATATCCATAACCTACCAAACCCTTTCCAAACATTCCCACAAGGAGTTGATGACGCTAAGCTTATCATTCTGATAACCGAGAAGAAAATTTCATTTACTAAAAAGAATCTCGATTCACTCTCCCCTAACGAAAGTTTACAGGTATTATTTGTTACAGCCAACATTGATACCTACCTAAATGATCCTAGTGACTTTGAATTAGATGATGAATTCTTAGAACAACTTCTTAAAAGTGAGATTAATGATGAAGATAAGCAAAGAGTAGTCGGATTAATCGACCTAAAAACAATTGGAGATCATCCCGAACGAGCAGCACTTATAGGAAAAATCATTAACAACAGCAACAGCTTCGACATATCCAATCTTGATGGAAATATTGCTCAAGAACTGATAATTCATTCCAAACCTATAGAGATGCAAATTTCACTTTTTAACAAATGTCATTCACTTATGACAAATGATGATATACGTAATATTTTAGTTAAACTGCCACAACCATATTCTGAGATAACAACTGGCTTCCACATTCCAAAATTAGAAATCACACAAGAAAATCTCAATTTAGTCAAATGGCTTACGTCAAGAAACATTATTTCTTCATGGAAGGAAACCGCTCTTGATAGTATAAAAATCAGTCTTTACAGAAAGCAGCGAGAATGAAATTCATAAACAAAAATATCAATTTGATATAATGCTAATAATCTATAATGTTAAATATCATGCCAGACGTGTTTGTCTGTGATGATGAGATGTTAAATGGCTTGATATGATAGTGTTGCTCAAATTGATGCACACTCATCACACCACCAGCTAGAGCTTTCTGGATCTTATACAATGGCTAGAACAGATAAAGTGATTGATAGCTGGGTATTGGTGAGATATATTGAACTTAGATTGATTCAGAATATATTTACTAATGGCTAAAATATAGCCAAATTATGACCTAATTAATTCTAATTATCTCATCCGTATCAAAACACAGCTCACTACTAGTCTATATTGTTGATTTAAGACACCAAACAGCCATTATTAGCAACTTCTATGGCATTATGCTACAACTGTACAACATACTTAAATGAAACGCCCTATGAGCCGTTTAGAGAAGATTGTTAATCTGAATTTAATTTTGTTATTCTGATGAATCAAAAAGGGAGGTTGTTTAACACCCGAGTTGATGATCAATCATCATCGAGTTGCTTAGCAGCTTTCTTGTTTGTGACAGACCAACGTTTAATCTTACTCTTCCCAAATAGCTTTTCGATGTCGTGTAGTTTCTGTTTTTTCACCTTCTCAGTCCAACTTTCTAACTTCTCAGGGGTGATAGCCCTCTGTCGTAATACATATTCAGGAAAGCCATCTAATCTATTGGTAATGATTTGTATCACTTGCTTATCAAGCTTAGCAGTTGAAAATATCTGAAACATCGGTTGAACTGGTCCAAATCTCTTAATTGAACGCAACCACCAAATACATACAGCATTAGAAAATTTTTCACTCAAAGGTGTTCGGATACTAGAGAAAGCCTTCGGCACAAGTAACGCATCATCATGATCGAAAAAGAAAGAGGTTTGATACGATGGCTGATACTTGTGCATTACATCGATTATTTTACGTTTTGTTTTATCAACTGAAGATTCAGACAATTTAGTACCTCACTGGCCTCCATATTAGATTTATCATCAATACTTAACACACTGTTACTGGGTCTAAAGATAATACCCCATAAGAACAGAAGTAATACATAGAGATAGGAGTATATATTAGGATAGGGTATACATTACCAATCAATCAATCTTTCCTATACTCCAACACAATTACTTCACCAATCCACTATCCCTAGCACAGGGATAATATCAGTCAGCTACTACTCTCGATTAGATTTTACAAATGGTGAGAACCTTCCTAAAAAAATGATTTATTTCTGATAGAGTGACGGTAAATTTCCAATTTTTAATGATATTTAGGTCAATTAAACCACTTAACCCAACAGCTTTTACTCCAACTAATTTACTGACTGTTATACTAAAATAGTGGAAACTTATCATTGAAGTTATCCAACCGTTTCAGGTTATAAAATATCTTAATCTGACTTGGCAACAACTCCGTGCCTAGTGAAGCAAGTTTGGCAATATATTAGTATATGTGACATAGTCATGTGCAATGAACAGAGCTGTGGTACTAAACAGCCTGTTACGAGGTGTTACGCGACAGCTTTTGTATTTTATAAAATATTGTTTTATATGGTATTTTTTATTTGTAGCAGGAGTCTCCCCCCAGCTCCACCAAATTGCAAAAAGACGTTTTCGAGCGTCTTTTTTATTGCCTAAAAAATAAAAACTCAAGCAAACCGAACTGATGCTCGAGTTAAAAAGAGAAGCAATACCTACCCTCCACCAGCAAAAGAACACACCTTTTTACATAGCGACTATATATTTCATGATCCGAGACTAAATACACACTGGCAACCAACGAATCAGTGCGCAAAAAACTTGGAAACCCAACACTCAAAAAAGCAGGTGTTCGCTACTGCCGCCCATACAACTGCCTACACACCCTCGCCGGTCGTCACATGTCATCTGGCGCCAATCTCTAGTGGCTAGTCGAACAAATGGGCCACTCCTCACCAGAAATGTTGTTTAGGCATTATGGCAATTACATGCGATAGTATGATCGCTCCGAAAAACAAAGCCAAATCAAGACAGTAGGATTGTTATTATGAATAGGCATAACAATCAATAAAACTTACTCAAAAGTTAATATTTGCTATTTATTTTCTAAATTTTTCTACAGATATCACATTTATTAACTAAATTAGAGTATTAGTGTTTGTTAATTGTCCAGATCTATGGACAATTTTTAGTATTGTAGTGTTATAAAATTCCTCTTATATTTATTCATATAGAATATTTATTGAAACTATTTATTAAATACAAATACTAAACAGCTAACCATATTTATTAATTTGGTCTGTAATTAAGGGTAAAGAATGAAGATGATTACCTCACGACAACACAGACTATTACGCTTCTTGTTACAGCAACAGGAATATGTCACGTTAACGAGCCTAGCTAAAGAATTTAATGTCTCTCAAAAAACCATTCAGCGTGATCTGAAAATGATTAATGACTATCTTGCAGACTCGAATATACAGGCAGAAAAAAAAGCAGGAACAGGTGTGTTATTAGTAGCTAAAAACACAGCAGATCTCTTACAACTGGAAAAACAGATCAATGGTGGGAATGATGATTCTGATGGCATTATGGGACATGATCGTCGGATAAAAATTGTATCTTGGTTACTGAGTGAGACCCCAAAAAATACTTCAATCAACAAGTTATCGGACCGATATTTTATTAGTAATGCTTCTATAGTCAATGACTTGAGGATAATTGAAGAATGGATCACTCCACTTGGATTGCAGTTAATTCGTAGTAAAAGTGGAACCCATATTAAAGGTAATGAAAAAAATATACGTCAAGCGATGGCCACCTTGATTAATGGATTAATAAATCACGAGGATCCTGGTCTCATAAACCAATCTAGGTTAGATCCAGGCAGCTATAAAGCACTGGTTCAATATTTTGGTAAGGACGATGTTGCCTTTGTTCAAGCTCTATTGCAGGAAATGGAACATACATTGGCATACCCATTAGGTGAACCTTATTATATCAATATATTTACTCATATCTTAATTATGATGCATCGCCGGATTAAAGGCAATTTACTGGACAATCTAGGACATGCAGTTCGACAAAATTTAAAAGATCCAGTATTTATTATTGCAGGGGAGATGGTAGCTAAAATAGAAGAACATATTGATTTGCCATTGCCTGAAGATGAAGTATGGTTTATTTATCAATACATTATTTCATCTGGTGTATTAGTAGTCGAAAATAATAGTAGTAACTTGTTATATACAGAGCTATTTAGTGATGAAGCACATAATATCACTGTACATTTGATAAATCACTTTTCACTGTTAGTCAATATAAAACTTGACCAAGACCAACAATTATATGAAGGACTAGTGGTACATATACGGCCGTTAATTAATCGGCTTCATTACCAAATTATTATTCATAATCCATTGCTTGATGATATTAAAAATGAATTAGTAGATGTCTATCACTTAACACGTATTGTAGTGAATGATGTCTTTATTAACTATACTCAACAAGCAGTGTCTGATGATGAAATAGGCTACCTAGCTGTACATTTTCAGGCGGCAATCGAACGCCAGATTACACATAAACGCGTATTATTAGTATGTTCCACTGGGATAGGCACATCGCATTTGCTTAAAAGTAGAATTCTACGAGCATTTCCCGATTGGAAAATTGTTGCTGCAGTGCCATCCGATAACTTGCAAAATTCTAGCCAGGAAATGATGCCAGATCTAATCATCTCTACAGTTCATGTACCTGAAATGGAAATACCAGTAGTACATGTAACTGCATTTCTTAATGATGCAGATCTGCAACGAATTACTGACAAACTAATTACAGAAAAGCTTCATCAAGCTGGTGATGCATATACTATTGCCCAATCCTAATTTGACTTCAATGATGGTGGTTTATGGATATAACAAAAATACTCAGTGTAAAACACATAAAATTAAATATGACAGCTAAAAATAAAAGAGAAGTAATTGAGGAGTTAACTGATTTATTAGTTAACGATGGCTCAGTTAGTAATAAAGATGAATTCATTCGAGATGTCTGGATACGAGAAGATCAAGGTTCAACCGGATTTGAAAATCATATTGCAATTCCTCATGGGAAATCTGCATCAGTAAATCATACTACACTAGCTATTGGACGCACCCAACAAGAAGTTCCTTGGGAAAGCCTAGATGGTAGTGACATCCGTTGTATCATTTTATTTGCAGTCCGTTTAGAGGATCAAAATACGACCCATATTCGTTTGTTAACACAGATTTCTAGTGCCCTAGCAGATGATGAAGTAATTGCTAAACTGTTAGTTGAAGATGACCCAGAAAATATCATTCAACTTTTTAACACTCAAGCTGAAGTAAATATATAACTATAACTATTTATTATTTTTAATTTCTTCATGCAGTTAAAATAATAAAATAACATAAGAGAATTATTATGAATATTGTTGGAATTTCTGCCTGTACTGTAGGTATTGCCCATACATATATTGCGCAAAAAAAAATTGAGACAGCCGCCAAAAAAGCCGGAGATAATGTCAAAATTGAAACTCAAGGTACAATCGGCATTGAGAATAAACTAACTGATGATGAAATAGCAAAAGCGGATATCGTATTACTAGCTGTCGATGTAAAAGTTTCAGGTGAAGAGAGATTTGCTGGAAAGAAAGTAGTAAAAGTAACAACACAAACAGCAATTAAATCTCCAAATAAACTTATTGAAAAGTTGCATGAATTAGTAAAGGAATAATTGTTTCATTAACAATTATTCCTTAAGAAATAGAGGGCTTTATTTATGAGTATACAAGACTTATGGAAAGCAGCAAATCCGAAAGGTCATCTGCTAACGGCCATCTCATTCTTGATTCCAATTGTCTGTGGAGCAGGCTTTATTATTGCTATTGGTATGGCTTTTGGTGGTTCGGCTCAGAGTACGCTGGTTTCAGGCAAATTTGATTTATGGCAAGCACTAGCCACTATAGGAGGAAAAGCACTTGGGCTTTTACCCGTTGTAATCGCGTGTGGAATTTCTGGTTCGATTGCTGGTAAACCCGGTATTGCCCCTGGTTTTGTCGTAGGCTTGGCAGCTAATGCTATTACAGCAGGTTTCATCGGCGGTATGGTTGGTGGTTATATATCAGGCTATCTTGCTCTTGCTATCATAAAATATTTTAAAGTTCCAAATTGGGCCAAGGGATTAATGCCGACATTGATTGTTCCTTTCTTTGCATCCATAATCAGCGGCCTAATCATGATCTATATTATTGGGACCCCTATTGGTATTTTTACTAATGGTCTGACATCTTTCTTACGAAGCATGGGAACCTCCTCTCACTTAGTTATCGGCGCAGTAATTGGGGCGCTATGTATTCTGGATTTTGGTGGACCGATCAATAAAACATGCTTTGCCTTCGTTCTTACTCTTCAGGCACAAGGCATCAATGAGCCAATTACAGCATTACAGTTAGTTAACACTGCAACACCTATCGGCTTTGGACTTGCCTTTTTTATTAGCAAGATTCTACGCAAAAACATTTATAACAATGAGGAAATCGAAACATTAAAGTCAGCTGTTCCTATGGGAATAGTCAATATTGTAGAAGGATCTATTCCAATAGTTATGAACGATATAATCCGAGGTATTGTAGCCGCAGCAATAGGTGGAGCCTGCGGTGGAGCAGTTACCATGATTTATGGCGCAGATGCTACAGTGCCTTTTGGTGGATTATTAATGCTTCCGACAATGTCACATCCTATGGCTGGAGTTATGGCATTACTAGTAAATATATTAGTAACTGGTATTATCTACGCGCTCATCAAAAAAGAGGTTCATCGGGACGTTATTATAGATACCGATGAACAAGAAGAAGAAATAAAATTGGATGATATTAAGGTTAGCTGACACTCAATTTATATTTTTACAAATTTTATATAAGTGATTAAATCAAAGTAAAATTACAACCACTAGAATAATACAATTTATTCTAATATTAGAGCATCAGTTATTACTCTAATATATGATTAATCTATTCCCCCTTAAATAATGGATGTTATAAATATGACTGAATGTATTAGAATTTCTCCATCATTGATGACAATGGACCTTGATCAATTTAAAGAGCAAATAACTTTTCTGAATAACCATGTCGACTCATTTCATATCGATATAATGGATGGTCATTTTGTACCCAATCTAAGTTTATCTCCCTGGTTTATTGAGCAAACCAGAAAATTAACTAATAAAGAAATGTCAGCACATTTAATGGTATCCAATCCCACCTTTTGGGTGCAGCAACTTATTAATATAAAATGTGAGGTCATTTGTATGCCTGCTGAATTAATGAATGGCATAGCATTCCGTCTGATTGACCAAATACATTCAGCTGGGCTCAAGGCGGGTATAGTATTAAATCCCGAGACTCCCGTTAGTGATATTCTGCCATATATCCATATGCTTGATAAAATCACAGTTATGACTGTTGATCCAGGATTTGCAGGTCAGCGATTTCTCGAGTACATGCTCGAAAAAATCAGCGAATTAAAAAAACTCCGTGAAGATCACGATTACCATTATCTGATTGAAATGGATGGTTCAACCAATAAAGAACATTGGAAAGTCATTTATGATGCAAAACCAGATATTTATATCATTGGTCGCAGTGGGCTCTTCAGTTTAACAGATAATATCCATAGTTCTTGGCAACAGATGGTGTCTGAATTTGAAGAAGCAACAGGTGAAAAATTTATTTAAGGTTTACGACTATTAGAATAAGTTACAAAATTTCAGAAAATAATATCAGATTTAGTTATTGATAATTGATAAAGAATAACCATATAAAACTATGATGGCCTTTATACCAAGAACCCTATTATATCTTTAGTTAGAGTTCTTGGTTATTCAATGTTCTATTTATAAAACTATTTTCATGTTTGAATACGATATTCGTGCAATCAATCACTTCCTCTAGAATAAATAAATACCAATACTGAGTTAATACTTCATGTCTCTTGCTCAGGTACGGTACAACACCTTCACCACATGCCAGCCAAATTTGGTTTTAACCAGCAAAGGGGTAAGAATTTCCCCGCTAAAGCAAGCTTTATCAAAAGCTGGAACCATTTGGCCACGGCGAAACTCGCCTAAATCGCCACCACGTTTGCCTGATGGGCAAGTGGAGTACTTTTTGGCAAGGGTCTGAAACTTAGCGCCCTTTTTCAGTTGCTGAATAATATCTTCAGCTTGGCTCTTATGTTTAACCAAAATATGCAGTGCAGCAGCTGTTGAGGCCATCGTGATTCTCGCTTTGTTCTAATTGCCGCGTAGTGTATCCCACCAAGGGAAAAGCTTCGAGTATTGTTGCTGTATCTTTTAACCACACCATTAAGGTAAAGCAAACGCAGATACTATTGTCATCGAACAAATGAGCTTGCCAGGTAGTTAACTTTGAGGGTTAGCAGCGACAATAGGGGCGCTCTTTAACGAAAAACGCCCAATGATTCATCGGGCGTTTTGACTGCTTTTAAAAGGATTACGGCTCTATTAAATAGTTATGCTTGTGGTTCGCTAATCGGATTTTTAACCACAAAGAAGTAGCATAATGCGCCAGCGAAGGTGACACATGAACAAATCACCAACGCAAGGTTGAATGAATGTGTTGTATCAACGACCCAGCCGGTGAGTACCGGGGCAATCGAGGCAAAAATAAAGCTCCCGAAGTTTTGAATACTACTAACCGATGCCACCATTTTCGAAGGCGTCATCACTTGCACTAAGCCCCAGGCAGATGTGCCAGCAAAGTGGATAAAGAACAGCGCTAAGCTAATGAAGGTAACGGCTAATGCGGTTGTTTGCGCTTGCACCACCAACAAAGTGAAAAATGCCGAGATAACCAGCCCTAAGCAAATAAATGACTTACGGGTTTTGATTAATGAATAACCTTTTTGCGCCAGTTTATCCGACAAGAACCCGTTGACCAGCATCCCTATCGAGCCACACAAAAATGGGATCCCTGCAATCATACCGGTGCTTGAAAGGCTCAAGCCACGCGCTGATTGTAAGTAACCGGGTAACCAAGACAGATACAACCAAGCTGTGTAGTTCACACCACTAAAACCAAGGATCATGCCCCAAACACTGCGATATTTGAACAAGCCCAGCCATTCTTTAAAAGCGAGCCCTTTGGCTTTTTCATGAGAGTCGGTTTTATCTTCGCCGTCTAAATACTCTTCTTCACTTTGAGTCAGTGGGTATGTCGCGCGGTTTTTATACCAAACTAACCAGCACACAGAGATAACAATCCCTGCCACACCGATGATGACAAACATGATGCGCCAGCCAAACGCTAACATCAGGGCGACCAAAATTGGCGGAGCAAAAGCCTGACCAATTGTGGTTGATGAGTTAAAGATACCAACCGGGATCCCTCGCTCTTTGGCACTAAACCAATCGTTAATCACTTTAACGCCACATGGCATAAATGGCGCTTCACCAACCCCAAGGCCGATACGGAGCATAATAAAGTGCGAAAAGTTGTTCACAACCCCAGCCATGGCTTGCATCACGGACCAAATAAGTAACCCGCCCCCTAAAATGACACGCGGACCAATTTTATCGAGCAAAAGACCACTGGGAAGCTGAAAGATGCCATAAGACAGTGAAAATGCTGACAGCAATAAACCAAATTGCGTCGCTGAAAGTCCTAAATCACTGCGTATTGCTTCATTAGCAACCGATAACGATCCTCGGTCCAAAAAGTTAATGATCCCGCCTAAAAAGATCAAAGTCAGAAAAACAATCTGCAGCTTTTTTATTCGCGTCGTTTTATGAGGAACCGCCGCCTCAGTCGAATGTCCTATAAATTTATCCATGAACGAATCCTTGATTTTCAAGTTACAACAAATGCATTGGACCAGTGGTCAGTCCACCAGGCCATTATCTAGATAAAAATCAGAATTATGTGTGATGCAAATCACTATTATTCATTTCGATTCATAGGCATCATGAACGCTAACTTGACGAAATAACTGACAAATTTAGAATCGTCTACCGAAGAAAATATTCCGTTTTTGCAAACACTAGGAATAAAACCCGTTATAAAAACTAAAAAGTATTGATAGGCACTAGTCAGACGGCAAAAAAATGAAATTCATACCTATCATCGGCGGGACTTTTAACGTAAATTTTCTTTGGGTTATCTGCATGATAAAAACAAATACAACAATCGTGGTACAACAATGAAGCTCGAAAAAGTTCAAACGCAGCGGATCTATCAAAAGATTTCTGAGTTAATAAAAGAACATATAAGAAACGGCGAATTTAAACCCGGAGAGATGCTGCCTTCAGAGCGAGACTTATCCAAACAGCTGGGGGTGAGTCGTTCATCCGTCAGAGAGGCATTTATTGCGCTGGAAGTCACCCAATGGATTGAAATTCGCCCAGGCAATGGGGTTTATGTTCTCCAGCAAACACCAGAGCAAAACGAGCTCAATCAAAAAGATAAAGATGACTTTAGTATCCGCTCACTGATGCTAGCTCGCAAAAAATTTGAAGGGATGATGGCAGAGCTCGCCGCAGAAAACGCCACAGATGAACAAATTGCACAGCTGCGCCAAATTACCAAAGTGCTGGTCAATAAAAAGCAAAACAATGCAGAATTTTTAGATGAAGACCGAAAATTTCATCTGTTAATCAGCGAAATGTCCGGTAATGAAGTACTCAAAGATATGATGGAATATCTTTGGAACAAGCGCCATAACAGCCGCTTTCAATCGATGGAAGAACATTACGTACGCTGCGACTTTCCACTGTTCTTACAAAAAGAGCATGAAGACATTACTGTCGCCATTTATAACCGAGATCCAAAGCAAGCCAAAGAAGTCATGGAAATTCATTTAGAACATGTTCTGCAGGTATTGCTCGGCAATAGAGAATAATCAGCCCAAGAATGTCTCTAGAGCTGCGTTCTAATTGTTCTAAATTGGGAAAAGACGGTTTAATTGTGCTTAAATTAAACCATCATTTTTACCGCTTAACGATTTAACAGTGGGAATTGCTTCAGCATATTTTGCAAGCGCATCGCATCCCAAGGTAAGTACTCGGTAATGCCAAGCCCAACCACATCAGTAACTGATGCAACATCACAGATCAACTGTTGAACTGCAGCAAACTGCATGGCACCTTGCGTTAAACCGTCAAACTTATCGGCAGGGACATTCGGTTCAGCAAAATACAGTGAGCCAAAATCAGCGGTACTCATCACATCCAAATCAAAATGAATCGCTAATTTTTTTATGCCTTTGGCTTTTATCCATTCAATAACCTGAGCACTACTTTGATTAAGCGTTTCAGGGCCAATGAAATCTAACTGATGCTCTTTAATAAAGTCAGTTTCAAAATCTAAGGTTTTTCCCAATCCAGCATATAACACGTTTTCTGTTGCAATTGGGCGTTCAACGAGAGCGGTAAACTGCTCATCACCAAATCCCATTAAATTCCCCATCACCATTGCATGAGCATGATTGTACTGCTCAGGGGTCAAAATATCGGGATGGGCATCAACCCACAGCACACCTAATTGGCCATCATATTTTTTATTAAGATACGCAAATGGTGCTAAATCAACTAAACAGTCTCCCCCTAAAACGACAATGCTATCAGGTTGATGTTTATCAATTAACTGCTGGGCTTGTTTAGCCTGCTTGATTATTTGCGAGCGGCCTTTCAACCCACCTTCTTCAACTTGAGCACTCCCATCGGGCTTTGGAACATCAACTGTTTCAACCAATCCATTTGTAGGTGGCGCTATATACGAAAGTAGCTGAGAGCCAAAATAATACGCTTCATTATCGCCACCTTGCCACTGAGGGAAATGTAATCGAAGATTTTTTGAATCAGACATAGATACTCCTTAATTGCTCTTGAAAAGAGCCTGCTTTAAGCAGGCTTTATGAACTCATTTAAAATTTAGTTGAGCGTTGCACTCATTTGTCGTTGTTGTAATTTCAATGGCGCTGTTTCATGGAACAGCAGTGATAACCCAGCGATGATGGCAAAAGCATAACCAACGATTTCCATCGTAATATGCAGACCAAACAGGTCAGCCAAGCCACCTGCAATAACCGGCATTAATACACCACCCGCTATTTCGCCAACCCCTGTTGGAATCCCAACCGCGCTCCCAGACTGATGAGCAGGGACACTCTCAGCTGGAATAATCGCAAGGTAGATAGGCGCCAAACCAAAGCCAAAAATACCGGCAAATGCTAATAGCGAAAACATGCCGACTTCAGAAAGAGAAGAGCTAAAAGCAAAGATGAACATCAGCACACAATAAATAGCAGAGCAGAAAAATACAACAGGTTTGCGGCCTAGACGATCGGATAAAGACGGCATAATGATCATTCCAAGAGTTCCACCGAATCCCCAACCTGAAATAATAAAACCAACATCAGACAGCTCTATATGTACCACTTTAGTCAAGTACAAAGCGACGAAAGTTGAAAAAACGTACAATCCACTTTGAAAGCAGCAACTCATAAGGGTTGCAACCCAGACATTGCGCTCTTTAAGTACGCTAAACATACCGGACTTTGTCTGTGGAACAGCACTTTTCGCTACCGGTTTTTCAACTGGTTTATTTTTCATGACTCGATGTAAGCCATATGCCAGCAACATTCCAGGGATACCAACCACAAAAAAGACCGCTTCCCAAGGCATATATTTATTTAACTGAGTGGCGATAATCGGGCCTAAACCGATGCCTAATAATGGGAAAAAAGCCTGATGAACCCCCATCATTAATCCCTTACGATGTGGTTTTACATTCTCAGAAATCGTAGCCACACTGGTGCTAAACACACCGCCTTCACCGATCCCCAGCAATGCTCTAATCGCTAACATTGAGCCAAAGGTTTTCGCCACCCCAGTAACCCAAGTCATTAAAGAGAAAAAGACTGTCGAGAAAATTAACACGCCCTTACGGCCATGGCGGTCTGAATAGCTCCCTAACAACCAAGTTGAGATAGCGTATGTTAATGCCAAAATTGAAGCGATAGCTCCCGCTTGCGTGTTATCAATCCCCAAAATGGGAACAATCACTGGAAATAAATAAACAATCGCAAATCTATCTAGCCCTATAATTCCAAATAGCAAAGCAAGCAATAACACCAGCTTCCACTCATTATCTAAGCTTTTCATAGCAAGTCCATTTCAACAGTTAAATATGAATATAAGGTTATTTAACCGTTCACCTTAGTATTATTCTTGACTAAAACAGACAAATAACTTTACTCATCAGGACATATTGAAAAATTCAAATTTTGTCAAAATCAGTCAATAAAAAAGGCAGTATCAGACAATTTTAAATAAAAAAAATGCGCAAAATGATTTCATCAGTTATAAAAAACCGGAGTTAAACATGCATACTGTTGCTTATCTTTTTCGACGTAAACCAGGGATGAGTCGTGAAACATTTTTTAAATTATATAATGAGCATAAAAAAGTAATGGCAGGGAATGCGCGTGGACTAATTAGTTACACTCAACATCCTATTCGAGAACCACAGAAGATTGGTGATACTTATACAACTACCGAATATGATGACTTTGATGCTTTATCTATCTATACCTATCGCTCTGCTGAAGATTCAGAGTTTAGTAATCAACTAACAGCTATATCAAGTGATAGTGAACGATTTATCGACTTTGAAACAATGATTTCATTGCCCCTCAATAAAGAACCTGTTATTTAATTTTCAATATATAAAAACAGAGAGAACTACACTTAATCGTAGCTTTCATCTGTTTTTATTTTTTATGGTTAAGAATCTGTCTGGGAGTTTGATTAAAAGCTTTTTTAAAGGCTCGACTAAAGTGCGAAAAGTCATTAAAACCATAATAAATAGCAACATCAGAGACTCGGCTAACTTTGCCTTCCCGAAGCATCTTATAGGACTCTTCTAGCCGCTTTTCCCAGAGCCATTTAATCGCGGTTGTGCCTTCAATCGCAAACAGCCGATTGAGCGTTCGTGTCGTCATATTGTTCATCTGCGCTATTGCGGTCGCATTCAGCTCAGAGTTTCCGATGTGCAAAAGCAGCGACTGTTTGACACTATTGAGCCGATTGATTTTGCGTTGGTTTAAATCAATTTGGCCGGCAAATTCAACATCTAAAGCAGTTGATAGAACCTCAAGCAATGCTGAAGATAACCTGACCTCAGATGAGAGTGTCGCTAAATTAGGTAATGCCGCATACTCTTTCATCATGGACTGAGTGAGACTTCCCATGACGCTATTACCTTTGACCGTTCTAGCAACAAATGGCTCAATATCTCCCAAATTGTTATGAATTAACTCTTTAGGGAATTTAATATTTAAAGCCCGGTGATTATTTGAGTAATCTAATAAAAATGGCTTAGATGAATCATATAAAACCATATCCCCAGTATTAATATCTGCGCTTCTACCTTCTTGAGAGATCTGGCCAAAGCCACTAAGCAATAATATAAACTGCAGATCCTGACGCTGATCTTGGCAAATATCGCTCTCTTCTCTATGGTAACGCATCGATACATTCATTTGGTGATCATTGAGTAGGATGTCACCAAATTTTCGTTGCGATAACTTTGCTTTAAACAGGTTATTATCCTGATTTTTTAACTCACAATGAATCCGCACGTAATTATCAGAAATAATACTTTCCCAGAAATTAAACCTTTCTGTTTGGCTTACCATATCTGTACTGTGTGTAATTTCCATAATTAAATCATCTTGATTCAAAACCTCATATTAAAGTTATAAGCAAATTACGCACCAACCCTAGTTTTTAAAAACCATATAAAATCATATAATTAAAAACGCATGATACAAATATTCTTAACCAAAACAGTGCGTGATGCACCATAACTGACCAATTTTAATTCTAAAAACGCAAGCAAATAAAAATCACTGAATAAAACAAACGCGATGTCATCCAAATTTATTAATTACAAATAAATTAGTATTCGCTATTCAATTCAATAAATGACTTGCTTGTCGGTTTCATTCGCTACCGCAAACCACTTAAAGCTGGTATAAGTAAATGTTAATAATTAAAAATTTCGCCTTAAAGGTGGTTTACACAGGAGACAAAAATGCCTGAAAAACTAACCGTTGCCCTGATTGGCCCTGGTGCGATTGGGACAACAGTTGCAGCTGCACTGCATGAAGTTGGCCATACCCCGATTATTTGTGGACGCTCGGCTAAAGACAATTTAGAGCTTAAATTTGAAGGCCAACATATTGTCGTCCCTGGACCTGTCAAAACAGATCCCAATGAAATTACGCAGCCCGTTGACTTAGTTTTTGTCGCGGTAAAAACCACGCAAGTGGATGCCGCAGCCCCGTGGTTAAAAGCACTGTGTAATGAAAACACAGTCGTTTGCGCGTTGCAAAATGGTGTCGAGCAAAAAGAATCGCTCTCGCCACTTAGCTCTGGTGCGAGCGTGTTACCTTCTGTTGTTTGGTTTCCGGCCCAAAAAGAACCTGACGGTTCTGTCTGGCTTCGGCAAAAAGCGCGTCTAACGCTACCGGATACTCCGCATACCCAGATCATCGCCGATGCGCTTAAAGACAGTCTCTGTAGTGTTGACCTATCAACTGATTTTGCCACTATCGCTTGGCGCAAATTACTGCAAAATGCAGTCGCTGGATTAATGGTGCTGACCACTCGACGCGCGGGAATGTTTGCTCGAGATGATATCACTGAGCTGGCGTATGCTTATCTGGACGAATGTTTAAAAGTGGCCCGCGCTGAAGGTGCAAAACTGACCGATGGCGTTCCTGATGAAATTGTTGGCGTATTAAAAGGCTACGCCCCAGATATTGGCACGTCTATCTTAGTCGATCGACTCGCGAACCAACCGCTTGAATGGGATATTCGAAACGGTGTGATTCAGCGCCGAGGTCGCGCCCATCAGATTGCAACGCCTATCAGCGACATTGTTGTACCGCTGCTCGCTGCCGCAAGCGATGGCCCAGGCTAATCAATCTAGAAAAAGACGCATCAAGCGTCTTTTCTTTTATTCATACCAGCTATTTATACCAGCGCTCTAAATAAGCGCTGCTATAATCGGGCGTTGCAATGCCGTCGGTTAAATCAGCCGCTGGTTGCAGTGGCCCAACTTTGGTTTGATACGGCAAATAGCCAGCCCAAACCGCACGGTCCATATCCGCCTTCTCATCGTTGACTTCGCCATTGCTGATTTTGACCGACGCTTCATTGAGCGGCATTTTTAATAGCGTGGTTGCCGCAAGCTCTTGGCGATTACCTGCGCGGGTCTGCATCGAGCGCCCAGGAGCAATCTGCTCAATAAAATGGTTCATCTTTTGGTTTTTTTCTTGCTCATCACTAACCTCTGCAAACTCCCCGAACACGACGGCCGAGCGATAATGAGCACTGTGATGAAACGCGCTGCGCGCCAGCACCCAACCATCAAACAAGCTGAAAGTTAAGCAGGTCGGTTTTCCCTGTTTTAGCTCTCGCAGCAATCGGCTATTACTGGCTCCATGAATATAAACGTGTCTATCACAGCGCCAAGCCAGCATTGGGATAACAATGGGTCCATGCTCTTCGATTATCGCAATATGCGCCAATAGGCTTTCATCGATAATTTCAAAGAGCTTTTGCTCATCGAAGACTGCTCGCTTTGGACTTTTTCGAATTTTGCTACGTTGGGTGGATGACATCATCAGGCTCAAACTCCATTTGTGATTTGGTTTGCATTGCAATATAAATACAAATTGGATGGTATTTGAGTACCAGTTTTAACTTATTTATGGATCCGGTTATGCAGCTTATCGATATTGGCGATTTAACCCTCGCCAACGCTGACAGCTCCACACAAAAGCGGTTGTTTCAAGCCATTCGTGAAAAAATAGTGAGCGGCTTATGGCCGAAGATGGGCAAGTTACCGTCAACTCGAAAGCTTGCCCAGGCATTAACGCTTAGCCGCAATACCGTGATTGCGGTTTATGATCAACTGGTTGCTGAAGGCTATATTCGCTCTCAACCAGGTTCTGGTTTTTATGTCATGGTTGAGCTGCCTGAGCGCTATGTCCCTGCGCCACTTATCTCCCCATCTGTCGCTCATGACATAGACGAGCAGCAACGTAATCGAGCCTTTACCACAGGCATTGCCGATTTGGCAAGTTTCCCACATCGAAAATGGCAAAAGCTCATGCAGCGCCATAGCGCCCGCCCATCGCTATTAGGGATTCAAGATATTCAGGGGCTCGCAACTCTTAGAAGCGCAATTGCTAGCTATTTAGCAACGAGTCGCTCCGTTCATTGTCAGAGCAATCAGATTATTATCACCTCTGGCGCGCAGCAAGCCTTGAGTATCGCTTTGATGGCAACGCTTCGCCAAGGTGAAACACTGTTAATGGAACAACCAGGATACCCACAAATGCGCAAAGCGCTGACTTTGCTCGCGCTTAAAGAACAAGCGCTGCCTGTGCACCCTTTTAGCGGGATTGATGTCAGCCAGGTTGTAAAAAGCGCCGCTCAAGCGCTTTATATTACGCCGAGTAATCAATATCCAATGGGAACCACGCTTGATGTCAATCAACGCTTAACGCTCATCGACTGGGCAAACAAAGCGCAGCGCTGGATTATTGAAGATGACTATGACAGTGAATTTCAATTTGCTCACCGGCCCTATGCAAGCATGCAAGGGCTTGCCAGTGAGATGGGAAAAGCCGAGCGTATTATTTATGTTGGGTCATTTAGCAAAGTGATGTTTAACGGCCTTCGAATCGGATATCTAGTTGTGCCAGCGAGCCTTGTTCAGCGGTGTTTAAGCATCAAAGATGCTCTTACAGGCAGCTCCCCTATCCACACCCAATTAGCGCTGGCAGATTTTATTAGCGAAGGCGATTTAATTCACCATATTCGAAAAATGCGCAGGCTTTATCACATTAAACATCAGCTTATGAGCGAGGCTATCAAACGCCATTTTGCTAATAGCGTACAAATAATCAGCCAGCCGGCTGGGCTTCATATCACGCTGCGTTGGCAACACGGCATTGACGAACAAGAGTTTACCGCTCAAGCGTCAGCGCGAGGCATCCAAATCCGGCCCATGAGTTTTTATGAACCCCAAAGCCCTACTGAACGCTCATGGCAAGCCATCGTATTAGGTTATGGCAATGTTCACACCGATGACATTGCACCGAAAATCAGCCAGTTGGCTGAAATTTTTCATCGCTATTAGCGATAAGTTAGCTCTGGCGCAATCTAAGCTTAAAACCTCCAACAGCCGGCTCTATAAACCGACCTTGGTACGCCGTTATTCTGTGGGCCCTGTCGCATAAATCGTTATGACTGGTGCAACAAGTCACGGCCATATTGACACGGCTCTTAGAATCTAAATTTTCTCTCTATTAAATCAAATCGTTAAAGATCTTCATCTATAGTTATTACTTAGGTCGGTCATCGTTCTAACCCATTCATACGAGATTCGAAGATGCATAAACTTAAGCATATAGCGTTTAGTATGAGAGTGACGGTTTTCTCTTTATTTATTACGTTATCAGTTTTAATTATTGCCGTTGCTCTGGGGTTACAATATTACTTTGCTCAGTCAATGGCACATGATGCGGCTAAAACACAATTTACCCATGTTTCTGAAGCAGTCAGCAAAGAGATCTACACCATTGATAACCGCGCGACAGCGGTGCTGATGCTGTTATCGCAATACCTAGAAACCGAAAAATCAACAGACTCACAAGCAAAACGCAATTTAGTAAAGATGATGATGCAAGCCATGCGTCAGGTCCCATTTTTGTACGCAATGTATATGGGCTATCCTAACGGAGAGTTTTATGAACTGGTCAATTTAGACAGCAGTGACATAGCCAGGCACCAGCTTGACGCTAATGATGATGACCGATGGGTTATTATTCATATACATGCCACAGCTAAAGGACGAATAAGGGAGCGCTTCTACTACGATAGTGACTTCAAACTAAACCACCAGAAAAGCGATGACAGCCATTATTATGCAAATGTTCGTCCGTGGTATACCAATGCTCTAGCCAAAGATATTGTCATAAAAACAGCCCCCTACCTATTTAATAATACCCAATCACCAGGGGTAACCTACGCCAAGCGAATTCCTGGCACTCAAAATGTCATCGCAGCTGATATCTCATTAAATACGCTGGGTCATTATTTACAAAATAATCGGGTGGATAATCACGCTGAAACTATTCTCTTTAATCGAGATGGAAATACCATTACTAGCTCACTTAAATTAGCAGAACAAGCGGCCTTTATAAAAGTTAAACCCATTCCTCTTTCTGATGAGGAAAAAAACTATATTCATAGCCTTGGTAAATTAATTGTATCCAGTGAGCTAAATTGGCCACCATTTGATTTTTCAAGTAATGGGACCCCTCAAGGGTATTCAGTTGATATGGTTAAGTTACTTGCTAAAAAAGTTGGCCTAAAAATCATCTTTTCCAATGGCTATAACTGGAGCCAACTCACCTCTTTATTTAAAGAACAAAATATTGATATCTTACATTCAATCATCAATACGCCAGATAGAAAAAGTTGGGGACTTTACACAAAGCCATATATAAAGCTCACAACAGCTATTGCTGTTCTAACTCATGAGAAAAACATTACCTCGTTGAAGGAGCTTAATGGCAAAACAGTCGCCATTCCCAAAGGATGGGCGCTAGTTGAGCTGGTTAAAAAAAACTATCCTAAAATTAATATCCTTGAAGTTAAAGATAGCATGGATGAATTATTAGCACTGCAAGACAAACATGCCGATGCAGCCATTGATACAACGCAAGTTTTACGCTATTTAACTGATATTCATGAAATTAATGATGTAAATATCTATGAGTTACCTAATGAGCATATTTTAAACACCAATCAAAATTTATCTATTTTAGTGCATCAGAATCAACAACAACTCCGTCGTATATTAGATAAAGCTATTGCAGCCATCACTACTCAAGAAAGAGCCTACCTTAAAGCTAAATGGCTCGATGAATCATCAACCTCAAAAATAAAACGGGCCCTTTGGGCTGGAGTTGTTCCTCATACAATTTTTACGAAACTTACCAAACAGTTAAGTGCTACATCGCCGAATGTTATTACTGAAGGCATTTCAATTGATAATAAGGATTACACAATTTATGTTCATCAGATGAAAGCCAATTTAGGAGAGCAAAATTACATTGGGATTATGATCCCAACTGCAGATATTCAACGCCCTTATATGGTCAAAGTATATGTCTCATTATTATTAACTTTGTCACTGCTCATTTTAATGAGTCCAATTTTAATTTACTTCTCTAGAATGATTGTGCAGCCAGTCAAACAATTATCTATTCAAAATAGTCATATTAAGCATCGCGAGTTTAATGCTTTAAAACGGGTAAAAAGCCACATTACCGAAATTAATGAACTATCCAATTCACTTCATAACATGACGATATCCATCGCCAAACACCAAGAGCAACAACAAAAGTTACTTGATTCATTTATCCAACTGATTGCCCAAGCTATCGATGATAAATCGCCTTATACAGGCAAGCACTGCGCTCGTGTACCCGATCTTGCAATCATGCTTGCACAAGCCGCCAACCATAGCGATTTACCAGGCTTTAAAGATTTCGACTTTGACGATAAAAGTAAACAATATGAATTTAAAATTTCAGCTTGGTTACACGATTGCGGCAAGATCACCACACCTGAACACATCATTGATAAAGGAACAAAATTAGAAACAATTTATAACCGTATCCATGAAATTAGAACGCGCTTTGAAGTGCTCTGGCGCGATGCCCAAATCGATTATTGGAAAGGACGAGCTAAAGGCAAAAGTGAAATATTATTAGACACATTACTTGAAGAAAAACAGGCGCAGATTCAAGATGATTTCGCCTTCATCGCTCAGTGTAATGTAGGCAGCGAACATATGGACGAAGCCAAAATAGCCCGCATTCACCAGATTGCCTCCATCACTTGGACTCGATACTTTGATGACCGTTTGGGGCTCTCCCCTCTTGAAGCCAAAGAGGCGGCTAAATACCCTAGTGCTGACCTTCCCGCAACAGAATACCTACTGGCGAATAAGCCACAGCATAAATTTAAATGGCTGCATAACCCAAAATACAAAATGAGTGATGAAATCAAAATGTCGATTCCAACTCTCAGCGCTAATATTGGGGAAATTTACAACCTCTCGATTATTCGCGGCACACTGACCACTGAAGACCGATTTCGTATCAACGAACATATTATTGCCACGATTAGTATGCTTGAGTCTTTACCTCTGCCTAAAGAACTTGCCAGAGTGCCAGATATTGCGGGAGGACATCACGAGACACTCATTGGCACAGGCTATCCAAGAGCGCTGAGTGCAGAAGATCTGCCAATAGAGGCAAGAATTCTAGCGGTTGCGGATGTATTTGAAGCCCTAACCGCTGCAGATAGGCCCTATAAAAAAGCGAAAACACTCAGTGAGGCACTCGACATTCTCGCCCAGATGGTTAACGAGCAGCAACTGGATCCTGATGTATTCAAGTTGCTGCTACAAAGTGGCGTTTATAAAAAATACGCCGATAAGTTTTTAGACCCTGCACAATATGACGAATGCGATATCAATAAATATCTATAATTATTGGATTTTTTAATGCAGCGCGCGCAATGGTTCGAATTGCGTCGGAGGGTTAATGCAACCGTTATTTTTATTTGCCGCTTTTCATTTCCAAAGGTTCGCTCCAAAAACGTTTAAACTCTCGATTAAATTGCGAAGCGCTTTCATAGCCCACTGTTAATGCCTCACCATGATGTCATATCATCGCGAATCATCAATAAGCGCTGAGCTTGATTAATTTTCAGTGTGCTTAGATTTTAAGCGGTTTTATTACCAATAATGACAAGCCCTGACTTGCTCTGGTCAGTGCTTTTTATCAACAGAGCCGTATCGACACGGTATTCACATCTTTAAGGTGTTTGTGACCCAACTGATATCCCCTTTTTCGTCTCGATTAACTTTTTATACTCATAGTCCCTAACTAAATGAGACACATCTATGAGTATTTATCTGGTAAAAATGGAACATCCTGATGGTCCTGAGTGGGCAGAACATGTCGTTGAGCATGTTGAATATTTACAAACATTAATTGCCCAGAAAACATTAATCGCCTCGGGGCCATTAACGACAGGAAGCCTTCGCGCAGGTTTTCTGATTTTTCATGCGCAAAGTGAACAAGACGTTCGCCAATTAGTCGATAACGACCCATTTGCAAGAGAAGGGCTGATAGCCACGCTTTGAATTGAACAATGGGATCCACTATTTGGCAAATTGTCTGAGTTATCTAGCCAGAAAATCCCAGAGATCCTTACCCTGCTATCTCACTAATAATTTAATCAAATCAATTAGATACCCAGCCAGATGCGAAAAAGGTCACATAGCCTATTTCTTGACTATGCGGCCCTTTTGCCAGGATAACCTTAAGCCTTATGCTTATGGCGAGAATACCAGCGCTCTTCCATCGCGCGGAAGATAATAAAGAATGCCGGTACAACAAATACACTCAAAATAGTTGAAACCGTCATGCCGCTCACCACTGAAATCCCTATTGATTTACTCGCATTAGCACCCGCGCCATGGGCGAGCACCAATGGGATCATTCCCAAAATAAAGGCCAAAGATGTCATCAAAATAGGTCGAAGCCGCAATTGCCCAGCTTTTAATGCGGCCTCTTTTAGAGATAGTTGCGCCTCAAGGCGTAAGTCTCTGGCGAACTCGACGATTAAAATTGCGTTCTTAGCTGCCAGAGCCACCAATAAAATAAGGCCAATCTGGGTGTAGAGGGTATTAGCAATACCGATAGCCAGCAGCAAACCTGTTGTTCCTAACAAAGCCAGAGGTACGGATAAAACAACAGCAAGCGGAGTAAACCAGCTCTCATATTGAGCCGCCAAAACAAAATAGACAAGAATGAGAGCCAGAGCGAATGCGTAATAGATTTGGTTTCCGGCAATTTTCTGCTGATAAGACATATCAGTCCAATCATGGCCAATCCCCTGAGGGAGATATTCTTTGGCCACCTTACTCATCAAAGCCATAGTTTGCCCAGAGCTTAATTTGCTTTGAGTCCGCCCTATAATCGTGGCACTTGGGTAGAGGTTATAGAGAGTAATCAACGATGGACCAATCTCGGGTTTTAATGAAACCAGCGCCCCAAGAGGCACCATCTTACCATTGGCACTTTTTACTTTTAATTGATTGATTTGTGAGCTTAATAACCGTGCGTCCGATTTAGCCTGAACATATACCGGAAAGGTATGACCAAAACGGGTAAAGTTATTCACAAAAGAAGAGCCTAAATAACCATTTAGCACACTAAAAATATCGTCAAGATTAACGCCTAAAGTGGCTGCTTTGCGCCGATCTACAGATAAATCATATTGTGGCGATGAAAAGTTAGACGTCATTCGCACACCAGCTAATCCAGCTTTATTAGCCTCATCGGCAACCTGTTGAGCGGCCTTACTTAGACGCTGAAAATCAAAACTGCCATCACGCAATTCAACCTGCATGGTAAATCCGCCAGTATTACCAATACCAGTGATTGAAGGCGGTGGAATAACCAGAGCAGTACCATCATTAAGATAGCTAAGCTGTTTACGAAGGGCCAAATACGTTGGCAGCAGCGACTCTGCTTTGCCCCGCTCGTCCCAGGGTTTAAGCACAACATAAGCAAAACCTGAACTAGACTCTGGTGAGTTGCCGCCAATTAATGAAACCCCAGCAACAGTTACAACACTATCAACACCGGGAACTTTATGTACCAGTTTATCGACCTGTTGCAAGGTTTTATCGGTGCGAGCTAAAGATGCACCATCAGGCAGTGAAACTGCCACCGCCATATAGCCTTGATCTTCAAGTGGTAAAAACCCCGAAGGAATACGGCTCAAGCCCCAAATCGCAAGTGCAACCAAGATTAACCCAGCACAAGAAACAGTGATTGGACGTTTAAGCAAACACGCCAACAACTTGGTATAACCTCGCTCAAGCTTGGCAAAACCTTTTTCAAACCAACGAAAGACCCACAGGCGCTGTTCAGCAGGTTTTGGCGCTCGCATCCATAATGCCGACTGGGCCGGTTTTAAGGTCACAGCATTAATCGCACTAATTAAGGCAGTAGAGGCAATCACTAACGCAAACTGCGCATATAAACGACCAGTTAAACCGGGTAAAAAGGCAGATGGCAGAAAGACCGACAACAATACCAGCGTAATGCCCACAATTGGCCCTGATAACTCGCGCATAGCGGCAATTGCAGCCTCACGCCCCGACAAACCTTGTTCTAAATGTCTGGCCGTTCCCTCAACAATGACAATCGCATCGTCAATGACAATCCCGATCACCAATACCAACGCAAATAGCGTCGACATATTCAGTGAAAATCCCAAGATAGCCATTGCCGCGAAGGCACCAAAAATAGTCACGGGCACAGTGGTTGCGGGGACTAAAGTTGCTCGCCAATCTTGCAAGAACAATAAAATGACCGCAAAAACAATCAAACAAGCTTCGATCAGAGTTTTATAAACTTCATGAACGGCAGCATCCACAAAGGTCGTTGTATTAAACGGAACGCTATAGTGGATGCCTTCTGGCATATCCGCTGAGAGCTGTTTCATTTTTTGATTAACGGCTTTAACCACATCAAGCGCATTGGCTTGAGGCAGCTGTGAAATTGCTAAAGCAGCAGTTTGTTTACCGTTGAGACGAAACACCTGCCCATAGTTATTTGAACCGAGCTCGACTCGGCCAAGGTCTTTAACCAGAACCAGCCGGCCACCATTATCACTACTAGCTTTGACAATGATATTGCCGTAATCAGGGGCCTTATCTAACGAGCCGTCTACATTGACAGTATATTGAAAACCGTTTTCGCTCATTTGCGGAGGCATACCTAGTGCGCCAGATGCAACATTTTGACTCTGAGCACGAATCGCTTTAATCACGTCACTAGGCGTTAATCCCGCAGCGTTTAACTTATCCGGGTCAAGCCAAACACGCATGGCGTATGTCCCAGAACCATAAATGTTGACGTCTCCCACACCGGGTACCCGAGATAGCTCATCTTGTAGATGAATACGGGCATAATTGGCCAAATACAAGCTATCATATTGCGGCTTAGATGAAGAAAGCGTAATAAATTCAAGTATCGAGGTTGAACGTTTACGAACGCTCACCCCTTGATTTTGTACCGCATCAGGTAATTTAGCGTTGATATCAGAAAGTCGATTCTGGATTAAAATGGCATCTTGGTCCGGATCTGAACCAATTTTAAAGGTGACTGTTAATTTATATTGACCATCACTACTGCTGGTCGAGCGCATGTAGAGCATGCCAGGCACACCATTGACCTGTTGTTCAATGGGCAGGCCAACAGTTTCCATCACCGTTTTAGCGCTGGCACCAGGGAACATCGCACTTACCTGCACTGTAGGGGGCACGACATCTGGGTACTGCGAAACAGGCAACTGAATAAATGCAACGCATCCCAATAAAACCGTGACCAATGCGATTACGTTGGCAAAAACGGGACGTTCAATAAAATATTTAGAAAACATGCTATTTGCCTACCACAGGAGAAACTTTGTCAGTGGAGAATAGATTTAGCGGCTCATCCGTTTGATGAGGTTCAACACTCATTCCAGATCTCAAACCAGACATACCGCGGACCACAACTTGATCGCTACTTTTAAGTCCGCTGGTGATTATCTGCCAGTGAGCAGGACCGGCCATCACCGTAACGGCTTTGCGCTGGACTTTTTTATCCTTGTTCACCACCATGACAAAACGTCCATTTTGCTCAGTACCAATGGCTTGATTAGGCACTAATAATGCGTTGTGATACTGGCCAAGCTTAAGCCTTAAACGAACAAATTGACCGGGAAGAAGGGTATGTGTCGCATTATCAAAAACCGCACGAAATGCTTGAGTATCCGTTTGATTATCAACACTTGGCGCCATGTAATCTAAGCACCCTTCTAGCGGATAATGAGTCTGTTCGCCTATACCTGCCAGTACCGACAGTGAATCGACAGGTTTGCCTGCTAGCGTCTTTTGAACTTGCTGGATATCAGCAGAAGCTAGAGTGAAATCGACATAGATAGGGCTCTGTTGGACGAGGGTTGCTAACTTGGTTGGAGAACCTTGTCCGACTAAACTACCTTCGTCTTCAAGGTGAGCAGACACCACGCCGCTAAAAGGCGCTTTGATTCGTGTATAACCGAGATTAAGTTTAGCGAGCGCAACATCAGCTTGAGCGGCTTGAATTTGCGCCTTAGCACTGTCGCGATTAGCTATTGCTGCATCAACATCAGACTGCGCGGTAACATGCCGTTTAAGCAGTGTTTGCTGACGAATCAAGCTCTGCTGGGCATTAATATAAGTCGCTTTAGCCTGTGCTAATCTTGCTTGTGCTTGGCTCAGTTGCGCTTGATAAGTTGCCGGGTCAATCTCAAATAACAACTGGCCCGCTGCAACTTTTTGCCCATCGGTGTAATGAATCGCCTGCAACGTTCCGGCGACCCTAGCAACGATATCTATCTGATGATATGCACTGGCTTGACCGGTGACATCAAGATAATGAGGGACATCAGCAACTTTGGCAGACATAACCTCAACATTCAGGTTAGCGTTAGATTGAAGATTGATTTTAGGCTTGCACCCGGCTAACGCAATAACCGCCACCAGCGAAATAAGAATAGCTCGACCCAAATAAAAGAATCTGGACGATTGAGCTGAAATAGAGCCGCACTTACAGCAAATGTTTAACACACAGCCTCCGACTAACAGACATATTTAGCAACTGATCATACGGTCACTGTCTGGTTTGTCGATTCGCATTAGCCAATGCTACTTAGCTTGGTTAAGCATGTTAAAAACTATATAAATTTCAGCTTATTACAACAGAATAAAAATAAAATTAAAGTTCTCTTATTGAATTCATCTTCAGGTTTTTGGTTATTTATTAAACATTTTAAACTTCTAATTGAGGTGAAAAAGTAGTGATAATCTGACAAAGGGCATCTTCAAATTCAGGCGATTGAATAAACGAGACATCTTCAATCGCGGCGCGTTGTAAAACGCCTAAGATAGCTCGAGTCATAACAAATGCTTTGACTTGCCGAGTTTGAATCATCTGTTGGTCACAACTTGGCGCATGAAATTCCCAATGCTCTAACACAACTGCGACAATCTCTTCTAGCAAAGGCTGGGCGTGCTGAGCTTCAAGGATCATGCTTGCGAGCAAGGCAAACTGACGCTTTGCACCGCGTCTTGAGGCAAATGAATTAATTAACAGACGAATGAATTCTCGGTTAGGCTCAAGAGATAAAGCACCAGGACGAGATAGGATCCGCTGCATGTGCTTTCTCAATATGTTTCTCTGGCGCTCGGCGATCCCCAATAAAATGGCATCCCGATTCTTAAAGTACTGATAAAGCGTACCAATCGAGACACCAGCGCGCAGCGCCACATTAGTGGTGGTAATGGCAGCCTCGCCTTCTTTTTCAAGAAGCAAAGAAGCGGCCTGTAAGATTGTATCAACAGTTGTAAGAGAGCGTCCCTGAACAGGCTTTTTGCGATAGACCTTTTCGTTGCTCATAATTTTATCTTCATTCGACAGTCACTTTTAAAATGGGCAAAACCTAATATATCGAGTAAACGATATGTATACATAATTTTATGCTACACAAACCTTACTCAAAATGCTTACCTATTTACTTAAGTAAAATCAAGAGTTAACAACAAGCGTTGCTCATGGCCCATCGGAGCAGGCGAGCGATGAATCAATGCACCATTTTCATTGCCCTGCCAACCGGAGCCTTTAACTAAAGCCACATCGGTACGATTTAACTGTGAAATAACAGGTTGTGAGGAGTGCGAAAAATTTTGCTCGTTATCTGATAACCACTGTGTTCCCTGCCCTTGGAAGGTGGTAATCAGCCGACATGGGATCCTATCAACATGAAAACGCGGGCACATTCGAGTATCCATACGCGTTAATCTAACCCCCGCTTCTTTTAAATCAAATAAACAGCAGAACATATCAACAAGCTGCTCGATATGTTGATAAAAAGCCACTAGTTGGCGCGATTCACCATAGGCTTTAGCAAGTTTTGCCACTGTGTTATCCGCACTGGCAATCTGCGTGAACGCAATCATTGGCTCACTTGCAACCCAATCACTGATACTTTGCAAAACATCTGTGCTAATGTCTCGTTGCCAAACCGCTAAATTACATTCTTCGTTGTAGATATTACCTAATACCGTTGGCTCATGCGCAAACATTGCTCTGCGCGGGGCTCTATTTTCAAACAGGGCAAGTTCTTTGCTATCTAACACCTGCATGTTTAACTCCAACTCGGGAACGGATCAGGCAGCGACAACCAGTAGGTCTGATCTTGGGTGAGCTCTTCGTCGCTAAGCAGGCAGGTATCAAGAGCTGCAATCATCTTCTCTTGCGCTAAGTTCTGACCAATAAACACTAACTCTTGGCGCATATCACCATAAGGCTCTACCCAATCATTTTTCATCATTTCTCGAAAATCCGGATCATCAGGCCAACGCTCTTTAGGGATAGCTCGCCAGAAAAAGCCCGCTAGTTCAGCGCGCGCAACTCCGCCTGCTTGGCTCCACAAACCAGCCTGTCCGGGGCGAGTCGCCAGCCAAAAATATCCTTTGGAACGGATTAAATTACCAAACTGTTGAATATCATCGATAAAATCACTAAATTTTTGCGGGTGAAAGGGACGTCTAGCAACGTAATTAAAGCTCTCAATGCCATATTCTTCTGATTCAGGAATATGCTCACCGCGAACTTCTTTTAACCAACCAGGTGCCATTTGAGCTTGTTCAAAGCTAAATCGGCCAGTTCCTAACACCTCTTTCACATCGACCTGACCATGACGAATCGGAATAAATTTCGCTTGCGTATTTAAAGCGCGCAACATGCCATAGACTTTGTTTAAGGTCTGCTCATCGACTAGATCGGTTTTACTGATTAAAATAACATCGGCGAACTCAATTTGATCCACCAGCAAATCAGCAACACTGCGATCATCTTCATCACCTAAGCTTTCGCCAGCTTCTTGAATGGGAATATCTTGCTGATAATTATCTAAAAAGTTTGCCGCATCGACCACAGTCACCATGGTATCTAGAGTGGCAACATCTGAAAGTGACAACCCATCATCATCGGTAAAGGTAAATGTTTCAGCCACCGGTAATGGCTCGGAGATCCCGGTTGACTCAATCACCAGATAGTCAAATTTCCCCGCTTTGGCTAACTGGCTTACTTCAATCAGCAAATCTTCACGCAATGTACAACAGATACAGCCATTGCTCATCTCCACCAGCTTCTCTTGCTTGTGGTTTAAAGAAACTTCCTCACGAACAATCGCAGAATCAATATTAATTTCACTCATGTCATTAACAATCACCGCCACCTTTTTACCTTGACGATTGTTAAGGATATGAGTCAAAACAGTGGTTTTACCTGCCCCTAAAAATCCAGATAAAACCGTGACAGGAAGTTTGTTTGCCACTTGAGACATACAACAGTTACCTCTAACATTCATTAAATAATTTGTAATGTTATAACATAACAATTTTGAAAAGTGATTTCCTTGGCATAAACCAAGAAGCGTTAGCCAATAGAATTTAGAATCAATAGAATTGTGATGGTTATAAAAGCTCTGTGGCACAACCGGCACCACAGTTATCTGATGGCGAAAATGCTGACTTTCCAAGTGGCAAAAGCAGTAGAATCAGAGCATTCAGTACGATGAGAAATCGTAAATATTCATGCATCGCACTGCTGCGTTTAATTTTGATAAAAGGCTAAGGCTGCGATTTAACGATTAGATAGCCGTTAACATGTGAGTATTTTCAAGCAAAATCCAAACACCAACCGCCACTAACGTAACACCGCCAATAATCTCAGCTCGATTGCCAAAGAACTTACCAACCATACGACCGACCATCACACCTAATGTCACCATAACCGTTGTCGATAGGCCAATCATCAATGCGGCCACACAGATATTCATCTTAACGAAGGCCAAACTAACGCCGACAGCCGCTGAGTCAATGCTGGTACCAATTGCGGTAAATATCAGTGCAACAATAGATGGTTTAACTACTTTTTCAACCACGTCATCACTTGGAACTTCTTCATCAGTAGACCAGCCATTGCGGATCATATTGATCCCCAAAAAGGCCAATAGGAAAAAAGCGATCCAATGGTCCCAAGCATCGATGTACCCGGCAGCAAAGTGACCGGCAAACCAACCAATAATCGGAGAAATGGCTTCGATAATGCCAAATAAGATCCCCATTTTCAGGGCATCAACAAAACGTGGCTTTTTGATAGCGGCACCTTTACCGATAGCAGCGGCAAAAGCATCTGTAGACATAGCGAGGGCAAGGACAGTAAAAGCAACTGGATTCATAATATTCTCTCTCTCGGGTACAACAACCACGAAACCTCCACGCACCCGAACAAAAAACGTGGATATTTCGATGGTCTCGCCAACCGAGAGGCATCCGTACCATGGCATGTGGCCAATTATGTTGATACGGACTCTTTCAAAAATGAAAGCAGGCTACTCCCCAACGCCGCGAAATATACCATTGAGATGAGAATTCATCAATGTTACAAATCAAAAAAAGCGTTACTTATCATGTATTTATATGATAATGAGTATTATTATCATTTATAAACAAGTGATCAAAATCGATTTCTTTTCGCTAAACCAATAAGTTAAGAAAACTTAACCACGGTTAACTTTCAAATCAAGGTGGCCGCGGGTCGCGCAGTTATTTTTTAAAAAAATCGGGCTTTCAGCTATTTTTTTGACTTTAGATGCTCATATTCAATAAATTCAGCTTTAAGAAATGACTTACTTTGATGATATCGGCGGTGACAATATGCGCCGTATTCACACAAACTAATCCCAATCACCACACATATTAGTGCCACGATATGAACCGAACCAAATACAGCTCGTTCATCAGAAAAGACACACAAAGCCATCAACGTGCTAAATAAAGGCAATAGATTCATCACCACCGAGGCTCGAACGCCACCAATGGCTATCGCTCCTTGCTGATAAAACATTTTGGAAATAATCGCGATAAACAAACCAACATAAAGAATCAATACGATAGCCTGCAGTAGTTGTGAGCTATTCGGATGAGCGCTCTCAATTAAGCGCCAGTGAGAATCATGAAAGCTATGCACCACCCAAGCGAGGGCCGCAACGAAACAAGCAGCCAAACTCATTGCCCACATCTGTGAGCTCCAGTGCACATCAGGAGCCCATCGCAAGGCAAAAGAATAAAGCGCATAGATAATGGCAGAGGCTAGAACGAGCCCATCCGCTAATGATGGATGCCAATTTAAAAGCTGTGATAAGTGCCCTGATGTTAGCAGCCATAAAACTCCGAACAAAGAACAACCAATGCCGACCCACTGCAAATAATGGCCAAATTTACGCGTGTACAAAAAGCTAAAAATAATCGTTAAGGTTGGGATCAGTGAGTGAATAATTGCAACGTTAACCGCTTTGGCATGCAGCGCATAGGCACCATAAAGCAATAGATTAAACACACAAAAAGCACTCGCCCCCCAAGTTAATAACCACCATTTATGTGCCATAAGCTTTGCCCAATCATGGCTAATCTGGCGATAGAACATAGCACTGAGGACAACAACCGCCACAAGCCAGCGATAAAATGTCAGCTGGTAAGGACTGAGTAATCCAACCGATAATTTCCCGATAATATTACTACTTGACCAGATAACAGGCGCAATCAGCAACATAATATACGGATGAGGTAAAGAGTGATGAATAATACGATGGGCAGATGATGTGTGTGGCATATCTCTTCCTTTAAATACAAAGTATGCAAAGAAGTCATCTGTCACACAGACATTTGTGGCGATTGACCACACAAACAAACTGACTTCCCTACGATGGCATGATCCATATCAGGTGATGCGGGTATTCTCTCAGCCTTACGGCACCCCGAGTCGATTGTTATTCTAATACGATGTACTCAATCACTGCCACTAAAAAATAGTGGAATTATAAAAATATCAATTATAAACAAAGAGTTAATTATTTTTTGCATCCAATCAGCGACAGCATGAAATGGCTTTGATTCACATGACCAACTAAATAGGAGTGGGAAAGAGAGGATTAATTAATATTTAATTGAGCAATTAAATATTAATTTTGATAACTAATTGAACTATAAAAAATTTCAAAAACAACACATTTTCACGCACAAAAAATAAGCTTAATTGTGCATTTTTTACTTGACCACGCTCACTATTTTCGGGTTAAATTTAATCAAAATCAGGAGCGATAGCTCATTAAAAAACCATTTTAATCTTAATTAACTATTTGATTTTTTAATATTTATGACTAATAACCTCGATGCTTATGCTGTGCGCGACTTTATTAAACGCTATCGCCGTCTGGATAAAACAGAACCACTGCGATTTAAAGATTCGGCACTTGGAATTCAGACAATTTTCCGTGATATTGACAGTTGGCATACAACCTACTGTCTACCTCACTGTGAAAAGCTAATTCGCTGGTACAAAAATGTGCCTTTTACGATTGTCACCACCGGAATGCCCTATTACATCGTACTGCATGATTTGAAAACCAATCAGATAGTACGCTGCGGGGGCGAAATTAAACAAGATTGGACCTGCATTCCAATGCTTTTTCATGATCTTGATGCCATGATTCGCCTTATTCCAGCAGGAGTCATGGCTAAATTGACCAACGCAGATAAAGCTGTTTTAGGAATGACTCGAGATTTTTCTTGCCCCCGAGCAATCGAAAATCGTTACCGAATTATTCAGGCTCAATAAGTGCTTAGTCATCGCTAAATAATGCTCGTTACACTGAGCTAACGGCTTACATTCTTCATCACCTGAAGAAAGCTTAAGCACATCCAAACGACACACTATTTGGCGAGGATAGTTTTGGCGGTTGTGTAATCAACAATCAACACGTCGATATATTTTCCTTGCAGCGCCCCTTTTATTGCCTGCGCTTTATCCTTACCTCCGGCCAAGGCAACCACTCGCGGACAACGCTTCACTAAGGCTAAATCCATGCCGATAACAGGGTCCTCTTCATCGGCTAACACCGGTAGCCCACGTTCATCAAAGTAATGCAGACAAATATCACCAACCGCACCTTTATTTGCCAACACCTGAAGCATATCGGCTTCGTAATAGTTTCCAGAGGTCTTTAAAAGATGAGATGGCTCAAGCATCCCAATACCCACTAAGGCTAAATCGACCTGCTCAAACATATCCACCACGACACCAACATCCTGAGTATTCAAAAGGCGCTGTTTGTACTCAACAGTCCGTTCAATGCTTTGTGACGGTAAAAGATAAGAATCGCAATTAAGCAGGCTAGCAAGAGAGTGCGTCAGCATCGTCGCTTGAATATTGCCATTGATGCCAACCCCACCGAGCAGTTGTACAACGCCTTTTGCTTTAATCGTCATCGGGTGTAAATGCTCGACCATAGCCCGGATGGTGCTACTCCAAGACGAGATACCGACCAGTTCATCGGCGTGCAAAGAAATCTGTAAATAATGCGCAGCAGCTGAACCAATAGATTTTTTGATTTGCTCTTCATCATCAGGATCATCGACATCCACCACAATCGCCTGGCTTAAGCCAAATTGACTCTGCAGCTGGGCCTCAAGATTCAAATAGATATTAGCTGGTTGAATCACACTAATTTTGACTAAATTTTCTTTCAAACAGCGCGATAAGGCTCGAGATACAAACGACTGCGACAGATCCAGCTGTTTTGCGATATCAGACTGTTTCTTGCCTTGTTCGTAATAAAGAGTCGCTATTTTCACTAATAGGCGCTGCTCATCTCTTTTCAGCATCCAGACCCCTTGAGCATTTATCATTAGTTAGCTGGGAAAATTTAGCATTTTTATACACATTTGCATACATACGCAACAGCTGAATATAAGTCATTGTGCGTTATTATTTATTAAATAAAACAATAACTCAGGTGCACTCACAGCGACTCGTGCACCTTTATTCCAAGCTAGAGAAACAGCTTACTGATGGAAATAACAATCGACATTCAAATATTTGTTAAACACTTCATATAGCACGTTGGCTGTGCTGGAATGGTTAAATGCAACGTGATGCTCAAAGCCATTATTACAGATATACGCCAGCAAACCTTCCAGATGAGGCACCTGAACCACGGCTCGACACCCCACCGTCTCAAGTTCATCATCAACGAGTTTGCCCTCGCCCAGATAGGCTTTTACTTTTGAGCTGAACTCATCAGTGGATAATCGAAAATAAGTCAGTGGCCCTTTTTTCATGCGCCCGTTAATCGCACCGCAAGTATTTTCACAGCCAACAGTTGTCCCGATAATATCAGCCGTGCTCATAAACGGTTCGTGCAGCTGTTCGGTTGCAAAATTTCCGCAGTGAAACAAAACACATTTATCGCGTTCATCACCAAAATTATTGTTCCAGTCAGCAATAGAGGATGGATTGCCCGAGGCAATGGATAACGCGTACATCGATATTGCCCCCATGACATCGACTTCACAGGCACTTGGCAGCAATTGCCCTGACATCACACTCATAATCGAGCAGACATTAATCCCCAACGTTTGCTGCAATGACGTCCAACATTGAATCGCACTGGCATCAATGTCGTTGTCATCTATCCACTGAGCAATCACCACAAATAGTTTGCCCATCATGACAAGCTTATCTTCAGCAATAAACTGAGTATCTGCGTTATTTTTTAGCAACTCAATTTTATCGAGGATCCGCAAGTCATCATCTTTTAATGCCTCAACCCGGGCAAAAATTTCAGAAAGATCAATCGGCTCAACCGTAATTCCCATCCGCTCTAACATTTTTTCGCTATAGCGAACGGTATTAAAACTGGCCGGTCTTGCCCCGATGGCGCCCACGCGACATCCTTTTAGCGCAGAGACCGTACGGCAGACTCGTTCAAAGTTTGCCAGATCAGCTCGAAAGACCTCACTGGTAATTTCACATACGTGTTGCGTCGTTAACGAAAACGCAATGCCATACTGACGTAAGTTATTACACAATGAAATTTTGCCGCAAAAACTATCTCGGCGAGTGGCAAGTCCCATTTTATCCAGAGAATCGGCTTCGGCTTGAATTAAAACAGGCACAGACAATCCTGAGAATCGAATCGAGTCGGCAACTGCTTTTTCATCGCCGAAGTTCGGCAATAAAACAACAATCCCATCAATTTTATCGCGGTTAGCTTTGAGCAGTTCGCTTGCCACTTTGGCATCTTGGTATGTTTGTACCCCACCATGATCGGTTTGCTCTTCGCTGAGCATGACCGTCTCAACCGACATATCAGCTAAGATAGCCTGAATATTATTTCTAGCTTCATCGACAAGATAGCTTGGGAAGAAGTTTCGATTTCCAATCAGAACACCAAGGCACGTATGGTTATGTTTATCTTTCATCATCTGCTCCTTTATTTATAGGCAAACTCGTTGTACGAGTTGTTTCCACTCGCTGTATTTTTCTTGGATTAATTGCGAGTCTTGATTAGGGGTAATCAGTTCGACACTTTTTGGTAATTTGCTAAGCGCAGCATAATCAGGCCACCAGCCCAATGAAAAACCGGCTAAATAGGCAGCCCCTAGCGCTGAGACCTCGGACACATTATTTTTAATCAACGGGACCTGAAGTAAGTCCGCCTGAAATTGCATCAGTGCTTTATTTTTCGTAGCACCGCCATCGACGGAGAGCTTTTCAAAGGGAATATTGGCGACTTCACGCATTGCAAAAAACAGATCCGCAACCTGATACGCCACCGATTCAAAAGCTGCACACGCTAAAACTTCAGGGGTTGAAGAATCGGTTAAGCCATAGATCACCCCTTTTGCTTTAGGCCGCCAATGAGGGGCGCCAAGCCCCGCTAGCGCTGGAATAAAAAACACACCCGAGTGTTTATCAAGGCAGCTTTGGCGCATTTGCTCGAGTTTATCGATGCTATTGACGCCAAGCAGCGTAGACATATATTCAATCGCAGCCCCGCTATGAGTAATATTGCCCTCTAAGGCCATATGAACTTGGCCATCATGCCAGCCAACAGTCATTGAGATACGCGAATCGCTTTGGGTTTGCGGCTCAACTAACGTCATCAAAGAACTACCGGTTCCATAGGTTGCTTTCACAACCCCTCGTTGGTAGCCACCTTGACCAAAAAAGGCCGCGTGAGAATCACCAATTTGCGAATGAATCGGCACCGCATCAGGTATTCCCGGGCAATTTTTTGTGTAACCGCGAATGCCTGTTGATGCGATAACTTCGGGCAAACAGTTCAATGGCACATGAAATAGATCCAATAAACTAAGATCCCAACGCAAGGTGTGAATATTAAAGAGCTGATAACGCGATGCATTGGAGTAGTCGGTTACAAATGACTTGCCAGCCGTTAACTTCCAGACCAGCCAAGAATCAACGGTACCGACACAAATTTCACCGCCCAGAGCTCTTTCATAGCCATTGGGCAGATGACTTAATAGCCAGACAATTTTGGTGGCAGGAAAAAGAGGATCAAATAAGGAACCCGTCGCTTGCTTAATTTTATTAGATTGCGCTTTAGCCGCAATTTGCTCACAAATCTCTACCGAGCGCCGACACTGCCAGCTCACTAAAGGCGTCAAAGCTTGCCCTGTTACTCTATCCCATGCCAACACCGACTCACGCTGGTTACTAATGGCGATGGCACGCAATTGCTCTTTGGGTAAATCTTTTAACGCCTCAGCCATCACCTTAACAACAGCTGAAAAAATCTCTTCCGGGTCTTGCTCGGCCCATCCCGGCTGCGGGTGACTCAGGCTCACATGCGCACTTGCTTTGGTTAGGAGCTGAGCATTATCATCGATAACAACCGCTTTGGCGTTAGTCGTACCTTCATCAATCGCCAATATATAGGGGTTAGACACAAGCGCCTCCTGTGAGCAACGCTTTGGCTTTTAGAGCGATATGTTCAGCATCAAAACCATGGTGGGCACGAAGTGATTTTCGATCGGCGGCCCAAGCGTATTGCCCATCAGCAATTCCCAGCCGAGTTAGCTGGCAATGGATCCCATATTCAGAGATAACTTCGGCTACTAATGAACCTATCCCACCATTCACATTGTGCTCTTCAGCACTTATCACAAAAGGTACGTCTTTGAGCAATTGTGCTAAACGATCTCGATCACAGGGTCGAATCGAAGCGATGTTAATCACCAATGGATGAATGCCCTGATTTTCTAATTGGTGAGCTGCCTCAACAATTTCATACCCAGTAGAGCCCATCGCGATCAACGCAATATCGTCGCCTTGGTGCAACACATCAATTTGTCCTGGCACGAACTGGTAGTCATCGGGATAGATTTCTGGCAGTGCTTTGCCATCTAAGCGAATGTACACCGGTCCGATTTTTTCAATGGCATAATCAATAATCTGCCGACATTGATTAGGTGAGCTAGGCGCATAGATTTCAATATTGCCAAAACCTCTGACAATGCTGATGTCATCGATACTATGATGCGTACTTGCCAGCGGCCCATAACTGGCCCCTGAATTTAAGCCAAATAGTTTGACGTTGGTGTTGTTATAGCAAACGTCTACTTTGACCTGTTCATTAGAGCGCGAAATCAGAAAAGGGGCCGCATTGCAGGTCACCGCAACTTTACCGCCAAGAGCAAGGCCTGCCGCAGTTCCAACCATGGCTTGTTCTGCAATCCCAACATTCACGAGTCTATCGGGAAACTCTTTAATAAACGGTGCGATTTTGGCCGTTGATGTTGAATCAGCCACCACTGGAACTAAATCAATACCCCGGTTCACTGCTGCAATAAATCGCTCGACCATGACATTGGCTAAATGCTCAGAGTTATCCATGATTTAACTCCTCCAAAGCTTGTGTCACTTCATCACCTTTCGGGACTCGGTGGTGCCACTCTGGGCGCCCTTGAATAAATGAGATCCCAGCGCCTTTGGTTGTATTCGCTATCACCACATTGGGTTTGCCGCACGGTTGTATCTGCTCTAAAGTTTCAACCACAGAGCGCATATCATTTCCTGAACACTGCGTAACTTGCATCCCAAACGCTCGCCATTTCTCATCGAGTGGGTCGGTATTCATAATGTCTTTAGTAAACCCAGCTAACTGCAATTTGTTTTTGTCGTTGATGATGATGAGGTTATCGAGCTTATAATGAGCAGCAACTAATGCCGCTTCCCAATTACTGCCTTCAGCAAGTTCACCATCACCAGTGACCACATAAATTTTGCGTGGCGAGCCACTTTTTTTTGCCGCAAGTGCCAATCCAACAGCAACCGGCAAACCATGACCCAGAGCGCCGGTATTAAGCTCAACCCCCGGGGTTTTATGGCGCACCGGATGGCCAGGAAGTTTAGAATTTGGATACTGATAGCTACTAAGCCATTCTTTTGGGAAATACCCCGCTTCAGCAAGACAGCAATAATAACCACCAGCGGCATGTCCTTTAGATTGAATGTAAATATCCCGCTGCGGGTCATCGAGCCTTTGGGCTGAGCAATTGAGTAATCTAAAGTACAGTGCCGTGACAATTTCGACCTGTGACAAATCAGCTCCGGTATGCCCGCCGGCCGGACTTTGTGAGTTTAAAACCACGATGTCCTTGCGAATATCTCTGGCCTTTTGTATTAGCTGTTCAATCGAAAATCGATATGGATTCATCTTTACCTCCAGACATATTCATATTTGAATATATATTCACACTAGCGACAAAAGAACACGGTTCTTTTGTCTTTCATAGGTTATTTCTGCGAAGAAATGGCTGCTTTGTATTGCAGTTTGCTCTGCATCTGATCGATGATCACAGCAACGATAATAACGATGCCTTTAATCACCATTTGCCAAAATTCGCTAATTCCCATCATGACCAAACCATCTGCTAGAATGCCGATAACAAAAGCCCCAACTAATGTGCCGGTGATGGTTCCTCGACCACCAGCGAGCGATGTCCCACCCAACACAACAGCGGCGATAGCATTCATTTCAAATGACGTCCCTGTCGCCGGGTTACTTGCAACAAGCTGAGAGGTCACGACTAATCCGGATATCGCAGCACACAATCCAGAAATGGTGTACACCCAGACTTTGACGCGATTAACTTTAACGCCGGAAAGTTCAGCGGCCCGTTCATTGTCGCCAATGGCATAGACATGCCGACCAAAGGGCAGCTTTTTAGCGATATAAGCGACAATGGCTGCGACAATAAACATCAGCCAAATTGCATAAGGGATCCCAAACAGATACCCGGCACCAATGAGCTCAAACCCGGTATTTGCTAACTGAGGATTGCCTTGGAGTCCTGGAAATGTTTCACCGTTGGACAACAGCATTGCGGCGCCGCGAATGACATACATACTGCCCAAAGTGCAGATAAACGGAGCCACGTTATAGCGCACGATAATAAATCCGTTCAGCGCACCAATCAGGCCACCAATGACTAACACAATCGGCACAATCACCCAGACACTTGGAAAAATAGCGATACCAAACATCGGCAAGACAATGCCATGATCAATCAAGTAACCAGCCACCATGCCACAAAAGCCAAGAATGGCACCAACCGATAAGTCAATCCCGGCAGTAATAATGACAAAGGTCATTCCCAAAGCTAAAAATGCATTAATCGAGATATGTTTAACCATGATGATTAAACTTTCGGTCTGTAAAAAACCATCCACTGTAATCGTAAAAAAAGCGAGGATAATAAACAGAGCAATAAAGGTCCGCATTTTTAATAACATTAAGCCGATATGACTGGCGTTAACATTAAAACTGGGATGTCCAACGTTATTATTTATCGTATTTGTTTTCATAATCAGAATCCTTGCGCGCTCGCTAAAACTAAATCAGCTTCAGTTGTTTCTTTTCTAGAAATATCTGCAGTAATCTTACCGTTTGACATCACTAACACTCGATCGGAGACTGCCATAATCTCTTTTAAATCGGATGTTGAGAAAAGAATTCCAATTCCTTGATTAGATAATCTAACCATCATTTCAAACACATCACCTTTTGCCCCTACATCAATTCCTCGAGTAGGTTCATCAAGCAATAATAATTTAGGCTCAGTTAACAATGATCGGCCAATAACAACTTTTTGCTGGTTTCCACCACTTAATGCTTGTATTTCAACATCAGCAGATGAAACTTTTATAGATAAGTCACAAATAATATGATTAACGGCTTCTTTTTCATTGTTTTCAGAGATAGTTAGGCCACTCAGTCGTTTCCAGAGGCTAGAAATAGTGAGATTATTAGCAACCGAACTTACCGGGAATATTCCAGATTGTTTGCGATCTTCTGGAACGAGCCCTATTCCCATTTTTATGCGATCAGACGTCGGTATTTTGTTATTAATTATTTTACCATTGAGATAAAATTTTCCGCTGTAGTGTTGTTCACCTAAAATGCATTCAAACAACTCCGTGCGACCGGCTCCCATTAACCCATAAATACCAACAATTTCACCTTCTCTCACATAGAAACTCGCGTCATCAACAAGCTTATGCTCAGACTCATTAATTAACGTAATATTTGCAGCTTCAAATATTTTTATACCAAATTCACGGTTTTCTGGTAGAAAATTAGTAACCGGATCGTTACCCAACATTTCTCTGACAATCCAAGGGACACTAATATCCTTAACACTTGCTTCACATTGGAATTTTCCATCACGTAAGATGGTGATGTATGTGCCAATTTCCATTAACTCTTCAAGGCGATGAGAGATGTAAATAATGGACACACCTTGCGCGGTAAGATCACGAATCACATCAAATAAAATCTCAATTTCTTTTGAGCTAAGCGCAGATGTTGGCTCATCCAGAATAAGAATATCCACTTCATAAACCAGCGACTTGGCAATTTCGACCAGTTGCTTTTGCCCAACTTTAAGGTTTGCCACCAGTTCATTGGGGTCAATATCCTGTTTCAGCCGTTTCATCACGCTAGCTGCTACTTCGTATTGAGTTTTGCGGTCAATTGGATGAATACCGCGCTGTTTTTCGCGGCCTAAAAAGATATTGTCAGCAACCGATAGATTTTCTGATAGCGCCAGCTCCTGATGAACCATGCCGATACCACATTCTGCCGCTTCCGTGATGCTATTAATCGTAATGGGCTTTTCATGTAGAAATAGTTTTCCTTGCGTTGGAGAATAAACGCCGGAAAGAATTTTCATCAATGTTGATTTGCCTGCGCCGTTTTCGCCAATAATGACATTAACCGCACCTTTATAAACATTATATGAAACATTATCTAATGCTCGAGTCCCTGGAAATACCATTGAGATATTTTCAGCTCTCATAATAACTTCGCGATTAGTCTCTAACATCATTACCCCCTATCCAGAAAAATAGGAACAGCAGCAAGGACTTTATGATTATTAATCGACATAGCTGCGATAATATGAATAGGTTGATTTACCCATGTTTGGTCCGGGTGTTTAAAGTTATGAATCGCTTTTTTATTAAGTTCTTTAGAAAATCGCGCAAACTGAACCTGATTTTTAAACTCATCAAAATTAATAATTTTAGATGCATCTCTAATAGCATTATTTAAAATGACCGGGCCCAAGTTAAGAGCAACATCACCATCAGTTGTTTTAATGACTAAAATATTTTTCAAACCATCTTTTTTTAAATCGAGAACTTGACCATCTAACACGACAAAAAAATTAACCGTCTCTTGTTTATCGCTTTGAATAGCCTGATTTAGATGAATTGATTTGGTTTTAACTTCAACTAAAATTTGTGGCCATACTTTCTGTGCAATATCTTGTGGCGACATATTTTTAAATGCGTGTTGTTCTTTTGGATCAACAGGAATTATCGGATTTCCTTTTGCATCTAATTTCACGACATCACACGCGGTTAAAGCCAGCATGGCTAGGCAGACAATTGCAATCCTATGCTTGATACTCAACATCAGCACACCTCGTTAGATAATTAACAAGAGGTAGCGAGAAATTAATATTCCCCGCTACTTTTTTAACTATTATTTCAGCGCAAACTGATCAAGTTTGCTGGCATTAGATTGATCAATCAAAACACAATCAATGAGCTGTTTTTCAGAAACACCTGTACTACCCGTTTTAATATATTTATCTGCTTCAACCACAGCGAGCTGTGCTTCATGCCACCCTGGTTGCAAAACGGTGGCTTTGATATTGCCGCCATTTAAAATCGAATCTCGGGTATAATTGCTGCCATCAAATCCAACCACGACCACATCCGGCCGACCAGCGGCTTTTAGCGCAGCTTCTGCGCCCAAAGCCATCGTGTCATTACCGACAATAATCCCTTTGATTTCAGGATGAGCCTGTAACATTGACTCGGTTCGGTTAAATGCTTCAGTCTGGCTCCAGTTTGCGGTCTGCTGGGCAACCATTTTTAACCCTTCATAATCATCCAGCACATCGTGATAGCCTTGCGAGCGAACATGGGCGTTGGTATCTGATTCACGGCCAAGCAATTCCGCATAAGCGCCTTGTCCATCCATTAACTCAACAAATTTTTGTCCGCCAAGCTGAGCGCCTTGGTAGTTGTTCGAGACAATCTGAGCAATGGCAACCCCACTTTTGTTAATTTCTCGGTCAATCAGAAAAGATGGAATACCCGCTTTTTTGGCTTTTTCCACCGCACCAATCGTTACATTGGCTCCCGCATTATCGATAATGATCGCTTTTGCTTTACGAGCAATTGCAATATTTACCAGCTGATTTTGCTTGTTGGCATCATCATCATGCGAGGAAACCAGAGTTTTATAGCCTAGTTCCTCAGCTTTTTGCTGTGCTGCTACTGCTTCTGCTTTAAAAAATGGATTGTCGTGGGAAGGAGTAATAATCGCAATCAGCCCGTTATCTGCCAGCGCCCATCCAGAAAACACCATGCTAAGAGCCAATACTCCTAACGATAGAAGTTTGTTGTTCATATCTTCACCTTTGAATATATATTCAGTTATTATTATTTATTCAATAGGAATCTAGTTTATGGTTTGAATGATGTCTATGTGAGAATGTATAAAATTCGAACAACATCACAGAAGCTTGACAAGTCTGTTACACAATCATCATATTTTTTGAGCGATCTGACATTGTTAAATCTTTAGTAAAAGCATTGGCTAGCCTCTATCTTCCATTGCTATAGGGCCTTGTTGACGAGCACGCTATAATGTCGCTTTAACGATAAGACTTTTTAAAAAGGCATCATGAAGCAAATTCCTATTACTATACTCAATGGCTTTTTAGGTGCGGGCAAAACAACGCTGATGCGTCATTTATTGGTTCAAGCCCACCAGCAAAATATTGCGATCAGCGTGATTGTGAACGATATGAGCCGCCTTGATATTGATGGCGTATTAATCGCCAATACCGAAGTGGTGGGCGAAGAACAGGATAATTTTATCTCTATCAGTGGTGAGAATATTAGCTCTGATAAAGGGTTAGCACTTTTAGATAATGCCATTGATACATTAACTCACGCAGCCAAACGACCCGATTGGATTTTGCTTGAGACCTCTGGCAGTAGCCACCCGTTGCCACTGATTAAATATCTCAAGCAACACTCGCAAGTTGAACTGCATGGCATGTTAGCCGTGGTCGATGCGCTGATGCTTAAAAATGACTATGACGGTGGCCAAGCGCTTATTCCAGCGTTAGAGCATAATTTGGCGCACAATGAACGGCATATCGAAAACCTATTATGTGAACAAATAATGTTCGCAAGTGAACTGTTGTTGAGTAAAAATGACAAATTAAGCACCGCTCAAATCCAGCAAATCGCTCAAGCGATTCATCCGCTTAACCCTTATGTAAACATCTCGGCGCTGTCATGGGGGAATCTTGACCTGGCAACTTTGCTAGATGCGCCTATTTATAACTTTCATCGCGTCGAAAAGTTGATTGAAGAACTTGAGCAAAGTGTCGCTCAAAGTTTTCATTCAGCAAGCACCGAGCAGATCGTTGCGAAAGTCATTGAGGATGATCGGCCTTTTCATCCACAACGCCTTTATGATGCCTGCCAACAACATTTAGGACGTCAAGTTTATCGCAGTAAAGGATTTTTCTGGCTACCCACTCGCGATGAGATGGCATTGCTGTGGAATCAAGCGGCTGGAAGTATCAGTTTAGAGCTGATCAGTTACTGGCGCTCAGGCGTGCTTAATGAGTTAGACCAGCGCTTAAGCAAAGAGGAAAAAGCAACGCTCAGTGCGCAAATTGCCGCCAAAGCAGGACGATTTGGCGATCGCCGCTGCCATTTAACCGTCATCGGTGTCGCCGAACAAGTGGATGCATTTACCCGCTCATTACAGCAGTGCTTTCTAAGCGAAGATGAAATTATCGATTGGCAAAATGGCGTTGAATTTGATGACCCGTGGCCGAAACGATTGGTTCGTTTAAGTTAAATCTTATCCATAAAAAAAGGCCACCGGGTTAGGGTGGCAAATAGGGATGGACCGTAATGGACCGAGGACTAAAGGAAACTAAATTGCTGCAAAATGGCCATTGCCGTAATCAGCGAACTGTTGCTCACTATTAGGCGTGCCCATTGGTTTAATTGGATCGGGGGCTTTTAGCTCCCGGTGTAAAAGTGCACTAAAATCGCGCCGATTGTTCACATCAGGCATCGGCACAGCATCAAGTAGCCGTTTGGTATAAGGGTGTTGCGGGTGATGTAACACCTGTTCTCTTGGACCAATTTCAACGATTTGGCCAAAATACATGACGGCCACCCGATGACAGATCCGCTCAATTACCGCCATATCATGCGAGATAAACAGATAGCTTAAATCGTATTGCTCGCGCAACTGCTCGAGTAACTCCAGTACCTGCGCCTGAACCGAAACATCCAACGCAGAAACTGACTCATCCGCAATAATCACTTTCGGATTAAGTGCCAAAGCTCTGGCGATACAGATCCGTTGTCGCTGGCCACCAGAGAATTGATGTGGGTAACGCTCCATTGCATCGGCGGGCAGATTCACTTTAGCCAGTAGCTCTTTGACCAATTCACGGCGAAGCTCTTCTGGCATTTTTTTATGAATCAACAGCGGCTCACCCACCAGCTCAAAAATCGTCTTTCGCGGATTTAATGCAGCATATGGGTCTTGAAAGATCATCTGAATATCTTGACGAACATTCACCAATTGTTGGCCATGCAAGTTATGTAGCGCTAAACCATCAAGATGCACGTCACCTGAATAATCGAGCATATTCATCAGCGCTTTACCGGTGGTCGATTTACCACAGCCACTTTCGCCAACAATCCCTAATGTTTCGCCGCAATAGAGCTCAAAGTTCACGCCATTAACCGCATGCACCTCTTTTTTAGCTTTAAAAAAGCCATCGCGACGCACCGGAAAACGCACCGTTAAATCACGTACGGTTAAAATCGGTTTAGGACTTTGAATCGCAGTAATTTGGGGCGCTTTACCTAACACCGGAACCGCTTCAAGAAGCTTTTGCGTATAAGGCGCTTGAGGTGACAAAAACACTGAACGGACATTATTTTGCTCCTCAACTCGCCCTTGATTCATTACCACCACGTCATCAGCGACTTCAGCAACAACCCCCATATCATGCGTAATCATGATAATGCTGGTATCGAACTCTCTTTTTAGCTCATCAAGCAGCGCCAAAATTTGCGCCTGAATCGTCACATCCAGCGCCGTTGTTGGCTCATCAGCAATTAACAACTTGGGCTGACACAGCATTGCCATCGCTATCATCACTCGCTGGCGCATACCGCCAGAGAGCTCATGAGGATACTGTTGCAGACGTTTATCAGCCTGAGACATCTTCACCGCATCTAACATCTGGCGAATTTTACCAAGTCGCTCAGACGAAGATAATTGCGTATGCTGGCGTAGATTCTCATCTAACTGCTGGCGAATCGTCATCAGCGGATTGAGCGAGGTCATCGGCTCTTGAAAAATCATCCCGATGTCATGTCCGCGAAGCCGCCGTAAAGCACTTTCGGGTTGAGTGAGCAAATCGGTATTTTCAAAAATAATGGCGCCCTGCGGAATTTGGGCAAGCTCTGGCAAAAGCCCCATAATAGCTAATGATGAAAGCGACTTACCACTACCAGATTCTCCGGCGATACATAGTGTTTTGGCTTTACCGACAGCAAAGCTGACATCATCGACGACTCGCTTCGTTCCAAACTGAATCGTCAGCTTTTCAACCGATAAAATCGTATTTTCATCATTAGAGTGACGCATAACCAAACCCTACGCTAAAACAACTTTAGGAAAGTAAAACGATACAACCCAATTGGGTGCATCTACGATTTCACTAATTCGCAGATCGCCACATACAGAACACAACATATAAGCCTTTTCAGCACTCATTTGCGTGGTTCTACAGAGCCAGTCGATCGTATGACTAAGCGCGTCTTGAGCACAGGTCATTAGATCGCTGCCAACACCGGTAAAGACTTCATAACCCAGGCGATCAAGATGAGCTGTAACAGGGCCTGGCGTTGAAAAGGCAGGAGATTTAAGACTTTGACCTTTAATGACATCAAAGGTTAAAACCGCATCCATCTGGCTTTCAATCGCGGTACCACAGACTTCACCATCACCTTGAGCGGCATGGGTGTCGCCAACCGAGAACAAAGCACCCGCAACTTCCACTGGAAGATAAAGCGTGCTCCCTGCACTTAGGTCACGAATATCTAAGTTACCACCGACTTGCCGAGGGGGAATGACCGAATGCTGGCCACTTTGCGCCGGTGCAACGCCAATGGTTCCAGCAAACGGTTTCAGTGGAACATGCGCAAAATCACCATAAGCACAGGCGCCCATTTGATGACGGTCATAGTGCCAAAGATGAAGAGCTGGATCTTTAAACTGATCTTGTAACAATCCAAAACCAGGAATAATCGCTGACCACCCAAATCCGCTCGGAATAAATTGCTCGATAGAAACTTTAAGAATATCGCCTGGCTGCGCCCCATCGACATAAACGGGCCCAGTGACAGGGTTGAGCAAATCCATTGATAGTGTTGATAAAACCGATACATCAGAATCTTTGGTGATCTGCCCGCCAGATGAATCTAAGCATTCAAAATGCACCGTTTCGCCCGGTTTAATGGTCATTACCGGTTCAATCGAATTATCCCAAACACCATGATGATTCACATCATGGATAGTTTTGCCCAAACAATGCTGGCACATAAAAACTCCTTACAGAGGCCGATAATTTATCGGCCCATTTTTTCTATTTCACTTGGATGTAGTCGTAATCAACTGGAATATGCATCGGGTCAACGTAAGCCGAATCAGGCCCGGCCATCCGTTTTGAGCGAATAACAAACCGTTTTTCGTTAAAGATTGGCACCCATGGCGCATCGGCCATGACTTGGTTGAAGATCTCTTTCCACATTTTGCCGCGAGCATCTTGCTGCGAAGGTAGGATCATCGCGTTAGCTTTATTAGCTTGTGCATCCAAGGCTTTATTACAGTAACGAGCCCAGTTCCAGCCACCATCAACCGCGCTTGAACAGCTTAAGATAGGGAAATAAAAATCGGCAGGATCTGGGAAGTCGGCCAACCAAGCCATACCGCCCGACCAAACCATCGGTGCCTGATCTTTAGAACCTGCTGCGGCAATCACGTTGGCCTGAGCAAGTGATTTAATCTGCGCTTTAATTCCAACTTGTGCCAAATCTTGTTGAATGGACTGGGCAATACGTGGTTGAGGGTCGGTATTCATTACATACAACTGAGTAGTAAAGCCATTTGGGTAACCGGCGTCCGCTAGCAATTTTTTCGCTTTAATAACATCGTGTGGATAGCCTTTGTAATCCGCATCATAGCCCAACATTCCGGGTGGCAATGGCTGGTTGGCAATCGCGGCACGACCATTAATAATGCGCTGAATACGAACTTTATTAATTGCCATATTCACCGCTTGGCGCACTTTTAACAGATTAAATGGCTTAATGGTTGTTTTCATGGTGAGATAACCAGTTTGTAGCTGGTTAGAAGATAACAACAACCCTTTATATTTTGGCGTATGGCGAACCTGCAAGAAGCGCGCAGGCGGCACACCATCACCGGCGATATCAACGCTGCCTTGATCAAGGCGCATCAGCGAAACAGATGGATCTTGACCAATCTCAAAGGTGATTTGATCAAGCGACGGGACACCCGCGCGATAGTAATTAGGGTTTTTCGCAAACACTAAATCACGGCCTAAATCCCATTTTTTAAGCGTGTAAGCACCGGTACCAACTGGGTGTTTACCAAAATCGTTGCCCCATTTTGCAACCGCTTCTTTAGGTACCACGAAGGCAAAATTAAGCGCTAAAACATTTAAGAAAGTCGCATCAGGATGGCTTAAGCTAATCTGGATTTTTGTCGGGCTTAGGACTTTAACGCCGCTTAACTCTTTGGCCTTGCCATTGGCAACTTGTTCATAACCTTCAATGCTGGCAAAAAAGCTTGAACCAGGGCTTTTAGTTTTAGGATCAACCGCTCGATTCAGTGAATATTTCACGTCTTCAGCTGTCATTTTCCGGCCATTACTAAAGGCCACATCGGAGCGCAACTCAAAGGTATAAGTCTTACCATCTTTGGAGATTTGATAAGATTTAGCCAGATCTGGCGTTAACTCTGTCGTACCGTGTTTATAATCCATCAGACCATCAAACAAACTGCGGATCATGCTCCAGTTTTGCCAGTCATAACCGATGGCAGGATCTAAGGTACTGACATCGTTTTGATAGGTAACAACTATATCTCCACCACTTTTAGCCTGCGCCGTCGCGATGCTGGTGCATAACGCAGCCGCGGCAGCCAAGGCAACCATCGTCTTTCTCATGTTTTCTTTCCTTGTTTACTTTGTGAAGTTAATTCGCGGATCAACCCACGGCAGGACTAAATCAGCGACTAAATTTCCTAATACAATGGCGACGGCAGATAAGGTTGTAACCCCAACAATGACAGGAACATCAACCTGTTGAATGGCCTGCCACGCAAGCTGGCCCACGCCAGGCCAGCCAAAGACTGACTCAACCACCACTAAGCCACCCATAAACATTCCAATATCGATACCGATCATCGGAATCAGCGGTAAGATTGCGTTGGGTAACACATGCCGAAAGATCACCCGGGCACGACTTAATCCTTTGGCCCGAGCGGTACGAATAAAGTCTTCATGTAAAACATCAATCATTGATGAGCGCAGCATCCGTGAATACCAGCCGCTACCCAAAACACCTAAAGTCAACGCAGGAAGCGCAACATGGCTGAAACCGCCATACCCACCCAGTGGGAACCAGCCAAGAATGACGGCAAAGAAGTAGAGAAATAACATCGCGGCGATAAATTGCGGCGCTGACACAGTCATAAAAGACAGCGCCATCAAAATGCGATCGCCAATGCCATTACGATTGAGCGCCGCCAGCATACCAAGGGCAATCCCAATAACGAGCTCACATAAGATGCCAGTGATCATCAATTGAATTGATGGCCATAAACGGGCCGCGATTAGTGTGCTCACCGATGTTCGCTGCACAAATGAACGACCTAAATCACCATGCAACAGTCGCACAAGATAATGGAAGTACTGTTGGTAAAATGGCAAATCGAGCCCTAGCTGATGGCGGATATTTTCAACCATCTCGGGGGAGGCACTGCGACCGGCAATTTGCCGAGCAGGGTCTGCAGGTAACATAAATAGCAATAGATAACTAATTAACGTGACCCCAAGCAAAATTAAGATAGCCTGAAAAATTCGGCGAGCCAGAAAGTACGACATCACGAACGTCCTTTTAATGTTGGGTCAAGTTTTTGCCGAAGTGCATCACCGACTAAGTTAAACGATAACGAGAGCAGGACAATCGCCGCGCCAGGGAAGAACACCAACCAAGGTGCTGCAGTAAAATAGGTTTGGCTTTCAAAAATGATATTGCCCCAACTGGCCATAGGCGGCTGGACCCCTACCCCTAAAAACGACAGCGTTGCCTCAAGCAGTACCGTGGTTGAAATGCCAAGCGTGGCCCAAACCAAAATGGTCGGTAACAAATGCGGCAGAATGTGCACCACTAACAAACGTCTGGCACTGACTCCAAGCGTGCGCTCCACTGCAACAAAATCACGAGCACTCAGAGCTGTCGTTTCGGTATAAATGACGCGAGCTATCTGTACCCAATTCACCATGGCAATCACCAGTGCCACAATCCATAAACTGGGATGGAAAATAGCAGCCAGAGCAATCGCTAAAAGCAGTGCAGGAAAGGCCATCATCAAATCGGTCAGGCGCATCAAAATACTGCCAACCCAACCTTTTAAATATCCGGCTGTTAACCCCACCACGGTGCCAATAAACACGGCAATCCCATTGGCCACAACCCCGACAATCAGTGAGGTGCGGGCACCAAAAATCAGCCGCGAGAGTAAATCTCGCCCCAACAAATCTGTTCCCAACCAAAACGAGCCATTAGGTGAAAGTGGCGCACCTTCCATCGTGAGCCCTTCGGCAAACTGTTTATCAGGGTTATAAGGGGCAAGCCAAGGAGCAAAGAGCGCAGCAACAACCATCACGATGATGTAGAAAAAGGCAAATGCTAATAGTGGTTGCTTACACACCCAAGCTAACTTCTTCATTTTTTTAAACCTTGTTGCGGTTGGCTTTTAAGCTTCAAGCAGACTGACTCAATAGATTGATTGGTTCGCATCGCTTCGGTTCTCAGCCAACGATAGGCTTCATCTTGGTCAATGTTCCAATTGACCATCATCCAAGACAAAGTGGTACACAACAGCGGAACGAGTTGGTACTTGCGGTTAAGTCGATTAATGAGCTCTAAGTTCTCATCAAATTTTTTATTCAGGCCTATCGCCATCATCAACGTGCTGTATATGGCGCGCTGAGTAATCGGCTTATGTAATAGAGCCGTCGCACCGAAACTGATAATGCGCTGAATTTCAGTGAGCCCTTCGTGAGCCGTAATCGCAATAATTGGCGTACCAAGTTGCTGATGTTTATGAATTAATGATTCGCTTTTAAAATTTTGACTATCAATAAATAAAGCGCTGAAAGTCTGCTCCGATTCACTGATTTGACTCTCGGTTTTCCAGCGCAGTCCCATCCGGGAGAGGCTTTTTTCCAGTGATGTGAGCAAATTTGGCTCACAATCAACCATCAAAAGTGGATGAACGGTGAAATCCGACGTCGTTAATTGATTCATTTGATAACCCTCAGATGATGCGTCCCTGTATGTACTCCACTGGCTAAATTAGTCGCCAATGGAGTCTGAGTTAGATATGGATCGGGCTGAATCAGGCGCGGTTCCTGATAAAATTTATCAAACCGCCCTTGAATAAATTCAGCTAAATAACACGGTAAAACAGCATGGTTGTTGGTCGATGAGATTGAAATCTTACCCAGTGATGATTCATGCAGGCAGTCAAATAGCTGCTCTTTAATAAGCTGAGTATCTTCTGATTGCGCTCTGATATAGCTTTGGACAAATAGCTGAACAGATAGCCATGCACTCGTATAAATATGTGATAGCTGGTTAAGCTTTTTATGCTTTTTCTTTTGCTGGTCACAAAACTCAGGATTGGTCGATTCGAAAAACGGCCCGGATGAGATAAATCGCAATTGATTTAGATTTTTTATTTGTGAGGCTTCGGATTCGCTCAAGTTGCTACTTAAGACAAACATCCGCTTGTTTAAGCGAGTGAGCGCTTCATTTAACTGCGCTAAAAAGACCCAAGAGCTATCACCGACCAAATTATTTAATATAAAATCAGGGGCTTGCCCCAGCACTTTTTCTACCAGATGATCCGTTTGGGTTACGCCCAACGGCAGATAATGATCGCAGCAAAGTTGCGCACCGGAGGCTTCAATCACCTCTTTTGCAATGCGATTACTTTCCCATCCCCAAACGTAGTTAGAGCCCACTAACGCACAGCGGTTTCCCAGATGCGTCAGCGCATAATGCAACATTGGAATAAGCGTCTGATTAGGACATCCGCCCAGATAAATAACCTGTTCGCAGCTTTCATACCCTTCATACGGACAGCCATACCAAAGCAGAGCCTGTTCGCGCTCGATAATAGGAATAATTTCCTTACGGCTTGATGAGGTTGAAGTGCCAAATAGGTGTTGAATACCTTGAGCGAGCAGCGTTTCAGCGCCATCCCGATAACCGGACAATTTTCCTTCTGGATTAATATGATGCGCTCTGATTCTGATTGGATAATCAGGATTGGCGTTCACTTCATCGATCGCATCACAAAGCCCTTGGTAAGAGCTCTCAGCAATGTAGCGATAAGTTCCGCTAGTTGATAACAAAATCCCGACATCAATTGACTTGCGCATCAATAAACTCCAAAAACAAAAAAGGCCTGATGCTCTTTGTAGAGCGTCAGGCCTTTTTGCCGTAATTCGATTGGTATAAGTCTTATAAGAGAGTCTTTTCTCTCTAGGCTTATTTAGACTCTATCATAAGAAAAAAATATGCCAAATATTTTTTAAGTCTTTTCAGCTAATTATATTTTTTTAACAAATAGTTTGCACCAAAAGTAATGCACCAATTTAGCCTTTTTGCACCAAAAACAATCAATCGATTCATACTAAAAGACTATTTACATTGGTAAGGCCACTTTATTAATTAAAATTTTTAGTTGATTTGTTAAAGAATTGTATAAATAACAGCTGCTAATTTGGGGCTTCATCACTTAAATTCAAAACAAGATCAAATATTTTCACTTCCACAAAGCAACTTAATTCGATTGGTTTATTCTTAATAAAGAAAGCTGTTTCAACTTACGAAAAGGAGCTTTTATGAACTGTCGATGCGCTGAAACCAACAATCACCACTTAAGTTTTTGTCTGCCGTATCATCCCAGTCCACCCTTGTAAGCTGTATATCGTGCACATCCAAATGTTGTTGTCGTAGATAAATAGTGCCGGATTGATACCCGTAATGAAGGCGACGGATACGATTAAATCAACACAGCTCAAACCACCGTTCGCCCATAAGAGTATCTATCTGAATTTTAATTTGATTCACTAAACGATTCAGGTCTGATTATGAACGAAGAGTTATTATCAGAAGGCCTTACATTGATGATGCTGGGAATGGGCTTTGTTTTTATATTTTTGCTCTTTCTGGTCTTCATGACACAACTAATGTCAAAAATAGTGGCTCGTTTGGAAAAACCACAACTTGCAACGCAGCCATCACCACCGACATCCATACCAACCGATACACCAACACATGATGAACTAATTGCTGTATTAACAGCAGCCGTTCACCACCATCGGGCAATTCATTTAAAACAAAATGCCAGAGGTTAATTGTTATGAGTTCACAAAAAAAAGCCGTCGGAATTACCGATGTTGTATTAAGAGATGCTCACCAATCCCTATTAGCCACACGCATGCGTTTGGAAGATATGCTTCCGATTGCGTCGCAGTTGGATGATGTGGGTTATTGGTCTTTGGAATGCTGGGGAGGCGCCACATTTGACAGTTGTATCCGTTTTCTAGGTGAAGATCCGTGGCAGCGATTGCGTGAGCTAAAAAAAGTCATGCCTAAAACGCCTTTGCAAATGTTGCTACGAGGACAAAATCTATTGGGCTATCGCCATTATGCTGATGATGTCGTTGATGCGTTTGTCGAGAGAGCCGTTGCCAATGGTATGGATATCTTCCGCGTGTTTGATGCGCTCAACGATGTACGCAATATGCGCCGCGCGATTGAAGCGGTGAAAAAACAAGGTGCGCATGCTCAAGGCACACTCTCTTACACTACTAGCCCCGCGCATACACTCCAAACATGGGTGGATACCGCTCAGCAACTCTCTGAAACAGGTGTTGATTCCATTGCGATTAAAGATATGTCTGGGATTTTAAGCCCGTCGGTTGCCAGTGAACTCATTAGTGTGTTGAAAAAACAAGTTGATGTGCCACTACACTTGCATTGTCATTCAACCGCGGGCCTTGCTGATATGACCATGCTTAAAGCAATCGAAGCAGGGGTAGATAGAATTGACACGGCGATTTCATCGCTAAGCGGAACCTATGGTCATCCAGCAACCGAGGCGATGGTCGCGGCCCTTAAAGACACGCCTTATGATACCGGTTTAGATATTGCTAAATTAGAAAAAATCGCCGCCTATTTTCGTGCTGTTCGTAAAAAATACGCACAATTTGAAGGCCAACTTCGTGGCGCAGACTCGCGAATTTTGGTCGCGCAAGTTCCAGGTGGCATGCTCACCAATATGGAAAATCAGCTCAAACAGCAGCATGCATTGGATAAACTCGATGCTGTTTTAGAAGAAATTCCTCGAGTGCGCAAAGATTTAGGATATCCACCACTGGTCACGCCATCTTCACAGATTGTTGGCACTCAGGCGGTGTTTAACGTCATTACCGCTGAGCGCTATAAAACGATTACCAAAGAAACAGCCGCAGTGTTGCGCGGTGAATATGGTAAAACCCCATTGCCTGTTGATGCCAAACTCCAAGCGCAAGTGACTAGCGAAAAACCAGCAATTACCGAACGTCCGGCTGACTTTATTGAACCGGAAATGGAGCATTTAAGTAAAGAGGTGAAAGAACAAGCCGTTCAAAAAGGAATAAAACTGGCCACGAATACAATTGAAGATGTGCTGATTATTGCTCTATTTAACCAAGTTGGCTGGAAATACCTAGCTAATCGCAATAATCCAGAAGCCTTCGAGCCCAAACCTCAAGTCGCTGAACTGCCAGTTGCGAAACCAGAGCCCAAAGCACCAGCCAAAACCCCAGCAAGTGATGTGTATACCATTACCGTTAATGGTCAGCAGTATGTGGTTCAAGTGGATGAAGGCGGCGAAATTCAAAATGTGAATAATCCAACGCCGAGTGCGCCCCCTGTCGCTGCGCCTAAAAAAGTTGAGCCGACACCGATTCACGCCAGCTCCGCCAATAACGCTAGCACCGGCAATATCATGCAAGCGCCTTTGTCTGGCAATATCTGGAAAATTGAGGCTAAAGTTGGCCAACATGTCAAAACGGGTGATGTTCTGCTGGTACTAGAAGCGATGAAGATGGAAACAGAGATCAAAGCGGCCTGCAGTGGCACGGTGGCGCGAATTGATATTCATGAAGGAGATGCAGTTGAAGCTGGTGAGCCATTGCTAATGATAGCTTGAATGGGAGAGAAATGATGGACAACATAATGGGTCTTATCAATAACTTTGGGATCTTCCATCTTAGTTGGGGACAAGTTGTGATGATTATCGTAGGTCTGATTCTTTTGTATCTGGCCATCGTTAAACATTTTGAGCCACTACTACTGGTTCCCATCGGATTTGGCGGCATTTTGGCAAACCTGCCCGATATCGGTTTGGCTTTATCAGCGGTGGATAATGCGCTGCACGCAGCTCAACCTGATGTGCTCAATCAATTTGCTGGCATTTTACAAATTGACCAGAGCACCGTTGGCGCAATTAAAGCCGCAATGCTAAATGCATCACCTAAACAACTAACAGAACTGCAATGGATAGCTGAAAAATTTCAATATAACAACGGAATGCTTTATCAGTTCTATGAGTTGGCTATTGCTTCGGGTTCTGGCCCACTGATTATCTTTATGGGAGTGGGAGCACTGACTGACTTTGGCCCGTTATTAGCCAATCCAAAGACCTTATTGTTAGGTGCAGCAGCCCAGTTTGGGATCTTCTCAACGGTACTTGGCGCAATTGCTTTAGACAGCCTCGGGGTGATTCACTTTAGCTTAGCTCAAGCTGCTTCCATTGGGATTATCGGTGGCGCGGATGGGCCAACAGCAATCTATGTCTCGAGCCTCTTATCGCCAGAGCTGCTCGGTGCCATCGCCGTGGCGGCTTATTCATACATGGCTCTGGTTCCACTGATTCAACCGCCAATTATGCGGGCGATGACCACTAAAGCTGAACGACAGATAAAAATGCGCCAGCTGCGTAAGGTCAGTAAAACTGAGAAGATTGTTTTCCCAATTATGCTGCTGATTTTAATTGCGCTGTTACTGCCTTCTGCGACACCACTGTTGGGGATGTTTGCCTTCGGGAATCTGATGCGAGAATGCGGTGTTGTTGAACGGTTATCCAAAACCACCCAAAATGCGCTCATTAATATTGTCACTATTTTCTTAGGGCTTGCTGTCGGTTCTAAATTAATCGCTGAGCGCTTTTTACAGCCGCAAACCATTGGCATTCTAATTTTAGGTGTACTGGCTTTTTGTGTCGGGACTGCAGCGGGAGTGCTCATGGCTAAAATTTTAAATCACTTCTTTAAAGAGAAAATGAACCCGCTTATTGGCAGTGCTGGCGTCTCTGCAGTTCCAATGGCAGCTAGGGTTTCCAATAAAATTGGGCTGGATGCAGATCCGCAAAACTTCCTGTTGATGCATGCGATGGGGCCAAACGTTGCTGGCGTTATTGGCTCGGCAGTTGCAGCCGGTGTGATGATTAAATATGTATTAGGCTAACTTACCCAAAACGGCGCACGGGCGCCGTTTTATTTTCCTTTTTTATTCACTCTTTCTTATTGTTTGCCCCATCATTAATCCCACCTAATTCACAAACTTGGGTATTTGAATCAATTATATTAATCGGTACAGTGTTTCAAATTAGAGTATGATGATGAATTATCGATGGCTTATCATTGGCTTAAGCGCACTTTTAGCCGTGGGCTGTGCCAACCAAGGAACTCACATGAAAACGGCAAACCAACCTATTCTGCTCTGGCCCGATGGGCAAATTCCTGGCGCGCTAAATGTTCAAGTTAAAGCTGAAATGATCGAACGAAGCAATATCAAGGGAGTTCATGACCGGGCTTGGATACATATTTCACAGCCTTCTTTAAGCGCATTTTTAGCCAATAAACCGAATGGTTGTGGCGTCATCATTGCCCCAGGTGGTGGCTATGAGCGCGTTGTCATCGATAAAGAAGGCGTCGATATGGTTAAGCCTCTTAACGAACGGGGCATTAGCGTTTTTATTCTTAACTATCGGCTCCCCGGCGATGGCTTTGCTAACCAAGAATGGGTGCCATTACAGGATGCGCAGCGCGCCATTCGCCTATTAAGAGCAAATGCTAAACTGTGGCAGCTAAAGCCACAATGCATCGGTGTCATGGGATTTTCAGCAGGTGGGCACGTAGCTGCAAGTCTGGCAACTCAATTTAACCTAGCAAGCTATAAACCTATTGATGTGATTGATGAGCAATCGGCTCGGCCCAATTTTGCCGCACTGCTTTATCCGGTCATCACCATGAACCATCAATATACGCATATGGGTAGCCGTGAGCATCTGTTAGGGACCAATCCATCGGCCCAACAGATCAAACAGAGCTCACTTGAAAACGCGGTCACCATCAACACCCCGCCGACTTTCATCGCTTTGGCAAATGATGACCACTCCGTACCACCGATGAACAGCATTAAGTTTTATGAGCAGCTCCACAGCCACCATGTGCTCGCAGAGATGCATATATTTGAGCGCAGTGGACACGGGTTTGGCATCCGCAAAGCGCAAGGCAACGCCAAACTGTGGCCCGAGCTATTTCTAAATTGGTTTAGCGCGCTCGATTTGCCTAAGAATCAATAGAAATCCACGCAAGTTCTTTTACGAATGAGAAGGAACTTGCTTGGCTAATTGGTCCATTTGGCTATGAATGGCCTGAATTCGTTTATTCAGTTGCTCTAACTGCTGGCGAGCTTGGTGAATATGAGAACTTTCTATAAGCTTCTCAATGTAAGCCATCTGCCCGTATACCGGTGATAGGCTTTGCGAATAACCGCTTAATGTTTTAGCCAACCGTTGGGCCTGCCAATAATTGCGTTTAGCAAACGCTTGCTCAAGATTAGCGAAATCAGTTCGAGCTTGGCGAAACTTATCCAACTGTTGACGATAAAGTGCAAGGTTATGCTGATTGAGATGCGTATATTGTTGCTTTAATTTTTCCACTTGGGAATCGTTTGGATATAACCTGGCTAATGTATCAACTAGAGCGTTTACCTGATGGCTTGCCCAATAAACTGGGCGCTGATTAAGCTGCTTAATCCGTTGATAATAAAGTGCTTTAAATTCGCTTTGATGAGCACTCAACTCTTTTCGATTAAAATGCTCGCTAATATCTTGGCCCTGTTGAAGCGTTAACGATTTTGGCTCAATATTCTGGGTACTTAACGCCGTCCATAATGGCGAAAGTTGATTGGAGTGATTATAAAGTGCAGCTGGGGCAAACAAGACCACTGCAAAAACGAGCCCAACCAATGCCCAACGCATGCGCATTGGCCAAGTGGCTTTAATGACCTCTTTCACGTTTTCGCTGGGCGTATTAAATCCGCGTTCAAGCTTATCAATCTGTTCAAAGATTTGTAGTCCTAATCCATCCCATCCTTGAATCTGCTCTTTTTGCAGCTGCTGAATCTTTTCATCCAATGCTTGGCAGGCTCGCTCACAACGGTAAAGATCACGCAATTGTTCCAAATTTGGACTCAACCGTTTAAGCTCGGGAATAACGCGGCTCGTCTGCCAGTTAAACAGTTCAATACGTCGCTGAGTAGGAAATACCGATTGTTCACCAAATTTATTGAGTACTTCAAACTCAAGCTCTAGCGCATCCGCTAAGCCACTAATTCCCTCGATTTTAAGGCTTGCCACACAATAATAGCTAGCAAGCAATAAGTCGCTACCACTTGAGCGAATCAGACTCTGGCAGTCGGTATAAACCTTTTGCCAATCACATCCTCCGCTTAATGGATTAAAGCGGCGATTCACCTCATTGCGGATCTGCTGGTATAAATCATTGTCGCGCAATTGCAGCTCATCATCGACAATTTTAAAGCGGCTCATTTGTATCATTAAAACAACTCACAAAGACCACCAGCCTTAGCTAAAAGGCTGGTTATAAATAGTTACTAATAGAGATTTTTCGAGACTTTAAAGCTTTTGAATAAAGCTTCAGTAAATGGGTTACCATCAACTTCAGAGGTTAATTTATAGGTCACATGGCCGCCATCGATATTAAACTGATAATCCACGCTGGTATTGCTCGAACTAACAATGCGTCCGTGATCTAATAATCTGAAAAATGCCCATGGCCCTTGAATAGTAATACTTCGCGGAGAAACATTGTTTAATGTCGGTACTAATGTCAGCTTAGATGATGCTGATGAACGCAAGCTGTTTGGCCACATCAGATTCACACTCTGTTTCGCCCCATGTGCATATTCAACATACTGACCATCGACATTGATAATCGAGCGCATTTTATTACCCGTTAAATCAACAGGTTCAAGAGCAAATTCCACATCCAAGGCACCTTTACGGTTAAAGAACGCATGTTGAATATCTTGAGCATGCGTAATTTCATCCATTACTTTGGCACTAATTAAACCGTTCTGCGCATCATCTGCATTGCTTAAAGAAACCCCTTCATCTTCAAACATCTTCAGCTGATTACTATAGAATTGGTCAATCACACCGCCGGGGGCAAAGAAGTCACTAAAGTCTTTAAGTGACACATCGACATCCGAGTGAGGATTAAATGGATAGCGAGATGCTAATTTCTGTTGAAATGGCAGATACACATCTTTTTGCCAACGCGTTTGCAAATAACCAATGGCCTGCTGTTTCACTGTCAACCAACTCTCATCGGCCAGTTTTTTAACCAGTTTATTCATCGGTGATGGCAAGCCAGATGCAATTCGCTCAACGGTATAAATCGGGTCAGAATCTTTAAGGCTAAGTCGCGCTTTTGTTGCCTCTAAAGCCGCTTTGCCCATGCTTGGCGCACTTTGAATCGATTTTAGATATTCATTCAGTGAACTAATGGCATCGACTACTTCGCTCATATACGCAGGTTTGCCATCAGTGCTGGCGATTAACCCATTGAGCTTGCTAAATGGGTCGGCAATTCGCGCCGCGGTGGCGTATTTACTGGTTTTCATCAGCTCCATACGCGCAGCATCATCTTTAGGCATATTCGGGAAGAGCTGCGTATTTTGCGATACGGTTGTTAGCAATCGATTATACGGTTGCATCCCGCCAACGACGTTACTAAGCACTTGAATAGCATCATTAATGTTAGTGAAGTATTTCACATCAACATGATTCACAGCTTCGCGCCAATAATGGGTGTAATCGGCCACATACAGATCGCGAATGCGCGCACGCAATACGTCTTTATCGGCCTTGCTATATTTGGCATTTTTACGCTCACCTAGCACCCAGCTGTCAATCATCGCCAGATTAGACACGGACGCTAACTGAGGTAAGAAATACTCTTTAAATCCATGGGCTGTGTATAGCTGTGGAATTTCAAGCGTCTGTTTTGGTGTATTTGATGAGTCAAATACTACGTTATAAATCGGACCAACCTGCTTAGGCAGTTCTAACGGCGCACCTAAAACCAAAGCGGCACTTTGCTGAAGGTTACGATAAACTCGCTGAGCCACCGGGATCTGACTTAATCGCAGTTGTACATCGCCAATGAGGTTATCGTATGGTTTAAGAGCCGCGATTGCTTGCGGATCGCCTTCTTTACGAAGCGATTCAAGATCGGTGTGATCCATCGCATAATCCAAATGCCCCATCAGCATCTGTTGGGTCTGAGGTTGACCCGGATATTCTTTTTGCCAATATTTACTAAAGTAATCTTCAACATAATTTTTACGCCGACCACTTTGGTCAGTCATCATTCGATAGACGCGAAGCAATGTAAGTCGCTGCTCATCTGTTTTGGCTTCGCTCATCTGCACAACAACCTGACGCAATAACACTGGCAAATATTGCAAACGCAGCGCTTCTAAGTAACTGGTCTCAACCTTCGGCCCAATGGATTTCCCCTGATAGAGTCCCATATCTGCAACCACAGGTGTGCGTTGGCGATAAAAGCCAAATTCTAGCGTAGCATCACGCAACATGTTTAATGGTGGCAGTAACGCTTTTTCTCCTTTACCACTCCAAGACACATCGGCATATTGTTTTTTATAAAGCTCAACACGCGTCAACACCTCTTTGGCTTGAGCGCTATTGATCATGTAATAACGCTGCCAACCGCCAATCAGCATCACAGACGCAATCAAACAAGCAACCGTTGAGAGCAGTAATACTCGGCGTTTGCGCTGAGCGGCGCGAAAGTTATCAGAAGCCAAGCCGGCCTCAGGATAAATGATCCGATGAAATAGATTTTTAGTGAAATAAGTTGTGGAACTGGCCGCTTCCTGAGCACTGTTAATAACCTGGCTCAAACCATAACGACGAGCCGATGCATCCACATAAGCATCCGATGGCACACCTTGCTGGTAAACCGAGGTAAAATAAACCCCACGAACCAATGCTGAGGTTGAAAACTGATCGCTTGCCAATGCATCTTTAAAGAACTGTTTGAGCACATCCAGTAATCCGGCAATCTGGCGTGCAAAGCTATAAATCGCAGTTCGGTCTTCTTCATCAGCGGCCTGTTGCAGGGCTTTGGGCAAGCACTGGTTCACCCGCTCGATAAATGCTCGATATTCTTGTTCAAATTCAGTGAGCCATTTATCTAAGTCATTCACAGAGTCGAGCGTAAAAGTGAACCCCATCACTTCATCACGCTGCTCTTTGCTGTATTCACGAAAGAACGGTTCAAAGCCATACAATAAATCCAGCTTAGTCAACGTAATATAAACAGGCATGCGAGTGGTGAGTATTTCCATCAGCTCACGTAATCTTGCTCGCAATAGTGTTGCATAAGCGCGCCGCTCAGAAACCGAGGTCGTTGCCAAGTGGGCAATATCCAGTGCAATGACTACACCATTAAGCGGACGACGACTACGAGTACTTTCGAGCCACTTAACAAAATGTAGCCATAAACGCCGTTCTAATTCACCATCATTATCAGGGTCATTATTGCGCTGGGTTAACAACTCGCCATCAGGGTCAATTAATACCGCATCATCCCCAATCCACCAATCAAATGAATAAGGATTTTCACTTTTTTTACCGGATGCGCGAAGTACATTTGAAAATACAAAATCCTGACCAGAGCGGTTAATTAAGCTCGTCTTACCAGCATTTTCCAGCCCCAACACCAGATACCAAGGCAAAGCATAGAGATAATTATGCTTATTTAAGCTTTGGCGCATCCCAGTCATCACTTTATCCAGCTCGACTTGCTGACGTTCTTCGTAGCGCTGAATTGGATCTTCTTGCAACTGCAACTGGTGGCTTTGCGATGCCTGCATTTTGTGCAGCTTATGCCACTGTGCCAGCCCCCACCAAATGATAAAGACTAAGGTACATACGGTACTTGCCAAACCTCGCGCCATTATTGAGGCTAAAGGATGGGTATCTTTGATGGTTAACCAAGGACCGGCCCACCAGATCGCTACCTGAGCCAGGATGAATACCAAGATAATCAATAATGGCAAGGATGATTGCAGTGCTCCTAACAAAGGTTTACACAGCTTTTTTAAAAATTTGCTAACTAACTGAAACATGATAAATCGATTCCTGACTTACTCTGTCCGATAAGATTCTAAATGCTGAATAAGTGATGGTTCCCACTGGCCAACACTCATCTGACTAATTTGACCGTATAACGCTTGATAGCTTTGTCCTGCCATAGCACCTAACTTGTACTCACGCATTAAATCGGCGCTTAACAGCCGCCAATAGGCTTTTTCTCGAGGTTCATTAGCGCTTTGCAGCCCATCATTTAACATGGCCAAAGCCACTGATAACCCACCTTCTTTGGCAAGTTGCATCGCTTCTGTACGACGGGCGTTCCAATCTGAACCACCCTGCTCTTGCGCCTCTTGATTGGCACTATTAATCCACTGTAATGTGGCATCGCTGGCAAACGGGAGCTTGCCTTTAAAACTCAATTTACTTAAACCCGGCAGCCGCGCTATAAATAACGCCAACTCATGGCGAATAGCCTCACTCCAATTGGGTTCAGATAACTTTTCGGCGATCTGAGCACTTAAATAGTGACCATCAAACCAGTACGGGCTGAGCGCCAAACTCTGCTCAACTTTGCGCCACAGAGCTAAACTTGCACCGCGCTGGAGTTGCTCTTGGTAATCTTGAATGCGATCAGCTGAAACGGGCATTAACTGAGTTTCACCTTGTGAATTGGCCTCAGGAAGCGATGTAATCGAAAACCACACTGCAAAACGTCGCAACCGCAAGCCAAGAACAGGGCCTTCATCCATATCCGTTAAAAAATCGGCGACTTTTAATAGCGTCTGTTTAATGGCTCGCTCACTGGAGATATCAATACTCAATGGCGTGGATTTGGTTGTCGCAGTGACTGACGCAGCTTCTTCTGATGTCGCGGCTGCGTTGTCGCTTTGCTTGCTCTCTTGAGCGGGTTCACTCACGCTTGCCATCTGCCGTTTCATTAAAACAGCTAACTCTTCAACTGCATCTGTTGGCAATTGCTGAGCTTTAGCGGCTTCTTCAAGCTGGCCAATAACCTGTTCTAGCTGGCCTTTTTGTTCAAAATCAAACCGGGCAACCTCAATTTTTTCCCCTGCCTGATAGCTGCGCTGCAAGATCTGCGAAAAGAACTTCCGCCGGGGCAATACGCCTCGTTTTCCTGGGGCGGGAAAACAACTCAGCCAGTATTTTTCAATAAAATCGACAAACAATTGCAACGATAAAATATAGCGTTCTGGCGTACTCTGATGTTGTAGACACTGCAATAAGATTGCTAATATTTTCAGATCCTTGCTTCGCTCAGCTAATAGTTTTAAAGCGCTTTGTTCAACTTCTTGCCATTTCACTTCACTGTGTGAGAGCGAACCTACTTTCATCATTTGTGATTCAACAAAATCAAGCAGCGGATCATCACGCAATCTCTGCCCAACAGCTGATTCTGCGCTGATTGGTGCTGCTAATTTAGTTCGAAACTCTTTTACATTCATACGCAATCACTAATTCCAGTCACAGGCTTTTTGTAGGGGTTTAATAGAATCTCTTAGTCCGTCAGAGGAAAACTTAAGGCCATTCACGCTAGCTACATTTGAGCGCAGCGAAATCGGCTGATTAGCCACCAGAGCTCGCATTAAATGAATCGCCGGCAAACCGCGCCCTGACTCGAGAATTAACCCTGATTCATCCACCAGCCAAGACTGGGTATTTGCAAGGTGACCACTGACAGTTATATCCACTCGCCCAATATTGAGCGGTTTTGGCAAGAGCAATCGCACCCGGCTAATTTTGTTATCGCAGCTGAGCATCAAAATTGGCTTTTTAATCGCACCCGTTACAGATGTTTGCGGATGTGGCCATTGGCTTGCGGTTGCACTCAACCAGATCCCATCAGACGGTTTTGCTGAATTGCTCATGGCTAAATGAAAACCACTCTTATCATGTTGCTGTTCATATTCGACCGCACGTTGCCAAGCGATGGGCACCTGAGTGAGGCTTTTGCCCGGCGATTTTTTACCAACAATAGGCGTTGCAAATACTTCATCAAAACATTGCAAGCGCTGTAATCGTTCCTGAACTTGTGTGCACTGCTGAGCCTTCGTCAATTTTGAGACAGGTTTAGCCACCACAGCCACAGAGCTTGTCGCTAACAGTGTTACAATCCACAACATCTTCCCTGTCATTAGCTTTCAATCTCCAGTTTTTGGCATTTATGTGCCAGTGTTCTTTTGGGCAACCCTAAACTTTGAGCCGCTTTAGCTCGATCGCCTCGATATTCCTCTAAACGAGTACGAATAATCGATGCTTCAAACTGACGCATCGCCTGTTTTAAATCGTGTACCTGCGCATAAGAGTCATCTGAGCCCTCATCAATTGGCTCATCATCGATATACGGCTGCATCCATTGATTAAGCTCACTTAACCGATCGCCAAAGCAACCCAGTGTCAGCTCGTTGCTGTCATCAACTTGGGTACAACCAAACTCCACTAAATGGCGCAATTCTCGAACATTTCCGGGGAATGGATAGCTGGCGAGTTTGTCAAAAAACTGAAAATGGACGCTTCGAACATTGAGCTGATGAGCCTGATTAAATTGCTGAACGAAATAGTAAGTCAGCGCTTGTAAATCATCCCCTCGCTCACGCAGTGCGGGCAGATGCAGTGGATACTGGCAAAGCCGGTAGTAAAGATCTTGGCGAAATTCACCCGCTTTGACCTTATCCAACAAATTCACATGGGTTGCGGCAACGAGACGAAAATCAGAGTGTTGCGATTGCGTTGCGCCTAACGCGCGAAACTGATGAGTTTCCAAAACGCGCAATAATTTGGCCTGCAATGGCAGTGGCATGTCACCAATTTCATCTAAAAACAATGTCCCTTGATGCGCTTCGGCAATGATGCCGCTTTTGGCCTTAAGCGCACCGGAAAAAGCACCTTTTTCATGGCCAAATAGTTCACTTTCAAGAAGCTGCTCGGGAATAGCCGCGCAGTTAACAGTGACAAACTTCTGTGAGCGGCGCTCTGAATATTGGTGCAACGCTCTTGCGACCAACTCTTTACCTGTCCCGGTCTCTCCTTGAACCAACACAGTTAAAGAGGACTGAGCAGCCCGAATCGTTTGTTTGCGAAGCTTCACCATCGCCGGACTATCGCCGATGAGCTGTTCTTTGAGTTGATGGGTTAAATGTTGAGCTCGCTGCTCGCTTTGCATCCGATGAATCGATTGCTTAAGCAGGTATTGTTGGCTATTGCGTTGACTAAGCTCAGAGAGCATATCCCATTGCTGAATGAAAATAGTTGTGTATTCACGCCATTGGCAATCATTTAACAAAAGCTCTAGGCGTTCATCATCGGCCACAAGAGCAACAATCGTCTGAACACTGTGACCATCTCGATTGCACGGTGAAAGCAGAATGCCACTATGGCGCTTTCTTTTTTCAAGCAATTGGGTAAATGACTGATTATCTGACCAATAAGGCAGCTCTGTGGAGCGGATCAAACGCATCTGTTGTTTTTGAATCAGATGCGAAAAAGGATGATCAAAGTCATCAACCGCCCAACTTAGATTTTGTGCATGTGTTAGGCAGACGAGTGTCCGCCCATCGTTATCAGGCACAATCAGATGTAGCGCTTGTAACGCAAGCTGCTCTGTTAAAAACTGCACATAATGATCAATCAGTTGCTGACTGTCTCGCAATGTCAGCAAATCTGCAGCAGAGCTCAGCCAAGCCGTCATATCAACATACCTCAGAATAAAATTGCCCTTCACGAACGCCCATTTCAATTGTTTGAACGGGGACGTGTTCAGCGAGTTTATTTAACAACGCCAACGAAACGCTCGGCAATAATTGCCCTTCGATAATAGCCTCAAGCATACGGGCACCATTTTCAGAGCGGGTGGCGCGCTGACGAATCAGCGCAACCAGTTCATCATCAATGGCAACCTGCGCTTGATATCGTTCTTTGAAAATTTCTTCAAGACGAGCCAGTTTGGCGCGAATAATATCTTCAAGAACATCATCAGCCAGTGGCAGATAAGGAATGACTTCCATACGAGCTAACAGCGCAGGCTTAAAAAATGCGGCTAATTCTTGATAAAGAGCATCTTCGATAAGCTCTGGCTCACTGGCATGATCAACAATAGTTTGATATCCCAAGTTAGATGTCAGGAAAAATACGATGTTCTGACAATCGATGAGTCGCCCTTCCCCATCGGCTAATTCGCCTTTATCAAATGCCTGATAAAACAGATTTAGCACTTCTGGATGGGCTTTTTCGACTTCATCAAGGAGCACGATGGAATATGGCATTTTACGAATTGCTTCAGTTAAGACGCCGCCTTCACCGTAGCCGACATAACCAGGAGGAGAACCGATTAGCCGTGAAACTGTATGTTTTTCCTGATATTCCGACATGTTAATTGTGGTTAGAAACTGCTGCCCACCGTAGAGCTGCTCTGCCAGTTGCACAACGGTTTCGGTTTTACCGACCCCACTGGGTCCCACTAACAAAAAGGCGCCTTTGGGTCGACCTGGACGGCGCAAATCAGCGCGAGCCGTTAACAGATGGCGGTGAATTCTCTCAATAGCGATATTTTGGCCTTTAACCTGTTGGCTTAAGATTTCACTTAAGTGAGTCATTTTAGAAAGTTCATCAGAGTTCATCTGATCAACAGGCACGCCAGTCCAATCAGCTATCACCTGAGCAATTTGTGCTTCATCCACCTGCGGGTGCACTAATAATTCTTTATGGGGGATTAAAGAAAGTTGCTGGTAATATTCGCTAAGCTGAGCTTTAAGCTGCGCTTCATCAAGCGGTTCTAATTCAGCCTCTTCAGCACTTTTTGCATCACTATCTAAAATAACTTCAGCGGCTTGCTCGGCGGCCTCAACTGTGGCTTCAAATTCAGGTTCATTATCATTGTGAACCTCTGCGGTTTCATCAGATTCAGGTTGAATAACAACCTCATCCAGAGCTAACAATTGACCGCGTAGCGCAATGATTTTTTCAACAAGTTGCTTTTGCGTCTGCCAAGACTGTTCTAGCTGCTGATAGAGCTGTTTATCATCAAGTTCGTTTTGCTCAAGTGATGCAATGCGCTCATCGTCAACCACCTCACCTATTTTTTCTTGGCGTTTAAGCATTGCCAGCTCTAAAGAACGCTGATAACTGCGGCTCTCAATTTGAGTGAGCTTGCGAGGTGGCGAGCTTAGATTAATAGCGATACGAGCACAGGCTGTATCTAAAACATCAATCGCTTTATCTGGCAGCTGTCGACCTGATACATAGCGATCAGATAACAACGCTGCAGCCTTAAGCGCATCATCGCTAATTAATACTTGGTGAGCAGATTCATATACGCCATGTAAACCGCGTAAGATATCAATACTCGTCTGAGCCGATGGAGCCTCTAATTTAACCAGTTGAAAACGCCGAGTCAGTGCTGGGTCTTTTTCAAAATATTTTTTATATTCTTTCCAGGTTGTCGCCGCGATAGTCGATAGCTCACCGCGAGCCAAAGCGGGTTTTAAAAGGTTTGCCGCATCACCACCGCCTTCTTGGTTACCTGCACCAATTAACGTGTGGGCTTCATCAATAAATAAAATAATTGGTTTCGGTGAATTTTTAACTTCATCAATAATACTTTTAAGGCGACGTTCAAACTCCCCTTTAACCGAAGCACCAGCCTGCAAAAGCCCTAAATCTAACGATAGTAATTCAATATCTTGAAGGTGCTCTGGCACTTGTTCTTTAACAATGCGCTGAGCCAACCCTTCAACAACCGCACTTTTACCAACCCCTGCATCGCCCACAACAATCGGATTGTTTTTACGTCTGCGACACAAAATATCGATCATCAGGTTTATTTCATCATCGCGACACAAGACTGGGTCTAACTCGCCAGCTCGGGCCATCTGCGTGAAATTACTACAGTATTTACCTAAAGCGGTTTCACCTTCACTTAGCGAATTAAGAGCAGTTGGTCGCTCTTGGGTATCATCACTACTGGGTGCTTCGGCTGAATTAGCCGTTAATTGAGCAAACTGCCGACGCAATGTTTCGCGATTAATCCCCGCTAACGCCTCGCGAACGCTAGGACTTACATAGCGCTCAGGGCGCATTAAAGCTGCGATAAAAATAGCGCCAGAGCGCAGCTGTATCTGATTAAGTTCAGCTGAACTTAATAACCAGGCATCCTGCAATAGCTCAATTAAAAGTGGTGAAAAAGCCGGATAGCTCTGCTGACCAACTTCATGTGGCTGAGCATCACCAGTAATCGTTTTTAATTTTTGCTGATCAATTCCGCAGATTTTTAAGATCTCGCGAATATCTGATAACGGGTTATCCAGCACCGTAAATAGCAGATGTTCAAAGGTAACTTCTGGATTCTGCCGAGCCATGCAATGAGCAGCGGCTTGTTCAAGCGCTAACTTTGTCTGTGAATTTAGTTTTTTTATTAATGTGGGTAATTCAATTTGAATCACAACAGTTTCCTTAATGCAGAATTTGGTTCAATTGAGCAATCACATCCATAGATTTACTGTGCAATGCCAGTGAATAACCAATAAAAATGACACCCCAAGCGATAGCGAACCCCGCGAACACAGACCAAACAGGTATCTGTTTAGATAAACGCTCTTTAGTTGCGACAACATGTTCGGTGGCACTGGTCAGCTCTTTGGGTTGTTGCTGCTGTTGACGGGCTAGAAGCTGATAGAGATTTTTCACCACCTTCTGATATTCCTGATGGCCGTTTTCCATCACCCGATAGCGCCCTTCAAAACCCAGACACAGACACAGATAGATAAATTCTAAAATTTCTTTGTAACGCGCCGGCTCACTCTGCAGGCGAGATAAAATAGTAAAGACCTTTTCCCCGCCCCAGGTTTCGTTATGAAATCGGGTTAAAAGCGAATGTTCAGCCCAGATACTGTCAGCTCCCCAGCTCGTGCTCATCACCGCTTCGTCAACAAATGAGCACAACACATAGCGATACGCCAAAATCATGGCATGCTCATAACCGGCTTCAGTGAGTTCCACTTCAATGGTTTTCACTTCATCAACGGCCTGACGGTAAACATCTGCGACCTCATCGCAATAGGATAAACGGCGAATTCGAATGGCCATTCCTAAAAGCGGAGTCGCGGCATCGACCATCAAATTCAAATTGTCGCCGCGCAGCTGAAACCAGTAATCGCGGTCATTATCAATATTGCTTACTTCATCAAACAACAGCCCATCAAAACTCTGTAACTGACCTGGCTGTGTCGTCACCATATCTGTCATGATTAACTCCGTATTGCCCAGAACTGCAGTTCAAGATCAGGGAAATCGCCGGCGACATGGAATGCAAAGCCGCTGGCATTATTGAGCATTTGCCAAGCCTGACTGGTTTTATCCAGTTGATAATAGGTATAACCCGCGTGATAAGGCAGCTGACGTGGAGCAACAGGCAAGGTAGTTAAAGGAACACCGGGTAATTGCAATGAGATCAGATCGCGAATTTTCTCAACCGAGGCCACTTTGGTTTGTGCAATGAATAAACGGCGCAATTCATCAAGTGGCATCCGCGCTTTCACTGCAACAATAAATTCAGCATTCTCAATTAATTGTCTATCTTGCAGTGGCGCAACCATTAAGCCGTATTTGCGTTTTTGTAACTGCAATGAGACCGCTTTAGGTTCGAGAACAATACTCAGAGCTTGGCGCAAGCGGGTCATCACAGCATGAAAACAATCACTAGGAAGGTCGTGATTGTAATTGGCAAACTCTGGCGCCATGCGACTTTCATCAGTAAAAGTTGCCAGTTCTGCCGACATCATGGTTAGCGCTTCATAAGCTCGTTCAGGGTGTAAACGGCCTAAACTGGCCATATGATGTAATTGCGGCTGCATACGATTTAATGCCTGTAACAGCATAAAATCAGAGACATCAGCGACACCACCTTGGTTAGGAGCGCCAAGGCGTTGTGCGATATTTTTAGCTCGTTCTCGCATTAAACTGGCAACTTCACCAATAAACCGGTGAATCTGACTCACCGCATTGATATCAAGGTGGCAAGGAATAAACTTACTATCGAGCAATAAGCTACCATCTGGACGTTTTTCTAAAATTCGGCCAATCGCAATGGAGCTATAAGCACTGCGATCTTCTTTTTCCAGCATTAATTTGAGCTTAACAGGGCTAACATCCACTCCAGCAGAAGCACCATTTTGTGATTGGACGTCATAGACCTGTGCTTTAGTTGCTTGATAGCGTCCAGTTTTGCTCTGACCTGGCCAACTAACTTCACTAATAGCATCAGAGCGAAGCGGTAGCACCAAATAGACAATCTGATTGGCAAACGAGTCATCAAGAATTTCCAGCGGTTCAGGCATAGCATCTTCTTGAGGAATATTAAACACCGAACCATCTGGCATAATGCCAACTGCCCGCTCAATGGCTATCGAGCCAAAACTTAAATACTCTGGATTCAGGCTTAACTCACTGACGCCATATAAAGAACGGCTGATCGAACGAACTCGTTCATCTACAAAATATTCAAAGTAACGTTGCTGCTGTTGAAAATGCTGAGGTTTGATAAATAACCCTTCACTCCAAACAACTCGATTTCGCGACGCCATAACTATTATTCAACCTCTTTCAAAATGACTTCATTCGTGCGAAAGAGCATCATCAAATGATATTCATGCCCAATAGGCTTAACTTTTACGACTTTCTTCCACTGGCTTTTATTTGGATCGGAGTAATTGGCAACCACCCCGATATAGCGGGTGTCTTCATCTAACTGAATTGGTTCAACAAATTTAAATTGCCCAGGCGTTAAGATGTAGTCGTAATCTTTCACATAATTACTTCCTAGAGCACTTTTGAAATTTTTCGAAAGCTCTTCATAGTCGGCAGCTTTTAGCATCGAATCATCTTCAAGCTCAAAGACTTTGAATTTAATCGGAACCCCAACCCCATCTGAATCCAGCGAGTTCACATCATTCGGGGCAACTAAGCTCAGTGTCATAGTCGATGGCAAAGAAGCATAATCAACCTTTTTGTCGCTACTCCCGCCAAAAGCACTACAGGCACTTAAACTAAGAACTAAAACTGTACTTATCAGCCATTTCATCATTAAAATTCCTGTTGTTTTTGGCGCAGCTCTCGGTCATACGCCTGATCAAAAATCTCCCAGAATAGTTTTTCAAAACCATGCTGACGACTAGATGTTAATTCTTGGTAATAGCTCTGATACATCTTCCAAGCCCACGCATCATCAGTTTCCAGTGATTCTTCGCTGGCTCGACGATAATGCTGGAAGCGGCGCAATAACACTTGTGGAGAGAACGCACTGACGATCTGATTAAGCGCTTCAGTGGTTGCTTGCTGAACCGCTTCATTATGATTTTTAATCGTTTTAAGACTTTCTTCGATGGCACTTGGTGCAGACAAATGAACCAAAGAGCGTTTGTTTTCAAAAAGGGTCTGGACGGTTTGCTCGTAACTTAGCCCCAACCGCAGAGGGTTATCTTCAATCGGCTGTAAATTACGATTCATCTGGCCATAACGGCTGTCACTCACCTGTTTGTGTAACTCCAATAAGCCTTTAATTGCTGAGCGCAAAGCAGCGCCCATCTCTTCAGAGAGCTGACTCATTTGCCCCATATCGTTGGTATCTTTGGCACTCACGCCAAGCCCTTTTAACATGGGGCCGGCAACAACGTGGCGAGTATCGCTCGGCTCATCAGTGTGATCAGAATAAATATTGGCGTACTGCTCGGATTGGTTCGGTTGAGAATCTCCAAAGTCGGCCATGCCTTTTTCAATTTCTTTTTCCAGCTCATCCAACTCATTGCTGTTCATGGGGACATTCTCCTTGGTTGTTAATTCGGTATCGTTTAATAATTCCAGCGGACTGTTGATTGGTTTTAGTGGTTGCGATTGGGATTTTTTTGACTCGCTGTGAACTGGTTTAACGGCTGATTTAAGCTCGATTGCCGCATCATCACTGCGCTGGTTATCCGCCTGATAAGTGAGCTCTTTACCCTGCCAAAGTTGGTCTTCGGCGCTCAAATATTGCTGCTGGGCTTTTTCTTCTTCATCATCTGCAGGCTTTAAAAAATCTTCTAAGCTCTGCTCTTGGGCTTGTAAATCATCCAGTGCACTAAGTGGGTCATCAACAATGGGGGTGACGATATCTTCTTCAATCTCAACGTCATCTTCACTTGGCCATTGCAGAATATCGTCTTGCTCAAAAAAGGTTTCTAACGTTTGTTGGCGATTACTTACGCTTTGACCTTCGTGCTGACCGATGCCAACCCGAATGACAAATGGCCCAATATTAATCTGATCATTCTCATTCAGGCGCGCTTGACGTCCTCTGCCTAGAGCCATCGAAGCGCCATTAACATAGGTCTGGCCACACAAATCAGTCAGACAAAATAAGTTATCAATAAAACGGATCTGACAATGTGTGGGCTGCACAGCTCTTTGTCTATCGGACAACACCCAATCGCTATGCCCTGCGCTGCCAATTAATCCGCCTTGGGGACCAAACAAATACATCGCTCTACCACCCGCTTCAAGACGGTCAGTATTAGTGACGGTTAAAGTAATGTTTGACCCGCTTTCTATCATCATAAAGTAGTTACTCACTAGCGTATGTGAATACAAACTTGGCGCTTCGCTTGACTGACGCCCATAAATGAATACCAACCCAGCGAAGAGCAGTTTTCTTGACTAAGCTGCAACAAAGGTGCTTGGCCCCAATCCAACTCAAGTTCCAAATCAAAGGCCATTTGCTCGCGCAAAATAAACTCCATTAACTTACAAAACGTCGCGTAGTCTTTGCCTGTTGGTAAAAAGTCCTGAAATCGCTCAAAGGTTAATTTTTTAAAGCAAATCACGAATTTTCCCATGCAATCGGTGATGGAATCACCGATCACAGTGTCATCCCCCAAGCACATATTGGCTTGCCCTAAGCGAAATTTTTGCTCGCGAGCAATAGCAACTTGGCGAACTTGCCACTGTTTAATGTCAACTTGTTGTAAGTCGAAATAGTGCGCAACAATCCCTGATACGACCTGCGGTGAGCGACTACGCCCCGCTAACGTGCCCGCATAAGAGAGCATTTTGCACCAGTTGATCTGAGTCTCTTTTCTCAGATCCTCATCGGCTAGCCCAACCAGAGCAAACAACTGTGCCGAAAACGCATCGGATGCCTCTTCACGAAAACGAATGTAATAGCGGTATTTACGCCAAATTTGATACACCAAGGTGATCAAGCGATGGCTAAAGAAATCTAAAAAATCTTTACGGACCCCTTGTTCATCCTCTGTTGCAATCTGTTCGAGAAAAAAACCAGGCAAAGGTGACTGCGCCCCAGACAATCCTAAAAAGGAGATCTGCAATTGATAATGCTCATCATCAAGCTCAACGAGCTGCTTAACATCACTGGCAGCAAACCCCAAACTGGGATTAGAACTAAATAACAGTTTGGAGCTTATCTGAGCATCGCTAAATGCTTCCGGATCGTCTCCAAAAAGCTGGTGTAACAATTCAACCAGTTGAAAAAAATTGTATGACTCAACATCCTTGACCAATTCAGGGGTTGAATTTTCAACCTTTAAATCAGCGGCTGTTGACCGGTTTGAGCGCCCCATGAATACCTTTCTCGATTATTAGCGTTAACCACAATCAGCTCGTGAAACGAGTTGATACTGGCGTAAAGAGAGAAGAACTGGCTTAAAATTGTGCCAAATAGATAAAGCTCGCCTTCGCTACCGAAAGCTTCCTGCTTAAGAACAATTTGTGAGCGAAGCCCCCGAATCGGCAACCCACGAAGCACTTTTTCAATAGGTTTAGATTCAATTGACTCAATCCCAGATAATCGTTGTTGCGCGATACGTTCAGCCTGACGATCAACCAATGCGCGAAAGTCATATGCTCGCAAGATTGAACACAATGCATCTTTTGATAGCAGCGACAGGTAGTTCAAAGACAAATTCGAGATAAGAGTCCACAACAAACTGCCATCTAAAACAGGCCGCAGTGGCTGAGTCGGTTCAGTTATATTGGAAAAACTTGCAAATGATGGTGATGAATCGGTTTGAACACACAGATCGCCAATTCCAAGCTCTAACGGCAATTGGCGATTGGTACAGGTCAGCTGCAGCGAGATAGCCTCGCTTAAATCCATGCATTCAATTTCATCACCTCGAACAAACGATAAGTAATAATCGAATCCATCATTACGAATACTTTCTTTGACCCGTTGGCGATAATACAAAGCATGGCGATGTTCACTACGCTCAATTTCGTGCTGAAAACTCTCAAATGGCGTATACACGCGTTCTTGACCACGCACTCGACCAGTACTGGTGCCAGACCATCCTTCAACATGATCGATACTAAACACTTCATAATGAGCTGGATAACGGCTCGAAGGAACAACTCGGTATTCCGCTTTTTTGCCATTAAGATCAATTGGATCAGCATCGTGCGGGAAAAGATTAATCGCAGGTGTGCAATACAGTTCAAAGCTCTCTTTGCGAACTCGAACATCGGTTGGAATCGTTTTACTAAAACAAAAACGTAAGACAAATTCACCAGAAAGAGGAACACCGATATGGCTGCTGATATCTTTAACGTCACAAAATAGAAAAGCCTGAGGAAAGGTCAAATATTCCTGAAGAACACGATATCCTTCATAAACATTTTTTGGATAGGGCAGAATCCCTTCATCACTGCCAAAACCAACGGCACCTAACGCATTAGCTGGAATGTGGTAAACCTGTTCACCTTGAACGACCTCAATCCTTTCCAAGTAATGATTCAGCCACAGATACAGCATTTGAGCACTGTAATTATCACCGCCAAGATAAAATCGCAGGTCATCCAGATGCATATCAAAGGTGCTTTGTTCACCGAGAATAGCCAGATTTACATCAATTTGTGAGGCGTCCCGAGTATGATGAACACTGACATCGGTGCGCTCGAGCGGATAAATATCCACCCCTCGACAAGTTGAAAAGTGACAAACCGTATTGAGTACAGCAAGTGAATCAATCTGTACACCTTCATCAATATGCTGTTTGGCACTAATCGCCTTTTCATTTGGACTAAAACGGCAAATAGTGAGGCTCGGTACTGGGCGCAAATAGTTCGGCCAGAGCATATTGATTACCGAATGGGTAAGCTCTGGAAATTCGTCATCGACCTTCTCACGCAATTTACCCGTAAGAAAAGCAAAACCTTCTAGCAATCTCTCAACATCTGGGTCCGTATTGCGACCATTGAGAAATTTCGTCAGTTGCGGATGCAGTTCAGTAAAAACACTGCCCTGCTCTTTTAAGAAGGCTAGTTCCTCCCGGAAATATTTGTCTTGAGACACTATAAAACCTTATATTTTCGGCTATTTTCGAGGACTAATTCGATCTGCACACTATGATGCAAAGCACCACGATTCACGTTGGCTGTCACATGAAAACGAAGATCAATTGGCCGGTCTGGGTCGGAGTGAACCTGCACATCCAAGTTGCAAAGACGCGGCTCGTAATGCTCCAAGGCCCGGCGAATCGCCAAGCGTAAATGCATTGATAAGTCGGAGCTTTCTAGCATCGCATCATTAAAGTCAATTAAACCAAGTTCAGGCGCACTAAGTGACTCACCCATACGGGTGTTCAATATATTCGCTACATTGTGTTTAATTGATTCGAGCACATCTTGAACGCTGGGTCCCTGAGTAATAGAGCGACTCACAGAGTCAGCTTCTAATCGTTCAAAGAAACTGACCCCATAAGCGCTCTCTTCAAGCGCTACATAACCCATGAATTACGCCTGATCTAATCGGCCAACTAATGAAAGCTCAAAGTTTGCACCCATATATTTAAAGTGCGGCCGCACAGCCAGCGAAACTTGATACCAACCTGGATCGCCTTCAACATCCATCACTTCAATTTTGGCTGCACGTAATGGACGACGGCTACGTACATCTGCGGGTGGATTTTCTTGATCGGCAATATATTGTTTAAGCCAAGTATTGAGTTCACGTTCAAGATCCTGACGTTCTTTCCAAGCACCGATCTGTTCGCGTTGGAGTACTTTAATGTAGTGCGCCAAGCGGTTGATGATCATCATATAAGGCAGCTGAGTTCCCAGTTTATAGTTGGTTTCAGCTTCTTTACCTTCTTTGGTATTCGGGAAGATTTTTGGTTTCTGAACGGAATTAGCAGAGAAGAAAGCGGCATTATCACTGCCTTTGCGCATGGTCAGAGCAATGAAGCCTTCTTCAGCGAGTTCAAATTCTTTACGGTCAGTAATTAACACTTCGGTTGGAATTTTAGCCTGCAATTCACCCATTGATTCGAACAGATGAACAGGTAAATCTTCCACTGCACCGCCGCTTTGCGGGCCGATAATGTTTGGACACCAGCGATATTTCGCGAAACTATCAGTCATTCGCGTAGCCAGTGCAAAAGCGGTATTCCCCCACAAATAGTGCTCATGAGATGCACTTACGTTTTCTTGATAATTAAAGCTGCGAGCCGGATTTTCGATTGGGTCATAAGGTGTACGCAGTAAAAATCGTGGAGCAGTTAAGCCTAAATAACGGGCATCTTCAGACTCTCTAAGCGACCGCCATTTAGTATATTTAGGACTTTCAAAAGTAGATTTCAGATCTTTGATATTTGGTAGTTCTTGGAATGAATCAATACCAAAAAACTCAGGCCCAACACTTGAAACAAACGGAGCATGTGCCATTGCGCCAACAGCACCGACATATTGCAATAGTTTCATGTCAGGAGTTGATGGAGAAAAAGAGTAGTTCCCTATCAATGCACCAATTGGCTCACCACCAAATTGACCATAACCTGAAGAATAGACGTGTTTATAAAACCCAGATTGAACTGTTTCTGGTGCAAATTCAAAATCATCAAGCAACTCTTCTTTGGTTGCATGCAAGACTTCGATTTTGTTGTTTTCACGAAAATCAGTGCGGTCAACCAGTAACTTCAGACCACGCCATGATGATTCAATCTGTTGAACTTTGTCATCATGAAGAATTTCATCCATCTGTGAACCGATTTTTTTATCCAGTTCAACCAGCATCTTATCAACTAATGCTTTATTAACTGGCTCCGCACTTTGATCACTTTCTAGAAGCTGGCTGATAAATGCTGCGACACCCTTTTTGGCAACATCATACCCATCATCACTCGGAGTCATCCGAGTTTGAGCCATAACCTCATCAAGTAGTCCAACACTACTTTGCGACTGCTCAACTGCAGCCTGTTCTTGAGTTGACATAATTGTCCCTTACGTCCCTAGAATTTTAAAAAATTGACTGACTAGTTATCTGAGTTCTCTTCGCTTGAAACCAGCTCTAACTCGGCTAGTAATTTTTCGCGCGATTCTTTAGATTCAAGTAACGACTGCAACTGCTTACGAAACTCAGGGATATTGCCAAGTGGGCCTTTAAGAGCCACAAGAGCTTCACGTAACTCAATCAATTTTTTAAGTTCTGGAACTTGATTGGCAATAGAATCGGGGGAAAAATCAGCGAGAGATTTAAATGACAACGAAACAGCCATATCTTGGTCTGGTTCATCAGTCAGTCGATTGGGAACGGATGTTGTTAATTCCAGTTCACTATCACGCATTACTGCTTCAAAGTTATTTTTGTCAATTGATACAGCTTTACGATCTTCAATCGGTGTCTCTTCGGCATGCCCTTTAAAATCTCCTACGACAAGAGTCTTAAATGGCAATTCGATTTCCGCCTGAGCATCACCAACAGCGGGAACATACTTGATATTAATGCGCTCCTTGGGAGCCACACTTCCTTCTTTAGACATAATTTCTCCGATATATCAACAGACTAATGAATCCCAGCCACATGTTATGTTTTATAGTTATCAGGACTAACTTTATGATTGGATTCCAAGCAAAATGGCATAAAAGTATTAGTAAATTTGAAGCAGATAATGAATCCTCTTCAACATATTTAATACAAATATAAAAACCACTTCAGCTAAAAAACACTGCCTATAAATTTTATAAAATAGATACTGACATAAATATTATGTTCTTTTCAACATCAATATCACTAATAGTTGTGGCTGACAATTAATCCACTAAAAGATAACAATGTCAATATTGAATTATATAAATATTACACCAAGTTAACCAATAGCTAAGCAGATAGCTAAGTATGCTAGCACTGAAACTAATAAAGAACTCATTATTTTTTATGGCTTTTTTAAAGGTCTGTTCTGATTCGTTAGGACTATGAGAAATCAGTGGTAATCACTAGGCTTATAAAGAATTCAACTAATTGATTTGTGAGATATTCCCCATTGTAATATTAGTTAAAATGAATATATAGCATTACAGACGAACAATTTTTAAACAAATTTATGGTTTTTTAACATATATATTAAATGATTTATTAATATATATATTATTATCTAAAAATGATTAACCGATACCTATATAAGTTGAAAATTTCAACTTATAAATTAAAACTCAATTAGTTTATTTAAATTTAATTAAAATAAACCAACCATTATTAACAATAATATTTAAACAATGGTTAAATTAAAAATATGGATAGTTATTAAACTTAATAATAGCTGAGTCATAAGCTATCTAATAAAAATTTAATCATTTACGCAACATAATAGTAACAATGTATTATACACATACAAGCCAATCTCTCACAAATAGAATAATCCATATTTTTCATATAGTTATAAATAAATAATTCTTATTTAAACGCAATCTTCTTTAAACCTAAAAGATATCGAAATGGGATTACCCCCACCTAATAGTATTAGTGAAAAGGAATGAACACTGGGTTCTACTCTCGTCGAAAAATCAGATACTGATAAAAGTGTAAGCTCAGTCAATATTTTGATGATTCGCTCAACTCAACCACTGCTAAGCCACTAATGACAAACTACACTTTAAAAAGAACAATCCTATAAAATAAGTGAATGGATGCACTCAAATTAATGGAACTATCATTAGCGAAATTGCAAGAAAATAAAAAATAATGTCACTAAAAAATAGCCATAGAGAATTGGTAAAATCGACATTTAAACTAAAAAATAAATAAAAATCATAACGTTATGTTTATTTATTGGGAATTTAAAGCAGAAAACAATTATTGATATGGACAGTGCTTCGCAAACCACACCAGATGAACGACAGCTCTACCAGCAAGTTTGGTTTCTTGACCAGCAACTCAACTGCTTGCCGTTCCTAAAAAATTTAAGCCCTGAGCGCATCTGTGCCTGTCAATACGAACACATGATTTTGAATATCTATCATCTTTCAAAGTTCTGGAGTAGCCGCTATCAAGCGGTCGAAAAATCCCTTGAGATCCCTTCATTTGCACTGATTAAATGGCATTTGAACGCCCTACAGGAAGAGATTGAGCACTTTGAGTCGTTTTATCTAACGTTCCAACAACCAGCTGTTCACACAACTGCGCTCACTGTTGAGGATTATTTAGGGTGCAGTTATGTCATTCATTTCTGGCAAAGCAATGCCAAAAATGTACTCAGCGCTCTAGAGAGCGCACCTTTCTTGGCAAACCACACGTTTAGCTTTGAATATCTTAGAGCCATAGACAGCACGAAAGCCTCTGTGCAATGGCAAGAATGGCGAGAAATATTCTCAGATTGGAGTTATCAACGACATTTATGTCAGGTAAAGCTAACCCAAAGCGCTACGGATCAATTTAATAGACTTGTTGAATTTTTCGCGAAAAACCAACTTCCCAGTTCATCGCGAAGATGTATTAGCTAAATTTGCTCACAGACTGTCGAATCACGAGCCGACCACGTAACAACGCGTTTTCGTGGTGCGTTTGTTTGTGCAGAATTTGAGCAAGTTTATCCAAAGCCGCATCGAATAACTCTGCAAGAGGATAATGAATACACGTTAAAGGAGGGGATAGTTGCACAGCTAAAGGAGAGTCTTCCAAACTCATGAGTGACACTTCGCCAGGTACCGCTATGTTAAATTCCCGTAGTAGCCGAATCGCAACAGCAGCATCGCCATCACGACGCACCAGCAGCGCGCTAAACGGCAAATAACGGTTTAACAGCTCTAACAAAGAATGTTCACTACCATGTTGACCATGAATGACGAGTTCTCGGTTAAACGGCAATGACTGATTTTGCAGCGCTTGGCGATACCCCGTTAATAGCTCGTCACTGATTTGAGCTTCATCATCATCTAACCAAATAGCCACTTGGCGATGACCTTGACTGAGTAAATAACGCAGTGCGCTTTCACAGGCGAAAGTATAATCATAACGAATCGCTTGCTCACCAATACCAATGACTATCGTTCGCGGCCCGAGCATCTGCTGCGGACACGCCCCTAACACAATCGTTGCGACTGGATTGAGCTGACTAAAACGGTCTAATTGCTGTGAGAGTTCATCCGACTGACTGGCAAAACCAAGCACTAACTCCAAGCCCATGGCTTGAATGGCCCGAGTAAACTGAGGTAAATAAGCGGATAACTGACTCGCATCAGCATCACGAACTAGCACCGCAACCTGATTAGAATGTTCTCGAGCCAGGCTTTGAGCAAAAATATTTGGCCGATAATTGAGTGATTCTACTGCTTTTAGAACCGCCTCACGACTTTCCTCACGAACGCCTCGACTACCGGTTAAAACCCGCGAGACGGTCGCTTTGGATACTTTCGCCAAACGAGAAACATCGGTAATTGTAGCCATCGTCGATTTACTCCTTCTATGGTTCAGTCATCATAGCATAAGTTCTTTTGACCATGGTTAGCCAATACCGTAATCACCCTCTAACTTTTCACTTTTAGCGCTCATCCATCTTTTTATACAGTGCAATTAATTCAACGATCAACTCACCAGCGAGCATCGCCGTCATGATATGATCCTGAGCATGCACCATAATCAGTGTCATCGGAACTTTGCCCTCGCCCTGATCATCACCAATCAGCTGAGTTTGAACTTTGTGCGCCTCGCTAATAAATGATTGAGCCTGTTTGACGCATTCTTGAGCCTTACCAAAATCGCCACTTTTAGCGCATTTAAGCCCTTCATAATACAAACTGCGAGCTTGGCCTGCGTTGACAATAATGCCCATTACAACCTGTTCTAAATCCATTAGTTATCTCCACTGTCAAAGCCATTGTCTCTAGCGACTTGCGCAATCCAATTGCCACTTTTTTTAATCGTGCGCTGTTGGGTTTTTAAATCTAACGCCACAAAACCGTAGCGATTTTTATACGCATTTGCCCATGACCAGCAGTCAATAAAGGTCCACAGATGATAGCCCCGACAGTTTGCCCCCTCCGTCATCGCTTTATTAACCCAGATCAGATGGTTACGAATAAACTCAATTCGATAATCGTCTTGTACTTGTCCGTTGACGATAAACCGCTGTTCATCTTCGACCCCCATTCCATTTTCAGAAATGTAACAGGGAATATTGCCGTAGTTTTCTTTAAGATTAAGAAGAATGTCGTAAACCCCTTTTTCGTATATTTCCCAACCTCGATAACGATTCATCTTACGCACTGGCATCTCATAAGGTTCAAAAAACCATTCAGGCAGCATTGGGCCATCGGGGTTAATCGCATTAAGACGGGCTTTCACTCGCCGCGGCTGATAATAATTCACGCCAAGCATATCGACCTTGCCCAAGCGAAGTAATTCACTATCACCAGGCTCTGTTTTCGGAGCAACATTATAATCAGCCATGAGCTGTACTAACTCTTGTGGATATTGACCAAGAACAGCGGGGTCTAAAAAGCTTCGATTAAACAAAAGATCGGCCATTCGCGCGGCTTTTTCATCACTTGGGTGCGATGAACGCGGATACGATGGCGTTAGATTTAACACAATGCCAATCTGCCCATGCTCATGACTATGATGGTATGCACTGACGGCTTTAGCATGAGCCAGCATCGTATGATAGGCCACCTGAACAGCGCGTTTAAAATCAACCACATTTGGGTAATGGGCATCATACAAATAGCCCTGCTCAACAGGGACAATCGGCTCATTAAACGTAAACCAGTAGCGAACATCCTTACCAAATAGATCAAAGCAAGTTTTGGTATATTCAACATATGCATCAACGACTTCTCGGTTTTCCCATCCTCCTTTTTCTTGCATCACTAATGGCATATCAAAGTGAAACAGGCAGATAAATGGTTCGATGCCAGCATTTTTTAGCTCCTGAATCATATTGGTGTAGAACTCAACCGCTTTTGGGTTAACAGCGCCCACGCCATCAGGAATCAACCTTGCCCACGAAATCGAGGTTCGAAAACTATTATGGCCAAGTTGTTTCATTAACTGGATATCGCTTTTATAGTTCTGATAAAAAGTCGATGTATCTGCAGGCCCTACTCCATCGAAAAAGCGCCACGGTTGTTGCTCAAACCAATGATCCCAAATCGTCGGGGCTTTGCCTTCGGCTAAACTGGCACCTTCACTTTGCGCAGCAGAAGATGCACTTCCCCACCAAAAATCATTCGGAAACTTATAGAAACTCATAATGACTCCTTTTATTAAACCGCTGCTGGGTGAGTACCATGACCGTGGTGAGCATCATCTTTTTGCTGTGCTTTTTTCTCAGCCATTTTTTGCTGTTCTTGTTTGAGTAGCTGTTTTTCGTATGCTTTTAAAAATGGCCAGTACATCAACGCAGCTGAACACATACAGAACAAACACATAAATATTGGCGAAATAGCCCAGTTTGCAGCCCATGAGGCACCGATTGGCCCAGGAGTCGTCCAAGCGGTTAGAGAAACCACTCGAGGGAGGAAACCTAAAGCAGTAACGGTGTATGCGATCACCGCATTAATCATTGGAATAAAGATAAAAGGTAGGAAGAAGATAGGGTTCATTATCACTGGCGCACCAAACAAAATAGGCTCGTTAATGTTAAATAGCCCCGGAATAACCCCCAGCTTACCGATAGTGCGCAAGTGCGCTTCTTTACTTCGTATCAATAAAAAGGCAAGTGGCAATGTTGAACCAACGCCTCCAATAAGCAGGTAATGGTCCCAAAATCCTTGGGTATAGATATGCGGAATTGCTTGGCCTGCCGCCAACGCAACCTGGTTTGCAGACAAATTAGCCATCCAGAATGGGTTCATAATACCTGTCACAATTAATGCCCCGTGCACCCCACAGAACCATAAAATCTGACAGATAAAGACCGACAAGAGTATTGCAGGCAAACTATCCGATGCTGAAACCAAGGGTTTTAACGCAGACATAATCGCTTCAGGCAAAATCATTCCGGTAAAATGCTGTAACAGTAAATTCAGCGGATATAAGGTAAAAATAATCGCCAGCACTGGGATTAAAATTTCAAATGAGCGGGCAACTCCGGCAGGAACTTGTTCTGGCAGACGAATCGTTACATTATGGCGTTTTAAAAAGCCGTAAACCTCGGTTGCGTATATCGCCACAATCAGTGCCGTAAAAATGCCTTCGCCAGCAAAGTATTGCGTTGAAATCTGCCCATCTTTAAACGGTGCTGCCACCAGTAAAAATGACATCAGCGATAATAGACCTGTGGTTATCGGGTCCAACTTATAGTGGCGAGCTAAACTTGATGCCACCCCCACCGATATAAATAGCGTCATCACCCCCATACTCAGGTGATAAGGCAACATCAACATCTCCCGATGCGCCGCCGAAAAATCGAGCCAAGCTCTGGCAAAGCCCCAGGTTGTATCTTTGGAAAATGGCGGAAAAATAAACACCAGCATAAAAGAACCAACAATCATGAACGGCAAAGCGGCAATAAAGCCGTCACGAATCGAGGTAATATATTTTTGTTGGCCAATTCTTCCGGCAACAGGCGTGAGCTTTTGCTCAATCGTTGTTGACATTTTTTCAAGTAGATTGCTCATGGCTGTCTCCTTGCAATCAAGCGACGGTTTCGATTAGTTCAAGGGCCTGAGCGAGCACATGTTCCCCGTTTTGCATGCCGTAATCACTCATACCGATAACAGCAACCGGAACATCATAAGGTTGCGCTCTTTGGGTTAAATCATCATTGAGATATTTCACCTGCGGACCTAACAAAACCACCTGATATTGACCCACCTGTTCATCAAACTCACTTACGCTAAACGCATCAATTTGCGCATCAATCTCTTGTTCTTGAGCAGCTTGGCGCATTTTATTGACCAATAAGCTGGTCGACATACCAGCCGAGCAGCACAACATAATCTGATACATAACCTTCTCCCGAATTAGAATCTCACAATCAAAATAGAACTTAAGGAAACATTTGGAAACCGGTTTCCATTAATTTTCCTTGGTTATGTGTATCGGATCACGAGATCCAATTAATGAGTAAATATAAATGTGATGGTTGACGAATAAATCACTTAGGTCACAGCATATCGGCTCCACAACCGTTACTATGGGCCGGGTAAAATGACAAACTTCTCAATGGTGAATTAGACGTGATCAATGAAGCCTGGCTACGATTGTTTGCCAATGCGGTTGAAGAATATATTGCACCGATTGCCAAAGTGCTATCGCAGAGCAACCACATCACCGCAATGCGAGATAGCTTTCAGTTATCGATGCCTTTTATTATTGTGGGCAGCCTATTTATTCCTTTTTTATACCCCCCGGTCACCGCTAACTCGACAGATGGTTGGATGCAAATTTGGTATCAGTTTTCCCAAAATTACCGTCCGTTATTACTTCCGCCATATCAAATAACATTTGGAGTGATTAGCCTAACCATTGCATTCGGTGCTTCAGCCAGCTTAGCCAAGCAATATCAGATGCCACAACGATTATGTGGGCTCACCAGCTGCATGGCTTTTTTACTGCTAATTGGGCTTTTTAACCACAGCTCGCAAGCCTATCAATACTTGGGCTCAACCGGGATGTTTACCGCACTATTTGCCAGCTTTTATAGTGTCGAAATGATTCGTCTGTGCCAACGCTTAGGCTGGATTATCCAACTTCCCGAAGAGGTGCCACAAATTACCCAACGTGGTTTTGCGCTGATCATCCCACTGTTGCTGATTATGGTTTCACTGACCATCTTCAATGAACTGATCTTTCAATATACCGGTGCTATTTTCCCAAAACTGGTTGAGCAAGTTTTTCAGCCATTGGTGATTGCCTCTGATTCGCTTCCGGCCATTATTATTTCGTTGATGGTTTGTAGTTTATTATGGTTTATTGGCATTCACGGAGCCCTTTTGGTGACAGGGATTATGAATCCATTTTGGATGACAAATCTATCGACCAACCAATTAGCGTTAGCCGCTGGGCAAGTTCCGCCGCATATTTTTCTCCAAGCGTTTTGGGATTATTATTTGCTCATTGGCGGAGTTGGTTCAACACTGCCGCTGGTATTTATGGCCCTGCGCAGTCGCTCTCGTCAGCTTCGCTCAGTTGGAAAAGTTGGGGTAATTCCCTCTTTATTTAATATTAATGAGCCCATTCTGTTCGGATTTCCCATCATTATGAACCCGCTATTTTTCCTTCCTTTTTTGTTTGTGCCTGTGATCAACGCATGCATTGCATGGTATCTCACTCAGATTGGCTGGTTAAGCCGCTTTGTTGCCATGCTTCCATGGTCAACTCCTGGGCCAATCGGAGCGGCATGGGCCGCTAACGGCAGCTTAAATAATGCCTGTATGAGCCTGTTAGCAATCGTTCTATCTTGGTTAATTTATCGCCCTTTTTTTAAAGTGCACGAAAAACTATTGCTTGAACAAGAGAGCAACAGAAGTCTCTCGCAAAATCAGTCGGAAAATACCCAGCATCTCTAAAGAAAAATATTATCTATAAATTTCATATTGTTATAAACAAAACCTGCGAAATTTTACTTGAAACAACAGCGGTTTATAAATTCAATCCACCATTACTACTTTTTCAGTAATATTTAAATAAATGTTTAAATATCGCGACCCAGATCAAAGACTTTGTTCTCAATAAAATCTACTTTCATAAACAATTAACCAACATGTTATTAACTTTTGCAGTGCAATCGAGTGTTCATCGCCTCACAAAGCTGATTTTCCTTGCCTTGTATTAAAACACCGAAAATCGGTTATCTGAGCAATTGAAGAGCATTACTGATTAAAATGTTAACAATAAGTTCTTAACACGTTAAGCCCAGGCGAGTAGTCGCTCGCATTTATTCATGAAGTGAAGGAGAACAGCATGGCTTACGCAACAACCAATCCTTATACAGCAGAAGTCGTTAAAACTTTTGCTGATGCAACCGATGAACAAGTTCAACACGCTTTAGAAACAGGCCATAGTGCATTTTTAGCTTGGAAAGAAACCCCCTTTGCCACTCGCGGGGAAATTCTGCAAAAAGCAGCCGACCTATTGCGCAAAAATTGCGATCAATACGCACAATTACTCACTCTAGAAATGGGTAAATTACTGAGCGAAGCGAAAGGTGAAGTTGAACTTTCTGCCCAAATTATCGAATATTATGTGCACAATGCAGAGCGTCTTTTAGCGCCACGCAATCTTGAAGTTGCTGACCCATCTGAAGGCAAAGCGATGATTGTAAATGATCCATTAGGGATCATTCTGGCCATTGAACCTTGGAACTTCCCATTTTATCAAATCGCTCGTATTTTGGCTCCACAGCTCTCAGCTGGGAACGTCGTTATCTTAAAACACGCATCGAACGTTCCTCAATGTGCAGCTGCCTTTGAACAACTCATGCGTGATGCCGGTCTTCCTGATGGTTGTTTTACCAATCTATACGCAACCCGCAGTCAAATTGAAATGATCCTTAACAGTAAATATGTACAAGGGGTTGCATTAACAGGTTCTGAAGCAGCAGGGGCTCAAGTTGCAGCAACTGCAGCCAAAGCACTTAAAAAATCGACGATGGAATTAGGTGGTGCCGATGCTTTTGTTGTTTTAAAAGATGCAGATTTAGCGAAAACAGTGAAATGGGCAGTCTTTGGCCGACATTGGAATGGCGGTCAAGTTTGTGTTTCTTCAAAACGAATGATCGTTGTTGCTGATGTCTACGATGAATTCTTACGCCAGTATCAACAAGGTGTCAGTGAACTTAAAGCTGGCGACCCAATGGATAGCGCGACCACTTTGGCACCACTGTCATCGCAAGGTGCGGCTGATGATGTCAAAGAACAAATCCGTCAAGCTGTTAGCCATGGCGCAACAGCCACCGAAATTGGCCCTGAAGTTCCACAACATGGCGCGTTTGTGCAACCCACTATTTTGACGAATGTCACAAGTGATAATCCTGCTTACTACTGGGAATTTTTCGGCCCAGTCTCGATGATCATCAAAGCTAAAGATGAAGCACAAGCAATTGCCATCGCCAACGATTCACCCTTTGGTTTAGGTGGCAGCGTCTTTACGCAAAATGAAGCGCATGGACTTGAAGTTGCCAAACAGATTTCAACCGGCATGGTATTTGTAAACCACCCAACCATGGTCAAAGCAGACTTGCCATTTGGTGGTGTCCGTCGCTCCGGATATGGCCGTGAACTACTTGATTTAGGCCTTAAAGAATTCGTCAATCATAAACTAATTGACGTTGTTGATATTGATGCACCGTTCTAAGTATTAAGCTCATCAATCTCCATCTCTTTCATAGCGGGCTCATAGCCCGCTTTTTTACTGATTAAGGCCTTTAAAGTCAGTTTAAAAATCGCTGATAAGTCGTTGTATAAAGAGCGAATCAGCGTAAAATATCCGCCCATATCGGAGAGGTGCCAGAGTGGCCGAATGGGACGGTCTCGAAAACCGTTGTGGGAGTAATCTCACCGAGGGTTCGAATCCCTCCCTCTCCGCCAACTAGAAAACTACCACCAATATAAAAATAAATAGGTTTCGATGGTAGATTGATTTCAAACCACTTCAAATACCCATCTTTTTGACGCCCAAATGATACGTTTGCATCACGTAAATTTTCGCCTACCTTCTAGCTTCAACTTAAATTCAATTTATATATGTCTCGTTTTAATTTGGTGTACCGTGATCAACTGTAATATGCATGGTCATACCAGTTGACATCACATCATTCTGGCAAGCCATCGTAATATCTAAGGCATCACTCCCAGCCTTCACCGTTTTAGTTCGGGCATTGGCAGCGGCTTCCGCTCTGCTATTTTGTTGGGAGAGAAAGTAAAAACAGAGACAACCGTCAGCTGTTATCTCGAAGTCTATATGGAAAGTTGTCAGCTCAGAGGCTTATCACCATCAACGCTGATTGGTTATCGCAAGTGCATCACAGCACTCAAGCCACTGCATGATGTTTACATCAGTGAAGTAACACCTGCTCTGATTAAACGATTTATCACACAAGCATCATGTAGCCTCAAAACAATGCGCAACATTCTATCTGTTTTACGTTCATCATTGGATGAAGGCATCACAGATGGCATCATCAAAATTAATCCATGTGTCGGTGTAAATCCTGGTCGATATATTCTCAAAGAGAACAAACTATCAACTCGGGGGCAAAACAAAGATGTGGATCCATTCACACCTGCAGAAGAAAAAGCAATTATCAAAGCTGCAGAGAGCCATCCCCAATGGCAAAATCTGTTTCGATTTTGGCTGCACAGTGGGTTAAGGACTTCCGAACTTATCGCATTAAAATGGGATGATGTAGACTGGATCAATCACAAAGTGTCTGTAGTTGAGGCGCTTGTTTCTGGCATCACCAAATCAACAAAAACTCGAGCAGGCAGACGAATGATCGAGTTAGACAGTGAAGCAATGCATGCCCTCCACCAGCAAAAAGAACACACCTTTTTACATAGTGGCTATATCTTCCATGACCCGCGACTAAAGACGCACTGGCAAACCAGTGACTCAGTGCGCAAAAAGGCATGGCAACCCACACTCAAAAAAGCAGGCGTTCGCTACCGCCGACCATACAATTGCCGACACACCTTCGCCTGTCGTCATATCTCATCTGGAGCAAATCTCTGGTGGCTAGCCGAACAAATGGGCCACGCCTCACCAGAAATGCTGTTTAGACATTATGGCAGTTACATGCGGGAGTATGATCGCTCCGAAAAACAACGCCATAACATCAACAGCTAACCAACGCCTTTTATATCACTAAGCTGCCTATGCGGCAGTGAACTCGAGACTGTTTTTAGAGTGCTTGGTCTATATTTTCTAAGCTGCCTGTGCGGCAGTGAACGAAAATAAAAAATGTGATCTAATGGTTGTTAATTTCTAAGCTGCCTATGCGGCAGTGAACTTTGCGCTTGACGAGTCAGCGATTAAGGTTCTTTTCTAAGCTGCCTGTGCGGCAGTGAACAATACATGATGAAAAAAGGCATACTGTGTCGTTTTCTAAGCTGCCTGTGCGGCAGTGAACAAACGGGACCCAATGCTATGACCGTATTGCTATTTCTAAGCTGCCTGTGCGGCAGTGAACGAAGCTGCTTTCAAATCGGCCCAAAAAGCACATTTCTAAGCTGCCTGTGCGGCAGTGAACGGTGAGTTATACGGCGGTGGCATCCGGTCGATTTTCTAAGCTGCCTGTGCGGCAGTGAACGATGATTATTATCTGAATCTTCAACTTGCAGATTTCTAAGCTGCCTGTGCGGCAGTGAACTGTACCGATGCGCTGGCTCTGTGCTACGCACTTTTCTAAGCTGCCTGTGCGGCAGTGAACCCTCGGCATTGGAAGTCTAAAGAGGGCGCTCATTTCTAAGCTGCCTGTGCGGCAGTGAACTACAGGGAGGCCACGCCAGAAGAAATCCAACATTTCTAAGCTGCCTGTGCGGCAGTGAACAATAAAATTATCACGAAAAAACAAGCTACAGCAGGGTGTTAGCAAAAAAAGAGCTTTTTTACCTTATTAAAACCACCAATTTGTAACTTATTGTTTTACATATATTTTTTTAAAGAGCAAAAAATAAAGGTTAAAACCACGGCACAAATGTTCTAGAACTTTCTGAAGTTGAGCTCAATCCATAGCAAGTAAAGGTACCGCTATTTCCGATTTCGATACTAGATTTTTCACATTGAATAAACAGCATGAATTTATGATGTGGAGCTCTATCAGAAGAAGTCGATAAACTCTGAACATTAATATACGGTAACTTGCATTCAGTTGAGCTTTTCTCAATAGACGATAAAAGCTGAGCGCGCATATCACTCTCATCCACAGAGTGTCTTTGTGACAACAAAGTAACTCGTTGATCAAGCTGTTTGATCCGCCGTTGTTGCGATTTTATATTGAGTCGAGAAAAACAGGCATATTCACTCACATCACCTGGCACAGCTTTAATTGATTTTATATGGACGTAGTCACTTAAACGCTGTAACCACTGTGGGGCATTAATATTTGTCAGTAGTTCTTCAGTTTCAGCCAATAAGCGCAATTGATTTCCCAAGGGAAACGCTTTATTACCATACGCGGGAAAAGATAGTCCAACCAAAGAAGCATTATCGCCGACCTTATGTTCCACCAGCATAATATGGATCTGCTGATAGACTTTCTCCCACACCAATCCGAGAGACATCTCAGGATCTGGCAACAAGGTAATATCTTGGTAGTAATTCATAGTATCCTTATTCCCATTGTTCATTATTGTCGTTCTTTCAGCAGCTAGCGGTAAATTTTGTCATTTCATCCTCGGTGCATTGGAGCACTAATTTTTGATCACCTTTACTCTGTTGAATCACCCGTATTTGTTCAGCAATTTCTTTGAATCTATCAGGATTCATATCAAAATTTCCTTGGCCTACTGTCATACCGATATATCCCATAACTTCCGACCGAGTAAAGTCTTTCCTACTCATTGGAGGACAGTCTATTGTATCTTTAGGTGATTTAAGAATGATGGTTATCTGATCATCCGTTGCTATAAGTTCTTTCAATCTATTATCTATAAATAAGTAAATAAGACCCGATGAAAATAAGCTCGTAGATATAGAAATTATGACTGTGTTCCAGAATTCACTATTCACATGAACATATAAATGGATGTAATCCCCTTTAGCCAACGACAGTCCCCCTATTGGTAACAGGAAAAAAAAGATTAATGCTGGCCAAGTTCTTTCAAAGAACTTTTTCATTATTTTCAATAATTTACTCATTTTTACCTTTTAAAAACTGATAGGCTTTATAGCGATTTTTAGAACTGTTTTTGGTCTCATTTTTCCATGATTCAATAATTTTATGGTGAACAACTTTCACTTTTTCTACTAACTCATCAAAATCATCACGTTTTTTTGTTTTATTTAGCTCCTTACTAAACATCAGCATTATTTGCTCCTCAGAGAGTTGCCTTATTTCATATTCTTTTTTTTCTTCTGGGGTCATCATTCGTTCATAAGATAATTTTTTCAATATAGGAAGCAACTCCAAAGACCCTTTAAAGTATCCATACCCTGCCGATGTCTTCGCCCCAATTCCATTATCAGCTAATGCACAGTTCAACATGGTTTGACATAAAGCGATATGTTCTGGCTTGCCTTCAATAACAAACAGAAAACTTCCCTGCACAGCCAGTTGATGATTGGGGATGGGGCTGTCTTTATCCGATGGTTCGGCCTGCCCACCGTTGTAATAAGCTTGGTGATGTGTGGTCACTACATCCAATACAAACGGCTTTGACTCAGTATTCCCTTTCCCAAAAGGAATCCACCACGCATCATGAAAGATGACCAGCCCAGAAACCCTATTTAACTCATCGCTATCGCGAGTACCAAATAGCTCAGCTATCTCTTGCGGATAATCCGCTGTTAAATTTTGCTCGGCCCAAGCACGCACTACACCTTTAACACTGGAACCCGGGATATATGGCATGCCGTAGTTACGACTTAAACTACAGCCGGTTTCTAACGCACCATTACCTGTTAAGCTAATCAACAAACGCTGTTCCAGAGTCATCACGGTTTGAGAAAAGCGAGCCGAATCCGTAGTTAAGTCGAACCAGCGGTTAAAAGCACTCAAGTAAAGCGGCGAAGCCGTGTATTTAGAAATGGCCGTAAGATGGTCAGTTTTTGCCGTACTATTCCCTGTAGGTGGTTCTGGTAATCCTTTCTGTAGCCATAAACTGGGATTAATAGAATCACTACCTTGTTCACGGAGTAAATCAGTAATCACTTGTCGACGCAAAGGAGTCATAACTTAGCTCCTTCTTTTACGTTAGTTTCACCCTCATTTTCACCTGTAGCATCAAGCTTCAAAACACCTTGCACATAACGGCGTAGCCAGCCAGCAATCTCAAGCGATTCACGGGTATAACGCATAACCTGAGTAAGATTAGAATCAATTATTTTTTGATGGAAATCTTCTATTTTTTGAATATTTTTAAAGTCATCATCAATGTTTCTAAATACTGTGATCAAATGCTCTAGCAATATTTGATGTGCATGCTCTGAGGACGATTTAGCAAGTAAAAAGCCAGTAGCTTGCGGTAAACCATTTTGCAAAATCATCGCAGGCAGTTTGTGGGCAAGGGTGGCATAATTTTTATTAAGAGCTTTTCCTTCTTTAGAACTTTCATCCGCTTTGAGAGCCACTATCAACGGATAAGCTGTTTGCGCTATCACCTGGTTTCTTGGGGTCATACCTTAGTCTCCCTGAGTAAGCAATTGCACTAAACCATTACCAACACCAGCATTACCACCCATTTGCAATAGCGCTAAATGAGCATGTTTTTGGAACTGAGCTGTATATTCGGCTGAATATCCTTTTGTATGCTCATTAAAGCTATAGCTTCCCCACAAGACGCTTTCTGCTGGTAGGCTTTCTTCTGTCCAGAGGGCCCCCTCGGCTACCACACCAGTCTCTTGATCCATTCGAATACGCGTGCGTACTTCCGTTGCCGTTTCGGCTAAATAAGAAAAGACATCATCAGGTAAAATAACAAAATGCTTTTTAAAATCCTGCTGAGCTTCAGTGTCACTGGCATAAATAACTTGTGATAGCTGTTCTGCCCATTCTTGCGCCGACTCATCTGACTGCGCATCAATATCTAACTCTTCGAGAACCACCTTCTTATTAACAAGAATTTGGCTATCACTCGAGCAAATCGCTTGCCCTAATTTTGATATGGATAGTTTTAACACCATTTCCTTTTTATACCGGCGCAAAATAAATGGGCAGGTCGCATAAGCGACAATGCCATACACGCTGCGAACTGGCAGTACTAAAAGGTGCGCATCGGTTACTGACAGCGCACCAGCAAAATTATCAGTGCCATCCACCTGACCAAACAATGATCGCGTCAATTCTGATGCTGAATCATCTGTAGATAAATGAGCCCGTAATACACCACGAATAGTTGCTCCAGGAACAATCGGTAAATTGGTTGCTCGTTCACGAATAATAGGTTGATCGACAATCCCGACTGATTGCCCGGAACCACAGTGCAAAATCGTTTGACTGATGAGATGATATGTATGAAAAGACATTACGAGTTCCTTACTTAATCCTGTGTTTCATGCCATGAATATGCCATAGGTAATGCGAGTCCAAAGCCATTTGAGTTGTGTTGAGTACCATCACACAGATGCGCCATCCACAAACGTGCTAATTCTTGTTTTGTTGCTGTACCAGGAACAATTTCAAACCAGTAAGTAGCACCTGCAGGGATCATCAGTTCAGTTGCCCGTGGTTTATTAATTGCCAAATCCCACCCAGATTGAGGTGTCCAACGTTCTAGTGCGGCGGCCTTAAGTTTCAACTGCAAGGTCTGACAACCAGGAGGCGTTCCAATCAAAGAATCTTCGTTTATCCATTTAGGCCGCCACCCTTGTGCAAATATGGTTGGAGTTAAAAATGTCAGTGTTAATCCACCAGCTTTGATCATATCTTGGCCATGATCTGAAGGACACGTTGGCCACAGTTCGCATGGTTGGATCTCAGCTAACCGGCGCTCCCCACCTAAGTTCATCGCTTTTAACGTCACATCACCATCAATGCCCGCAAGAATGGAAACCTTCTCATTCGGGAAACTAGCTGCACAATCTGGCTGTTGCCACATAGTCAGCCCCGCTGTTTGAAAAATCTGTCCCTCTACAGAATTAAGCGTTTTATTATCCCGTTCAATATGTGTGCGAACATCCGGTTCGGTTGGTGTCCAGCCATTTTTCACGACATCTTTAAATGAAGGAACGTTACCGGTTCGCCAAGCAAGCAAATCTTTCAATGCCCACCAGCGGGGACCTTTCACGGGCTTACCGTTGATGTTTTGTGATAAAAAGAGAGGCAACAATCCCTTGGGTAGATCGCAGCCATCCTCTTCGCCAAGCTCTAAAGGCTGCATTCCAACAATAATGGTTTCACCCTCAAAGCGAAAATATTGCGCATCTGTTGGTTTAGGTACCAAAATATTCGCTTCGCTTAACTCGTTAACGGATGTATCTTTCGGAATTTTTACCGCTAAAGGTCCAGTCACTGAACATTCAAAAAGTTGCTTGATATGCGCCTTATTATCGAAGTTCATTCCTTGGCTTCGGGCATAGACATTACGCAAGGCCCCGGCAATCGTTGATGGGGGTGGAAATTTTGCAGCATCAGCATCAGAGATTGCTTCGAATGGCCGACTAGAGCGGATAATCAGGGGATCGCGAGGACTCAATAAAAAATAATTCATAAGGTATCTCCTTCCCCCAAATCCGCAGTGGTTGTCGCCGATAACCAACGCGCAATACGCAGCATATTTGCCAGTTCATCCAGCGGCTGAGACTGTGCTTGCTCATGTAATTGTTGTTTGAGCGATTCGACTTGTTGTATATATGTGCGGCCCTCTTTGTCGTTCACATCAATACTGTTAAGATTTTCTTCAGAGTATTGATGAGCAAATGAGGCACGCGCAAGCATGCGCTCAAGTTCACTGAGGCGAATGCCCGCTCCGACATTTTCATCCACTTTTTCTTTATCATTTGTCCAACTAAGGCGCTGCGCCATAGTCAATACATCCTGCATAATGCGCGTCGGCAATAAACCGTTTCTGAATCCAGCCACAAAATTATTCAAAGCAGCCATAGTATTGGCATCATCCCAACAACAACGCCAAGACACTTCAAAACCGGAACGGATCCCCAATACGATTGCTAATGCATTTCTGGGCTTCACTAATCCATCACCTTTCGCTAATTTTTCAGCTTGAATTGCTCGGTGACGAAGCTGCCGCATCGGTTGGACAAAATGGCCAATCGCCAGCCCAACCGATAACGTTGGAGGAGACACGACTTTGAGATCTAGCTTAGAAATCACAGCAGTCATCTTTTCGTCAAACATCTTCGCCAGCTCTTGAGCACAAACTAAAGATGAGTTCAGTGGGACAAAGGCTAAAATATCATCGCCTCCGGTATAAATTGCATGACCACCATGATCTCTTATGACTGTTCGCACTTCAGTTGCAAATTGATGTAACGCCTTGGATATTTGGATGGAATGCTCTTTACTATCAGCCTTTGAAAGTAGCTCCCCCATACGGTCGCCATCGGCTTTAAGTAATACCCCGTAAGGCACTGGGGAACCTGACTCTTTACCAATATTAGACAAGCAGTTGAGAAGATTTTGTCTAACCTCTTGATCTAAATCTTTCTCCTGTTCAATACGACTAGAAAAGAGATATTCGCCATCATAAGAGAAATTTATATAACAGTCGTTATTGCCAACAACTCGCGTTGCCACGCCCGCCTTAATACAAGGTTGATAACATTGTTTAAGGGAGCCGATTTGCTGATCACTTAAAGTGGCTAACCAAGGTTCTGCAACTACGCGTGAAAACGGCGTAAATTGCTCAAAGTGCCCCGCTTTGCGCTTAATCAGGCCTAAAATATCCAGCTCTTCACGCTCACTCAAGCGTAGTTGATGCCTTAGCCCCTGCTGCTTCACCTTATCAGTCAGAGTATTATTTGCCCCATCCAATGTAGATTTGAAAAAGCCACTTTTCGTATCTTGAATAGGCAAGAAATTTTTAGTTTGCTTGCGTGCTGCGAGCAGCTTACCCAAACGTTTAGAGGCGTCGCCGTACTTGTTTGGCTCAAGTTTTACCCAGGCAGCGTAGGTTTCGAGAATATCGTGCTTTTGCTGCTCAAAACGTTCATTATCAATGGCGAATTCTGAAAGCTTACTTTTTACGGTATTAATAAGGTCGTCTAGACGCTGAGCTGCCGCATGTTTCGCATCGTCAACAATACAACGTACCTGCTCAGCATTGTCGGCTTGAATCACTACTCGAATCACATTGGCGATATTGGCTTCGATAACTATCTTAGGATCCGAAGAATCAGGATCTTGAGGTTTTAACTCTTCATCTGGGCTTGGAAAAACCAGACAACCATTTTGCGCTTGATGTAATTTCAGTGCCACTGCCCGAGAAACTTCTGATAACAACCACGACCCACACCATAGATCTTGGCTGCGCCGCCCTGCTTCGATAAAGCTTTGTACCGGACCAATGCTAATGGCCACTAAATAGTCCATGGTTAATGTCCTTTTTCAAAATAGTCAAGAAAAGCGGAAAGAGGATCTGGCCCATTTTCTGGATCATCGGCGCGAAGCTTATCCCCATATGCCATTGGGCGAATGGCTGTAGCCGCTTTTTGTCTGGCCACTCTGTCAACTGGCCAAATTTGAAGTGATGCTTTTTGTTTTTCTGGCTTCGGAGTGAGTTCTAGCTCTTCTGTTAACGCTTCTTGCCATTTTGGTAGTAACAGCGCCACGGCTTTCCATTCGGTATCGTGCCCATAAGGTCTCAAAATCAGAGGACTAGCCATTCGCTTACTATTAATAGGTTTTAAATCTGTTTTTACTGGTTCACCATTCCCTACCAGCTTCAACGTAATAGGCAAACCAAATGCAGCACGAGCAAATATATTACCCGCCTTATGCCTTGGAACATGGCCCCCATTTGCATCTTTTCCCGTCAACCTTCGAAGTGCATCTGGTTCCGGCCAAAAACTTCGCCCGGCTTTTCCCGATGAATTATTTCGACCCGAGCCAGCCTTTTGACGAAATTCAAATATTCTTTCTGAAGAATATTTCCAAGATTCCTGAGCGCTCCTATGTATTTCATTAGACAATACAAAGCGAAGTGCCTTAGTATCTACACGTTTAAATACACTATGCTCGGCAGTAATAAGTTCTACATTTTCAATACTAATCGCACCAAACCCTCTGCGAGTTCGTCCTCCAATACCTCCAAAAGAAGCCCACCAGCTTACGGCTTCTTTAACTTCTTTTTTTACAGTCTCACCGCAGCGAACTTGTAAGGTAAACTTAAAACCATCCTTCAACCAATCTACAGGGCCATTAATGCTGGCAGAGCCAAAAATATATTTAATACCGCCAGTATAGGAATCTGATTTTACGAGATCATTATCCACTACTGATTTAGTTTGAACCTTAATCTCTACCTGGCTCGCTTTAGCGCCTTCATCCCCAATCCCACCCCAAATCGCGGTTTCTCTATCGAACATCTCTTTGGGGCTATTAAAAGGGCCACAGGCGATACGCCACCAAAAACGAAGTTGCCCTCGAATCGAGCTAGCGCGGATTGGCATTTCCTTATCAACTTCGCCAGCCTTCACGCCACCACCATACATGGGGGTAACCAATGTACACTGGTATGTCTGCCAGCTTTGATCATCTGGTAAATCATCCAGTGCTTTTTTCAAATCATCAAATTCGTCAGTTGTCTTTTGCCTTCTCATCATCAATTCCTTTTTGATTAAAACCAAGGGACACGGGAAGTCTGGCTCAGGCCATATTTTGAAAAGGTCGGGTTATTAGTCATCGCCTCACATAGCGTCTGTCGAATAAACAGCCGAAATCGCTGGCCGGTCGAGTGGCTATTCAGTTGAATACTGGGTAAACAAAGCCACTGTAGCGCAGACCGTTCACCATGAATACGCAGCATATCCCCGGGGTGTTGCGCAGATAAATGTGGAAAGCTGACCCCAATATTTCCCGTTGATGAAGCGACCAGTGCTCGATGCAATTTACTAAATAGCGCACTCATCAATTGCAAGGCTGAAGACTCTGGATCGGGTAATAATGTTATCTCCAGATAATGATCCATCACACATCTCCATCCGTCATCAAATCGCTGTATTTAAAATTAACGAAGGATGATGATACATCAGTTAGTTTCTTTTTTGCTGACTTTTGATTTTTTTGTGAGTAAAAGCATCACCCTTTGATTTTTCCCACAAAAAGTATGAATCATAAAAAAATAAGCTGCCTGTGCGGCAGTGAACAAGCCATTGAATTGTCGCAGTATAAAACCAGATTTCTAAGCTGCCTGTGCGGCAGTGAACATACAGGGTTGGCAGAAATTCTGGAAATGAACTTTCTAAGCTGCCTGTGCGGCAGTGAACAGAAAAAAGAGCCAGTGTCAGTCGAACTCGGCTTTCTAAGCTGCCTGTGCGGCAGTGAACACCCGAACAATTCTAATATAAATGCTTCGGAGTTTCTAAGCTGCCTGTGCGGCAGTGAACAATAAAAATATCATATAAAGCTGAACAATTGCAGGAAGTTACTAATAAAAATCCCTTTTTACCTTGTTTAAAAGTGGAAAATGCAACTATATGTTTTTGCTATATTTTTAAAGAACGAAAAAATAAAGGGTCAAAACTTGGTTCTTTGGCTCAACAATCCGATCTATACCACTATGAAAATAACCTGTCGATGATGATAGGAACTAATCCCATGATCAGTATCTGAATAGCTTGGGAAATGCTGTTTATCTCATTTGAGTTTTGCCTACCCAAAACAGTAACTCAAAATGGCACATTGACGTCACGAAAAGCACAGTTCAAAAATAAAAACTATAAAAAATTAATTGGTTATAGATGAATCGTGGCGGGTTCAACTCCCCCAGCTCCACCATTATTTAGTAATACCCCTACTTTTTATTATTACCTACCAACAGTTCCTAGTTTAAACGACGTCAAAATTTATCCCATCACTCAAAAAATTAAATGATAATAATTTTCATTTGCATTTTTATTAACATTTATGCAAACTACCTCTTTACATATCTTTACGTTACCAAACACAAGCTAACTTTCTAAACCTCGTAACAAGGACATTGTGAGACGATTATGTTTTATTCATTAAACCGCCTTCGAATGCCATGGATCCACTGCATTTCGCTAGCAACATTATTACCTGTCAGCTCGATATTTGCCGCTGATAACACATCACAAGTAACTCTAAATCAGGTTGAGGTAACAGCGCAGAGCTCAAATCCAATGAGTGAAGGCTCTGATGACTATTCTCTGGCGCGTAGTAACACAGCGACCGGATTGTCGTTATCACCTCGGCATACACCGCAAACGTTAACGACGATTAGCCAAGCACAAATGGATGACTTTCAGCTCACCAGCACCACGGACATGCTTGAGCAAGGTGGTGGCGTTACAGTTTTACGAGTTGAAACAGACCGGAACTATTACATTTCACGGGGCTTTGAAATTAGCAATTTTCAAATTGATGGTGTCGGTATGCCATTTGCCACAGGCGATCAGATGGGGGATATTGACACGGCACTCTATGACCATATTGATGTTATAAAAGGAGCAAATGGCTTAACCTCAAACCCAGGGAATCCATCTGCCACCGTCAATTTTGTACGCAAACGCCCAACTCGCGACCCACACGCTAGTGTTGATTTGCGCTATGGTTCATGGAATACCAAACGAGCAGTAGTTGACGTATCAGGACCATTAACCCAATCGGGGAACTGGCGAGGCCGTTTAATTGGTGCTTTTCAAGATGGCGACTCTTATTTAGACCGCTATTCGCTGCGTAAAAATGCTTATTCCGCCATCATTGCCGGGGATCTCAGCGATGATATTACGCTTACCTTAGGCCATTTAGAACAACACAACCGCCCCATGGGAACCATGTGGGGAGCATTGCCGCTTTATTATACCAATGGGCAAGCAATCGATTGGGATCGCTCAGCGAGTACCGCTACTGATTGGTCTTACTGGAATACCAATGATAAACAATCGTTTGCTGAGCTAAGCTATCAGCTCAATCCCAACTGGGAAAGTTTAACCACGCTCACTTATCGTAAAATGAGTAGTGATGCTAAATTGTTCTATGTCACAGGCCATCCAGACCCTGACACAGGTCTTGGGGTTAACAGTTATCCATCGATTTACAACCATCAAGAGCGCCAATTGATGCTTAGCTCTAAACTAACGGGTACATTTGACTTAGCCGGTTTCACCCATCAAGCCAGTATTGGCATCAACTGGTCGCGAAGCCGCAGTCACTTAGCATCTATTTATGATGACATTGGGATAAGTGTCGGTGACATTCGTGATTTCGATGGTGACTTTCCAGAGCCGGATTGGCAAGACACTACGAGTAACGACGCACATTTTTCTGTTTACCGTCGCAGTTTATTTGCCTCGACCAAGCTAACTCTACCTGCGAATTTCTCACTATTACTCGGTGCAAACTTCTCTAATTTACAAAGTGATGGCGACCAGTACGGCGTAGCTCACCAATATGACCGCAATCATATCTCGCCCTACATTGGCGTCATGTATGACATCAATGATCACCACACCTTGTATGCCAGCTATACCGATATTTTCAATCCTCAATACAAAATTGACGCAAATATGCAGGTGCTTGACCCTATCACTGGCAAAAGCTACGAAATGGGCTGGAAAGGTGCATGGCGAGAGAACAGTTTAAATGCGAGCGTGTCACTATTTAAAACGCAGCAGAATAACACTGCTGAATCAGCCGGGTTCGATCAGAGCATCGGAGCCACGGTGTACCAAGGCGTCGATATTGAAAGTACTGGTTTTGAAGCCACTTTATCCGGCCGCTTGATGCGTGGTTGGCAAGTAAACGCAGCTTATACGCACATGTTCCATTTACAAGATAACGACCATGAAGCCGCTCTGACATATGTTCCGCGCGAAACACTCATGCTCGGCAGCGTCATTGATATCCCTTGGGTCCATGGGCTAAAAACTGGTTTGAATGTGCGTTGGCAAAGTAAAACCTATCGAAATCAAGGAACAACTGATGGCGGAGATACCATTATCTCAACACAAAGCGCTTATGCCGTGACCAACTGGATGGCCAGTTATCAGATTAATAAACAAACCCGTGTGTCCTTGAACGTTAACAATATCTTTGATGAGAAATATCTAACCAGCTTGTACGCCTCCCAAAGCTTTTATGGGGCCCCTCGCAATGCTTCGGTTAATCTTCACTGGAGCTATTAATAGAATAAGCGCCACCGCTCTGGTGGCGCTTGTTACACTCAAAAATTATTAGCTGAATTACTGGTTGTAAATCGTACGATTCACCAGATTTTCCAGATATTCCTGCTGACCCGATGCAGGCTGCGGGTCTAAATTGTTATTTAACGCATAATCAGCCAAATCAGATAAAGAGCAGTTTGAGCTTAAAATTTTCTGCCCCAACTGAGAATTCCACCCGGCATAGCGTTTTTCAACGCACTGGCTTAACTCTTGTTTTTCAAACAATGCAGCAGCTTTTAACAGCGCCAAAGCCATTGTATCCATGCCACCAATATGCCCGTAAAAGAGATCTTCTGGTGCAATGGAAGGCCGACGAACTTTCGCATCAAAGTTCAAACCACCAGTGGTAAAACCACCATTTTTCAGTAGTTCATACATCATTAATGTATTTTCTTCGACACTATTGGGGAATTGATCCGTATCCCAGCCAGATTGTGGGTCGCCGCGGTTGGCATCAATAGACCCCATAATGCCTAGCGCATTGGCAGTTGCAACTTCGTGCTGGAAGGTATGACCTGCTAAAGTGGCATGGTTAGCTTCAATATTCACTTTGATTTCGTTTTCTAAACCAAACTGTTTTAGGAATCCATAAACCGTCGCAACATCATAATCATATTGGTGTTTAGTTGGTTCTTGAGGTTTTGGCTCAATTAAAATTGTACCTTTAAAGCCAATTTTATGTTTGTGCTCAACAACCATCTGCATCAATCGACCAAGCTGCTCGCGTTCTTTTTTAAGGTCAGTATTAAGAAGCGTTTCATACCCTTCTCGTCCGCCCCACAGCACATAGTTTTGCCCACCTAATTCTAAGGTGGCATTCATGGCATTAAAAATTTGCATTGCAGCATAAGCAAAAACTTGTGGATCTGGGTTTGAACCGGCGCCATGCATAAAGCGTCGATGGGTAAAGACATTCGCTGTCCCCCATAATAATTTCACCCCAGTTTGCTGCTGTTTAGCGGCTAGCGTTTCAACCATCTGGTGGAAATTATGGTTAAACTCTTTGATGTTCGCACCTTGAGGCGCCACATCAACATCATGAAAACAATAAAAAGGAGCCCCTAGTTTTTGGAAAAACTCAAATGCGACATCCGCTTTAAGCTGTGCTAATTCCAGTTCATTACCGGGTTGCTGCCAAGGGCGCTCAAATGATGGAGCCCCAAACATATCAGTCCCTGGCCAGGCAAAAGTGTGCCAATAGCAAACTGCAAAACGCAGATGATCGCGCATCGATTTACCTAGGATTTGCCGTTCTGGTTGGTAATAACGAAATGCTAACGGGTTAGAGCTTTCGACGCCCTCATATTTAATCGCTTCGATACCTTTAAAAAAATCACTCATCTGAATTACCTCACAATACTTGGTTGATTCATTTTGAAAAAAAACTGCAATTCTGAGCAATGACGATATTTCATAACTTCATTGCGATATTTCGTCTTCGCGCGCTGGCTCACAAAGTTCACACGAAGAGCTGACTCATCAATGCGCTATTGGATGATGATGCTCAGATGCGCCCTGGGATGGTTGTTCTTTGCGATGCCAAAGTGCTTCAAGCTGTTCAAGTGAACGACCTTTGGTTTCGGGAACAAATCGATAGATGAAGTAAACGGTGACAAACCCTAAAATGCCATACAACCAGAATGGGAAGCCGCCATTAAATTGCTGATAGATCCAGCTTGATTTAGCGTTCATCATTGGGAATGTCTGCGAGACTAAGAAGTTGGCAAGCCACTGCGCTAATACGGCAATCGATAGCGCTTTAGAGCGGACGTTATTAGGAAATATTTCAGCCAGTAAAACCCAAGTAACGGGCCCCAAAGACAATGCAAACGCAGCAATGTAAGCCAAAACGAAAATCAGTAAATAACCACCAATAGCGTTAAGGTAAGCAGCCGTGCCGATGACGATAATACTAACCGACATAATGGCAGCCCCTACCATCATCAGCGGACGACGACCAAATTTATCAACGGTAAGAATTGCCAGCACGGTAAAGCTTAAATTCACAACGCCGACTAAGACCGTCTGCAACAGAGCGATATCAATCGATGAATTACTAAAGCCTTTTAAAATGGTTGGGGCGTAATATAAGAAGACGTTAATCCCCGTCACCTGCTGAAACACACTCAGTAAAATACCGATGATTAAAAGTCCAGTAAGCCCCTGCTCTTTGATACTCACTGATTTATGGTGTAAAGATGCTTTGATGTCATCCCATAATGGTTCAATGCTCAGAGCCGGATTTAACCCTTTTAGAAGCTGTCTTGCTTCGTCGTCACGGCCTTGCATCGCCAGCCAACGCGGGGTTTCTGGAACACTAAACAGCAAGACTAAAAATAATGCAGCAGGAATGGTTTCTGAGCCAAACATATAACGCCAACCAATCTGATTCAGCCAGCTTTCAGGCCCCATCAGCGCAATGCCATAATTGACAAAATAGACCACCAGCATTCCAAAAATAATGGCAAACTGGTTACAAGCAACTAAGCCACCACGTTTTTCAGCGGGTGAAATCTCAGCGATATACATCGGCGAAACCATTGATGCAATCCCAACACCGACGCCGCCGATAATGCGATAAATAATAAAAACTGCATCGCTCCCGGCAATGGCAGACCCCACTGCGGAAATTAAAAATAGTACCGCCGCTATAATCAACGCCCCTCGGCGCCCATAGCGACTACTTAAAACCCCGGCCACGGCAGCTCCGAGCACACAACCAATTAATGCCGAAGCTGCGGCGAATCCCCATTGCGCCGGAGACAGCGAAAAATAGACTTGCAACGCCTGCGTTGCGCCAGAAATCACTGCGGTATCATATCCAAACAACAAACCGCCGAGCGCTACGACAAGAGTCAGTCTGAGCACGTTAATTTGTTTCATATCGTTCTCCATGGACTAATGATCCATTTGATCTTAGTGCGGGCCTGAAGAATAAAAATTACGATAATCCACATGGCTATTACGTGATTTCACAAATGTGACAAAAGGCCAACATTGACTCACATCTGCTTAAAATCAATCGTAATAGACTGAAAAATAAAAATAAAAAAGGGCTGCAAGAGCAGCCCAAAGGGTCATAGAAAGACGATTTAAAACAATTCTTTAACAGCTGGATATAGCGCTTTAAAAGTTTTACGACGCTCGTTGAGCTGCTGATGATGACTTAGATTAGGCGTGTATGTCGCTAGCAATTCAGGTTTAGGACAGCACTTGTCAAGCGATGCACCAGCTTTACAGCCGAGCATTGCCAGGCGAGCTGCGCCAAGTGCCGGACCAATATCTCCACCAGCGCGATAGGTCAGCGGCAAGTTCAACACATCAGCGAGTAACTGCCGCCAATAAGCACTTTTAGCCCCTCCACCAATCAAGGTGATTTCATCGCTTTGATAGCCGCTTTCATGCATGGCCTCAATACCATCGGCCATTGCAAAAGAAACACCTTCTAGCACAGCTTGAACCAAAGATAATCGGTCAGTTTGATGCGTCAATCCAAAAAAGACACCCGTTGCATTAGGATTATTGTGTGGCGTGCGCTCGCCACTTAAATAGGGTAAGAAAACCACCTGTTGCGATTCAGGCGAGGATTGCTCAAGCTCACCGAGCATAGTTGCAACATCGCTGTAATGGGTAATTTTTGCCACCCAATCCAAACAAGATGCCGCACTTAAAATCACTGACATTAAATGCCAACGATTGGGCAAGGCGTGACAAAAGCTATGTAAAGCGGCTTCTGGATTGCTATAAACGCCATCAGTGACAGCAAAGTAAACGCCAGATGTTCCAAGCGACAACATCGCCTGGCCAGGTTTGGTAATCCCAACACCTAATGCACCGGCGGCATTATCACCACCACCGGCCACCACGGGCACAGCCTTCATTCCCCAAGCCTTGGCAATCTCTTCACGCAGCGTCCCCGTAACCTCGGGGCCTTCGTAAAGTTTTGGCATCTGCTCACGAGTTAAACCTGTCGCAGCTAACAACGTATCATCCCAATCCCTATTTTTTAGATTGAGCCACATGGTTCCGGCAGCATCAGACATATCACTGGCAAATTGCCCTGTCATTTTATAACGCAGGTAATCTTTGGGCAGTAAAACCTTCGCAACCTGCTTAAAAATTTCCGGTTCATGCTGGCGTACCCACAGTAATTTTGAGGCAGTAAAACCTGGCATCATCAAATTACCGGTACGAATCCGGCTATCAGGAACTTCAGCTTCAAGCTGGCGACATTGCAAGGCACTGCGGCCATCGTTCCATAAAATAGCAGGACGTAGCACATTCCCAGAGCTATCTAATAAAGTCGCACCATGCATTTGTCCAGATAAACCAATGCCATCAACAGCGCCTAGCTCAACCTTATCACTGAGAGCGCGAATAGCCTGATCCGTTGCCTGCCACCACTGATGAGGATCTTGCTCGCTAAATAATGGCTGTGGATTCTGCACACTTAGCGCAGCACTTTGTTGCGCCAGTAACTGGCCATTGTCATCGATAACAATCACTTTTACTGCGGATGTTCCCAAATCAATCCCCAGATACATGGGTTACTCCTTCATATCTATGGTTATTAGTTGATGGTGGACACAGTAACGCGCAATCGCAATTACGATTTTTTTATTCACTATTATCAATTTTAGTTTTTGTGAACTCTGTGTGGAACAGTTCACAGCACTATCACAAAATCTTCCGTACAATCTATTTAAGACATTTTCGAGAACGGAAATATACTGTGAAACCAAGACGTTATATTCGCCTGCTTTTTAATGCCAACAAAACCTATGACCGCCAAGTCATCGAAGGTGTTGGCCGTTACCTAAACACCACACAGTGTAATTGGGATCTTTTTATCGAAGATGATTTTCGCACCCAACAAGCAAGCCTTGGCCAATGGCATGGGGACGGCGTAATTGCTGATTTAGATGATCCAAACATCGAATATAAACTCAATCAGCTGCAATTACCGGTCGTTGGCGTTGGCGGCTCATATAACGATCCGGCGCTTTATCCACAAATTCCCTATGTTGCGACCGACAACTATCAGGTGATGAAACTGGCGTTTGATCATCTAAAATCTTTAGGGCTGACGCATTTTGCTTTTTATGGGTTGCCTCGCGATCCGCGTTATCGTTGGTCAGAACAGCGCGAAATAGCTTTTCGCCAGCTCACTCATAATGAGGGGTTTGCCTGCGATGTTTTTCATGGCCATTTAACCAGCTCAGAAAATTGGCAGCAGGCGCAGCAAAGTCTGTGTGACTGGCTGCAAAGTTTGCCGCAACCGGTAGGCATTATTGCCGTAACCGACTCCCGCGCCAGATACCTTTTACAAGCGTGTGAGCAATTAGGATTTATGGTGCCAGAGCGTATTGCCGTCGTTGGTATTGATAACGAAGAAGTAGCTCGATATCTGACTCGAACTTCACTGAGTTCGATTGAGCAAGGATGTCAGCAGATGGGGTATCAGGCTGCACAAATTCTCGACCAACTGCTCACCGAGCAACTGCCTGCCAACGCAACACCGCGGTTATTAATTCCACCGGTACAAATACATCCACGTCAAAGCAGTGATTTTCATGCGCTGCACGACCCCTATGTGATTCAGGCAATGCATTTTATTCGTCGCCACGCGTGTCAGGGCATAAAAGTAGAGCAGGTTCTTGATTACGTGGGGGTTTCTCGCTCCAATTTAGAAGCTCGCTTTAAAATCGAACGCAACCATTCCATTCACCAAGAGATCCACTACTTTAAATTAGAACAGGCTTGTGAACTGTTGCGAGCAACCGAGTTACCCATTGCCCAGATTTCTCACTATTGTGGCTATCCATCACTGCAATATATGTACGCGGTATTTAAAAAGAACTTTCAGCAAACCCCTAAAGAGTTTAGAGGTCTGCGTAAACAATCAATGGTTCCCAATCTAGAGTCACCTTTTAAACCAATTAAAATGGCGGTTGGGAATTAGCTAATTGCTGGGCAATGTTATCAATCGTTTGCCCCCACAAATCACTTAAAGCCTGGCTCATGGCTAAATAGCCCGATTGGGTCAGTGGCTGTTTTTTAGCAAAGGAGCCGCTTAAAACTGGCTTGCGCTCGCTATCAAGCAATTGCCAATATCCTTTGAGATGCGCAATACCTTGGCTGTCAGCGCTAAAAGTATCGGCATGAATAATCAAGCGATAACCACTATCGACCCATTGAATCTGGGGCAGTCTCTGCTTAAGGCGCAGCTTGCCCAGTCGCTGCATTTGTGAGCTTAAATCTTCAGCCCACAAATGATGACTAGCTTGATAGACTCCACCATCGGCATCAACCATCGTCATCCGTGTGGAATCTAAATAGGCAGGGAGTCGAATCGGCTCAAGCGTTAACGCTAACGGTTGTTTTGCTTTGGCGTAACCATCCACAACGGGCAGTTCCGGCAACAAATATTGATGCATCACAACCTGTTTAGAACTGCTGCAACCCACCAGAGCAAGCAGCATAAAAGCGATGGCCAAACCTATCTTTTTATTCATTGCTAACTCCTGTTTTTACGCCTGCAGGAGGTTGCTTATCTCCCGGTGCCGGATGGTTAAAAATAAGCGAATTTGGCTGGGCTCGTAGTTGGCGCAACAAAGGCTGCAATTCATTTAAAGCCTGTTGTAATGACTGCAAGTTTTTCGCAACCGACTGCCCCACTTCACCCTGACGCTGATAATCAGCTAACGTCTGATTGATCTGAATTAGAGTCTGTTTGAGTTTATCCGGTAACTGTTGTGAATTAGCATCTTTAATCAGTTCATTTAACTGCGCACTTGTCTTATTCATGCTAACAAATGTCTGCTTAGCCTGCTCAATCGTCTGTTGCAGCTGCACGAATGTGGCACCGACAGGGGCACTGGCTAAATGATCGAGCACCATAGCCAATTTATTTTCCATCTGATCAAATTTACCAGCAACGGTTGGAAATGATGGATAACCAGAAAATTGGTGCATCTGGGTCGGCTTAGGATTGGCTACAAAATCAAGATCAATCACTTTAGCGCCAGTTAATAAATTACTGGTTTCTAATGATGCCCGAAGTCCCTGATTAATATGCTTAGCAAGCAGTTCTTTCCAGCTTTTTAACGTCATTTTGCCTTGATCAAAATCGGCATCAATACGCTGCGGTTCAATGCGTGCTAACACTGGAATCGCTGGATGTTTAAGAGCATCGAGTTTTTCAATCGAACTACCATGAAAAGGAACCTGAGTAACCGTTCCAATGCGAATGCCACGAAATTCAACCGGCGCGCCCTCTTCTAATCCGCTGATATTGGAATTAAATAAGAACACGTAACGAATAAATTTATCGTAGCGATGGTTTTCAGCTTGATCGCGCGAGCCATAAAGATGGAACTGAGTAAAATCAGCAACGGCTTCTCCCGCTGAACCTTTAGTTACCCCAAAGCTGATGCCACCAGAGATGAGTGTCTCTAGCGAGTCCATCTTCACTTGTACCCCACGCGCAGAACTTTCCACAGCAAGCCCTGGAGTCAGCCAAAACTGTACCGCACTATTAACCAGTGCATCATATGGCGCTCGAATAAAGACCCGATAAGTGATATCGCCGGTTTTAATATCAAAACCGACTTTCTCGATATAACCCACTTCAAACCCATGAAAATGCACCGGCGTTCCAACATCCATTTTCGACAAGCCAGAGCTTGTTAAACGCAGTCGAATGCCTTTATCTTCAGAGGTTGTTAAGGGCGGTTGCGAGAGCATTTCAAAATGACTTTGAGCGTTATCACCATGGCCCGGTTCCATTTCAATAAACGCACCAGATAATAAAGTTCCAAGGCCACTAATGCCTTCTCGACCAATGCGCGGTTTAATTACCCAAAATTTAGTATCATCACGCAACATCTGTGACGTGCCGCTATTCATCTGCACAGTAATAACAGCATGATTATAATCATCACTTAAATGAATATCGCTCACCTCGCCGACATCCACATTGCGCGCTTTAACTTTGGTTTTACCAGCACTAATGCCCTCAGCATTGGGCGCAATAATTTCGATAGTTGGCCCTTGGCTGGCCCAGTTTTGATACAACATCCACCCAGCAACCACCAGAGCAACCAATGGCACCAGCCAAATCGAATTAAAGTGTAACCGTTTGGTGGTCTGAATTTTTGGTTTCAAATCACTCAAGAACCTGCTCCTCTTTCGCTACTACATTGCGCCACAACAATTTAGGGTCAAATGTTTTGGCCGCAAGCATCGTTAAAACCACAACACTGGCAAATGGAATTACCGCAGGTCCCGGCGTCACATTCATCAACGAGCCAAGTTGCACTAAAGATGCTAGCAATGCAACTACAAACACATCAATCATCGACCAACGGCCCACAAATTCAGTTAATAAATAAAGCTTTTGGCGAGTTTGAACTGAACATGAATCAATATCTCGACACTGCCAGCACAACCATAACAACGATAAAATTTTTGCCGATGGCACAAACACACTGGCGATAAGGATTACCAACGCTACCGGATAAGAGCCCATCTGCCAGAGCAATAAAACACCGCCCATAATGGTTGAATCTTTGGCTTGACCTAAAAAAGTGGTCGTCATAATCGGAAAATAATTCGCCGGGATATACATCAGAGCCGCCGCCAATAACAACGCCAAAGTCTGTGCTAATGGGCTATGACGAGCTTGTTTAAAATGCTGATGGCAACGAGGGCAAACCTGGCAATCTTTCTCTAAACTTAACCCACAAAGATGACAAGATTTAATCGCTAAATCCTGTTCATCAGCACAAATTGCAACATGTTTGCCCTTCACATCAGAGCAATAAGACCAAAGTAGATGGTTATCAAACAATGCTAATAATTTCACAAATAAAACAGCAAAAACACAATAGGCCCAAAAAGAAGAGCCCAGCTCAATATAGGCAAGAGAATGCAACTTAATCAGCGACACTAAAAGAGCGATTAAAAAGACATCTACCATTAACCAAGGCTGCACGACGGTGCACCAGTGAGCAGCCCACTTGGTAAATGGCCACGGCCGTTTAAAGACCCAGCCACTCGATAAATACCCCAGCGAGATTAAAAAACTCAGCGGCAATACAATCAATAACAACAAGCCTATCGTGGCTAGTGCCAAATATTGCTGGTGGAACAAGACCGTGACCAAGTCGGTTAAAGTGATGGTTTGCACCACCCCTTTGGCAGAAAAGCCAATCAAAGGAAAGCTAAGCGACGCCAAAAACATACACAGACAAGCCACGGATAACGCTAACATCCTTTGCGGCCAATACTCATGGTTGCGGGCCAGCGTATGACCACACCGGCCACAGCTTGCCGATTGTTCAGCTTTGAGCTTGGGCAGTGGATTAACCCATCCACAACAAGGGCAGACCACAGAATGCTCACATTCATCACCATGATAGTGTTCATCATTAAGCTGCGGCGTGTGGGGCTGGGCCATGTTTAATTTCCTTGAAATTAAGAACAATCACTAGCGTAACAAGTGGTTATATAACTTTTTACACTATCTTTGAACATAAATTACCATTATTGAGCTATTTATAAAAAACTCTTTAGAACATATAACTATTATTGGTATGCTGTATTAAGGTCTGTTGATCTTTGGTGGTTTAATTTTGTTCAAATCAACGCATATTGAACGCGGCGCTGCCTGCATAGCTTAATGAGTTAGCAAGCAGGACAAAGTTCAGGATGCGTTTAAATGAACCTGCCGCAGATGGCTGTAAAAATAATCACAAAAGGTCAATAGCCCCTCGCAATAATTATAAACTAACGACGCTATAGTGAATAATCAACTGAATATTAGGATGACCATGAAACAGAAAAGACGATTTTTTCGACCTTTAGGGATATCTCTTTTGCTCAGCCTCATTCCTTTATCGAATGCTTTGGCCGCACCAGAAAATGGACTAAAAATCGGTGTGGGGATTATGAGTGCACCGCGCTACTCTGGTGCGGATGATAATCATCTAACCGCAGTGCCCATTGTGAATGCAAAATATAACCAGTTCTTCTTTGATATGCGCCGCGGTCTTGGGATCCATTGGGATTTATCCAACCAGTTTTTCTTTGAGCAGTCAATCGGCTATCGAGCAGGACGCAAAGACAGCGATCAAACCTGGGGAAGCGGTAGTGACGATTTAAAAGGCATGGGAGACATTGACTCCGCTTGGATAACTACCAGCAGAGTAGGCGTTCAATTCAATCCACTCATAACACTAAGCTTTGAAGCAACTACTGCACTTAACCACGATCAAGGAATGAACTATGGTCCAACGCTGGCCGGACGATTGCCTATCGATGATTCTTGGGGCCTAGGCTTAAGCGCACACTGGTTAATGGGCACCGATGACTACACACAAACCTATTATGGGGTTGACTCAGCTCAGAGCGTGCGCAGTGGATTTGCTCGTTACCACAGTGCTGGTGGTGGCTTTGGGCACACAATAAACTTTACGCTGGTCAAACATTTCAGCCCACAGCTCTCGGCGAATATTTTAGTGGGGTACACCCACTTAAGCTCAAAAGTTGCTGACAGTGGCGTGGTTAAAGATGACAACAACCTGACCTCTGGCATATCAGTTGGCTACCAGTTTTAATAAAATAACTACTTAATCATAAACTTAGCCATAACAAAGGCTGACAATAGGTCAGCCTTTGTTGATTTAATTAAGCGTAACTAAAGTGCTTTAACCAATTGTGCAACGGCGCCTTTGGCTCCTAATTCAAGCAAGTTCTGATAGGCCATCTCAATTGCGCTCACAAACGTTTTATTTGTCGCGAGCTCTTTCGGGAAGATGGCATCAACACTGAGCAATTGGCTGACAACCGCGACATTTAATCCAGCTTTATCGCAAATTGCTCGAAGCTCAGCCGCCATTGGGTCTGCCACTTCAATCGGTTGGTCTTTTTCATCAACCCCAGCGACATAGCGCATCCAACCTGCGATAGCCAAAGCTAAACAAGGGAAAGCTTGACCTTTAGCTAAATGAAATTGAGCAGATTTAAGCATCCGTTGTGGCAGTTTTTTACTGCCGTCCATAGCAATCTGCCAAGTCCGATGATGCAGGTTCGGGTTTTCAAAACGCTCTAACAAAGAATCGGCATAGGCATTTAAATCAACGCTTTGAACACTAAGTGTTGGCACCTGTTCATTCAGCATCAGTGCTTTTGCAGCTTTGCGATAATCATCATTCGCAACGCTTTGGGCAATAGTTTCGTAACCGCCTAAATAACCCAGATACGCCAAGAATGAGTGGCTACCATTAAGCATTCGAAGTTTCATCTCTTCAAATGGCACCACATCCTCAACCAACTGTGCACCAACATTTTCCCATGCCGGGCGACCCGCCACAAAATGATCTTCTACCACCCACTGACGAAATGGTTCGCAGACAATGCTACATGGATCATTGAGGCCATCTAAAAGATCGGTCACTTGTTGATATGAATCATCTGTCATTGCAGGCACAATGCGATCGACCATCGTGCATGGGAAAGTGACATTTTTCTCAATCCAAGTTGCCAAGTCAGCATCAATCACTTTGGCATAATCCAATACGACCTGCGCGACCACTTCACCATTGCCTTGAATGTTATCGCAAGACATCACAGTAAATGGTTTGAGACCAGCATCTTTGCGCATTTTAAGCGCTTTAACGATATAACCAATCGCTGATTGAGGTTGATCAGGCGTTGCTAAATCGTGAGCAATCAAACTATTGTTCTGATCAAGATGGCCACTGGCATCGGCGCAATAACCTTTTTCAGTAATCGTCATTGAAACAATAGCGACTTCTTCGCTGGCTAATTTATTTAATACCGCATCAATGCCATCCAGGGATGGGTGCAGCGATTCACAAACCGAACCACTGATGCGAGCTTGCGTTTCATGGGCGCCTTTTTCAACCACAGTGTAAAGATGGTCTTGAGCGCGCAACTTTTTAATCTGGTCTTCGCCACCAATCAGGTTAATTTCACATAATCCCCAATCAGTAGTTTCTTGATTGGCTAAATCACTCATGAACAGTCCCTGATGGGCACGGTGAAAAGCACCAAAGCCAAGGTGAACCCATTTAGGTTTTAACTGAGAGCGATCATAACTTGGGCGTTTCACGCCATCGGGTAATTCCGCATTTGCAATGGTTTCTTGCATTAATTTAGCTCCTGTTGAAGAGATGACAACGCGATTGCATCATCAACATGGTAAAGAGATTGGTTGATATAAACAGGGCGATGTTCCCCTGCTGGCAACATCAGTTCAATCGATTGGTAAGCAGGTTTAAACTGCCCAGTAGTTTTAATTGTAAGTTCAATTTTATCGAGGCTACTTTGCATATCGATGTGCAATTCAAGAAAATCGCCATCTTGGTAAGCAAAGCTTTGCCCATCATCATCAAATATCTCGCTCTGAGATTGGCCGCATCCTTGGTGAGGGAACACAGCCAACACACGCCGATTTTCTAACTCACTCGCAAATCGGTGGCTTTCAGGGCTTTGTGCAATGACCGAGCCGGCGCGAGCTAAAAGCGGTAATGTTTCAAGCGGTGCAGCAACGCTAATACTCTGGCCACCGCTGTACCATTGGCCAGTATAAAAGTCATACCAACCATCGGCATCAGCTGGCAAATAAACACTGCGCTGGCGCTGATTTGGCTCAACCACAGAGGCCACTAACAAAGAGCTGCCCAGCAGAAAGTCGTCATTTTCAGCAAAAGTGTGTTCATCAAATTCATAATTATAGAAAGTCGGACGGATCATCGGTTCATCATAACGATGTGCCCGCCAGAGCAAATTATAAAAGTACGGAGCTAAACGATATCGCAGCTCAATCGCACGGCGGATAATCGGAGTCACTTCTGGATACATCCAAGGTTCATTCACAGTGCCATCATCATTCCAAGAATGGATGGTAAAGCGCGGGTGCATCACACCATTTTGTACCCAACGAGCAAACAGTTCTGGGTCTGGTTTATCGCCAGCGAAACCGCCAACATCATGGCCGATGTTATAAAGGCCTGACAAGCTCATGCCCAGTCCCATTTTGATGTTATAACGCAGTGATTCCCAGTGAGTTAAGTTATCGCCACTCCAAGTTTGCACATAGCGGTTCATCCCAGGACAACCAGAGCGAGAAATCAAATAGGGGCGCAGTTTTGGATTAAACTGCTGCTGCGCTTCATAAGAAGAGCGCATCATTAAAAGTGGCAGCAAAGGCCGAATTAAACCGATCGGCAACGATTTGCCAAAGCCATAACAACGCGCCCCACTATCCCAAATTTCAAACTCGTTATTATCGTTCCAAGTTGAATCAATCCCCTTCTCTAAAAGCTGCTGCGTCACCTGTTGCTGCCACCAGCTCACGGTAGCTGGATTGGTAAAATCAAGGTGCGAGCCAAACGCATCCCAGAACATTGACTGTTCCGGCTCATCGCTTTCAGAGTCTTGAATAAACAACCCCTGCTCTTTTACCTGCTGGTACATGGGGTGGTCATTAAGCAGGCATGGCTTAATATTGGCAGCCAATTGCATATGCGCTTTGTGAAAATGTGCTGACATGCCTTCAGGGTCCGGCACTTTGTCGTAGTTCCAGTTAAACACATAACGTTTGTCGCCAATGGAAGTGTAACCAGAGGACAATTGAAATGAGTCGCATGGAATTTGATAATCGCGGCAATGATCAATAAAACCTTCGAGCTGTTCTTGCGCATTATCAGCATCGGTATAACGCATCGTTGAGCCGCTATAACCCAAACTCCATTTCGGACCAAATGCCGTTCCACCAGTCATGTGAGTGTATTGTTCGGTAACACTGGCAATGGTTGGGCCATATATAAAGTAGTAATCAAGCTCACCATCTTCAGCACGATAGCCGGAGAATTGGGCATGATAATTGTCTTTTTCATTGCCTAAATCGAACCAGCAACTAGCTAAGTTATCGTAAAATAATCCGAAACTTTGTCCCGCAGGCGTGCGAGTAATATAAAACGGAATATGTTTGTATAACGGGTCGGTCGTTTTAGCGCTATAACCCATCGCATCAAGGTTACGCATTTCAAAGCGACGGCCACAGCGGTTGAGCTCGCCGGCTTTTTCACCCAAGCCATAATAGCGAACATCTTTTTCGCGGTTGACGAAATGAGCCACTTGATGACTGCTCACGCCCAGCTGATACGCACTCGTTTTGCGATCACATAATAGTGGTTGCCACTGGCCAGTTGCCTCATCTTTACTTTCCCAGTTGAGATAAAGTGGCTGATGAACGCTTAAACGCAGGCAGCTAGTTTGAATAACTAACGTATCTTCCTGCATTTGGCAGCTAAAATCAGGCAGCGAAAAGCCTTCACAATCAAACCGGTCTCGCCCAGAAAATGGGACATCCTGATTCGGTGCAATACTCCAAGTCGAAGGCATCTGAATTTCATTATTTTTAGTCAGCCAGACTCGAATAATATTTTCTTCTAACACGAACAGGTGCATGACATGTTTGCCATCACAGACCAGTTGAATATGATTATCTTGTTGTTGGCTCAACTGCCAGTTTTTAATTGTTTTCATCAAAAATCCCCGAAATTAATAACCTAATAACTCATGCGGTAAAAACAGACTGATTTGCGGTATAAACGTTACTAACATCAATGCCACCACTAACACCGCATAAAAAGGCAACATCGGTTTAATGACTTTATCAATGGCAACTTTACTAACAGAACAACCGATGAACAGCGCACTGCCAACTGGAGGAGTACAGATACCGATACATAGGTTAAATGTCATGATAATGCCAAAGTGAACCGGATCGATACCAATGTCACTGGCAATTGGTAAGAAAATAGGCGTAAAGATTAATAGCGCTGGAGTCATATCCATAAAGACGCCCACAACTAACAAGATGATGTTAATCATGAACATAATAACCAATGGGTTTTGCGAAACTGCATTTAAAGCATCGCTAATCATGTATGGGATATCGCCATTAGCCATCGCCCAAGACATCCCCATCGAGGTACCAACCAGCAACAATACGATTGAAGTGGTGACCGCTGACTCAAGGATAATTTTAGGCAAGTCGCAAATTTTCACTTCCCGATAGATCCCCACCGCCAAAATTAAGGTGTAAACCACAGCAACTGCCGATGCTTCTGTTGCGGTAAAAATCCCAGCAATAATCCCACCAATAATGATGAAAATTAAAAACAGCGAAGGCACAGCATCCAATGTGCAATGGATAAACATCGCAACGGTTGGCTTTTCAGAAACTGGATAACCACGGCGTTTGGCGAGGTAACCTGCCATGAGCATCAAACTGCCACCCATTAAAATCCCTGGCAGATAGCCGGCTAAAAACAGCGCAGCAATCGAAGTCCCGCCGGAGACCAGTGAATACACAATAAATGTATTACTAGGTGGGATCAGCAACCCAGTTGGGCAAGAAGCAATATTAACCGCCGCTGAAAACGACTCATCATAGCCTTCCTTTTTCTGAATTGGAGCCATCGTGCCGCCCACAGCAGCAGCTGCCGCAACTGCCGAGCCAGAAATAGAACCAAACATCATATTGGCCAATACATTGCAATGAGCCAGAGAGCCAGGTAAGCGCCCTCCTAAAACCTTGGCAAAGTTAATCAGCCGCAGCGCAATTCCTCCTTGGTTCATAATGTTGCCAGCCAAAATGAAAAACGGAATTGCGAGCAAAGAGAAGCTGTCTAATCCGGAAGCCATTTTTTGGGAAACCACCGTAATGGCCGGATCGAGTGGAAGAGATAATAAAATTGTCGCCAAAGATGACAACCCGATTGCATAAGAGACTGGAATACCAATCACCAGCATCACAGCAAAACTGCCGAATAATGTTAAAATAACCTGCCAATCCATGAGCGCCACCTTTAGTTTTTATCGAGAACGTTTGAATGATGTTTTGTACTTTCAATGTTCTTTGCCGGAGCGAACAACACTTGAAGTTTTTCGTAACCAAAAACAATGCTGTAAAAAATCATCATGACGCCACTAAATGGAATAGCCAGATAGACATATCCCATCTGAACTCCCAGAGCAGGAGATACCTGTCCAGTCTGCAATGTTCTTAGCATTAAACCACCACCGCCATAGACCATGACCAGCGCACAAAAAACTGCAATAGCAATTTGGATGACCAATTGCGAAAAAGCTTTACGCCGTCCTTGCAACTTCATCGTTAATAAATCAATCGCCAGATGACGCTGTTTACCTGTGGTATAGGCCGCTCCAATTAAGCCAACCCATATGAAAAGAAAACGTGCTAATTCGTCCGTAAACGTGCTTGGCGTTCCCAAAACATATCGAGAGAAAACCTGCCAGCACACGCACACCACTAATAAACACGAAATGAGTACTGTCAAAAATGCCAACAATTTATCGACAGTTTTGACTAATCTATCTTTCAACATATCTCAACCCACTCGCCCAAAAAGGTTAACCAAATCTGATAAAAAATAATCAGATACTTCTTTCGAGCTAGACGGTATGAAATTGTTCAACAGATTTAAGTGATTGAAGTCACAATTACTTTCATATTGGTTTAACGATTTCTCAATAATGAGCTGTAGATCCAACTATACAATAATATTGGTTGACTGGTTAACCAATTTCTACATAGCATTTGCTTGCGGTCAATAAAAGAGATGATACTCACGCGGCTAGCCGAATCGGATGTCGGCTTAGTACAAGTGATGATATGGCTAAGGCCATGGTCGAACTTAAAAATTACAAAGATAGGATACCTGTATGACTACGCAAAAACTGATGTTTAAACTGCTCACAGCGACAGCACTCATTGGATTATCAACCTCCAGCTATGCCATTACTCTCAAGCTCAGTCATAACCAAAACCGAACCCATCCAGTGCATAAAGCAATGCTGTATATGGCCAAAGAAGCGGCTAAATATTCCGATGGAGACTTAAAAATTCGCGTTTATCCTAATGCTCAACTGGGCACTCAGCGTGAATCATTAGAACTGGTACAAAACGGCGCGTTAGCCATGGCTAAATCAAATGCAGCGGAGCTTGAGTCATTTGATAAAGAATATAAAGCATTCAGTATGCCGTATCTGTTTAAAAACCGAGAACAGTTCTATAAAGTGCTACAGAGTGAAATTGGTCAGCAGATTTTGCAGTCATCTAAAGCGCAAGGATTTATCGGGCTTACTTATTATGATGCAGGTTCACGTAGTTTTTATGCGAAAAAACCAATTAACAGCCCAGCGGATCTGAAAGGCATGAAAATTCGCGTTCAGCCAAGTCCAACCGCAGTAAGGATGATTCAGCTGTTAGGCGGCAATCCAACCCCACTAGCCTTTGGTGAGCTCTATACCGCACTGCAACAAGGGGTTGTCGATGCGGCAGAAAACAACGTAACGGCATTGACGATTAGCCGTCATGGCGAAGTTGCTAAATACTATAGTATGGATCAACACGCGATGATTCCAGATGTGTTAGTTATCTCAACGAAAGTGTGGAATAAGCTGCCCCCTAAAGATCAAAAAGCACTGAAAAAAGCGGCGGATGAATCCATGCTAAAAATGAAAGACTTATGGGCAAAAGAAGCGCAGAAAGCCATCGACAAAGCAAAAAGTTCAATGGGTGTTAAATTTATCAAAGTTGATAAAGCCCCGTTTAAACAGGCAGTTCAACCAATGTACCAAGAACTTAAACAAAATGATCCACAGCTGTATAAATTGGTTGACCAAATAGAGCAATCTCAGCAATAATTATTCTTAATGTATGTTGTGCAGCCATTTTGTCCGTATGGGTTTCGCACAAACCAACAGGATAGAAGACAGGTTAATATGTTACCCAAAGAACCAAAACGACAATATCAGACAATTGGTCTGAAACTGCACAGCTTAATTGCACAAGGAACCTACGAGGTAGGCGAGCGCCTACCTCCAGAGCGGGAAATAGCGCTCTTATACGGCGTCAATCGGGCGGTTGTTCGTGAAGCTCTGATTATGCTAGAGCTTGAAGAATTAATTGAAATTCGCAAGGGTTCAGGAATTTATGTTATCGCCAAACCAGAACCTCAAGATCAACAGCAAGACAGTTTAGACAATCAATCAAAAACAGATGATATCGGGCCTTTTGAATATCTTCAGGCTCGTCAGTTATTTGAAAGTCAACTGGCTGAACTGGCAGCTCTGCAGGTCACCAAAAACGATATCAAAGCGATGAATCAGGCTCTGATAAGCGAACAACAGGCTCTTGCCAGTGGTGATAGTAGTTATGATGGCGATAAAAGTTTCCATCTAGCCATTGCCAAAGCCACACAGAATAGTCTTCTTGAAGATATGCTTGAAGCTTTATGGGTACGCCGGGTTAATAGTCCAATGTGGAAGAAATTACATAGCCACATTATTAACCAAAGTTATCGACAAGAATGGCTGGGCGATCATCAGAAAATTTTAACAGCTATCAAGATGAAGAACCCGCAGGAAGCCAAAGAAGCGATGTGGCAGCATATAGAAAACGTCAAACAACGGTTATTTGAACTGTCCGATGTCAATGACCCCGAATTTGACGGCTACTTGTTTGATTCCGCCCCATTAAAAGTGCAGCAGTAAAAAATAACCAACAGAGAGATTTTTATGGAACATACATGGCGCTGGTACGGGCCTAACGACCCAGTAACTTTAAGCGATATTAAACAGACAGGAGCCACCGGGATCGTGAATGCATTGCACCATATTCCCAATGGTGAAGTATGGAGCGTTGAAGAGATTGAAAAACGCAAAGCCCTGATAGAAGAAGCAGGTTTAACTTGGTCTGTGGTTGAAAGTGTCCCGGTACACGAAGAAATTAAAACCCATACAGGCAACTATCAAACTTGGATTGATAACTATAAACAAAGCCTTGTTAACTTAGCCAAATGTGGCATCGATACCGTTTGCTATAACTTTATGCCAGTGCTGGACTGGACTCGTACTGATTTGGCTTACCGTCTGCCAGATGGCTCTTGTGCTCTGCGTTTTGATCAGATTGCTTTCGCTGCATTTGAAATGCATATCTTAAAACGCCCAGGTGCCCAAGCTGATTACAGCGAATCAGAACAAGCTCAGGCCAAAACCTATTTTGAAAACATGAGCCAAGCGGACATCGATAAACTCACCGCGAATATTATCGCTGGTTTACCGGGCGCAGAAGAAGGCTATACGCTTGAAGAGTTTCAAAAACAACTAGACCGCTATAAAGATATCGATAAACAGGCGCTTCGCGAAAACATGCGCGACTTTTTATCCCAACTAATGCCTGTGTGTGAACAATATGGTTTGAAACTGGCCGTTCACCCAGACGATCCACCACGCCCTATTTTAGGCTTGCCGCGCATCGTCTCTACTATCGAAGATATGCAGTGGCTAACTGAAGCGGTTCCAAGTTTAAGCAATGGCTTTACCATGTGTACCGGTTCATACGGCGTGCGTGCTGATAATGATTTAGTAAATATGATCAATAAATTTTCTGATCGCATCTACTTTATTCATTTACGCTCAACCCAACGCGAAGAAAATCCGAAAAGCTTCCATGAAGCATCGCATTTAGAAGGTGACGTCAACATGATTGGTGTCATGAGCGCGCTGCTCAAAGAGGAAAAACGTCGCGATCAAACCGGTGATACTCGACTGATTCCAATGCGCCCAGATCATGGCCATCAAATGCTTGATGACCTAAATAAACAAACAAACCCTGGTTATTCATGTATTGGTCGCATGAAAGGGCTTGCAGAGCTCAGCGGTATGGAACTGGCTCTTAAACAGTTAATGGATTAATAGCAGTATTTGTAAAGGTAAAAGCGCGGCCTATTGCATCACAATAGGCCGCTTTTTTATCTATTTAGCGAGTGTTTCAACCATATCTAACTGCGCGTGTTGCGGGTCTTTTTGCGCATGACTTTTTAGAGCGCCATCAGGGGAAAACCACATCAGCTCATCAGATTTAGCTTTATATTTAGGCCAATTAGCTAACGACTGACCATTCGGATTCCCTGTTTTAGCAAAATTCACCCAATATTGATGAATCAAATCTGCCATTTTCTGATCGCGTTGTGTCACATTGTGGCCGTATGTTGCGCTCAGCGTTTTAAACACATACGGGACTTCTGAGGCGTGTTTGGCCCCTTGCCATTGCCCTTTTCGAGCATCCGCGACATAACCAAAACGATATTCCCACACCGGCACATTTTGGCGAGCAAATTCGCGAGCCACAAATCGAGCTGGCTCAATCATTTTCTTTTGCCGGGCGATTAATGATGCAAGCGCTGCAGTACCTTTAACATCACGATAGGCTTTTGCAGCAGCAGGTTGATGTTGACCAAACATTGCCAGTAATTCATCGCGATTTTGATAGTGATATCGGTCAAAGCCAAAATCATCGTCATTTGCACCAACAAGCAGTGGCACATGTGCAAAATCACCACTTTGATAAGCCTGTTCAGGGTTTTCGCTAATCACATGGCCATCCATCATTGGCCCTGAATAAGTTTGACGTTGCGCGCCCATATTCCACAAATTAAGACTGCCAGCAATCTCTTTACCTGGCAGTGCGCGAAGTTTTGCCAGCGCTTTGTCACCGGTTAAATCAATCCCGAGCTCTTTAGCAAATTGGACGCCGGTTTGCTGCGCCTTATCCCAAGGATAATCGCCGTTCATTTGGTAGCGCCCGCCACCGGATTCAATAATGGCTTTATTAAATAAATTACGGCTGTAGTGGCTGGTTAGAAGCGCATGAATCGAATAGCCACCTGCAGACTCTCCGACCACAGTGACATTATTTGGATCGCCGCCAAAGGAGATAATATTATCTTGGATCCAGCGCAGCGCTTTAATCTGATCCATTAGTCCATAGTTTCCGCGAAACAAGTTTTTCGACAACCCCGGATGGGCAAAAAAGCCCAACCGCCCGAGCCGATAATTAAAGCTCACAAAAATAACACCACTTTTAGCAAATGCTTGGCCTTTATAAACTGGTGATGCGCTACCGCCATTGACAAAACCACCACCATGGATCCAAACCATCACTGGCAAACGGCCATTACCACGACTCGGTCGCCAAACATTCAGTGTCAGACAATTTTCGCTGTAATCATTCGGCAATGGTGCTGCACTTGCCTTAATCGGCGTTTGCAAACAACTCGGACCAAACGCAGTGGCTTTTTTAATTCCTTGCCAAGATTTAGCAGACAATGGCCGCTGCCAACGCAGTTGACCAAGAGGAGGCTTGGCATAAGGTATGCCCAAAAATGAATCGATGCCGTTATCTTGAAGGCCTTCAACTCGCCCAGAATGTAGCTGAACAATCGGAGCAGCTATCACCCGACATCCCAAGCTAAGAGTGACTAACGAAAAAGTAAGCAACCACTTACATGGTTTCATAAAAACTCCTCTGATGACAGGATAGAGTCAAATCATCATGGTTAACTAAAAAATAACACGCTCTTTTACAACTCATTCTATTGCACCAAACCTAAAGTTTTAGTGAATCAAACGGTCACGCTCACAAAGCCAATTAAGCAATTGTGAATAAAACAAGCAGATTGAAAGATATCAACTATATTTCTAATTGATTAATGATTAATCATAAAAAGCAATGATTAAAACCGGTCGAGGCTGTGAAAAAACTAAAGCCCTAGTTTGAGTCTGGAGTATACCGATGCAAGTACCCTATATAACAGCAATAAAAAAGCAACTAATCGCAAGTTTATGTCTGGCGCTATTATGGTCTGTTTCAACAACCAGTTGGGCAAGATTCATTGCCGTAGCGGGCAACTATAATGATACCTTTCAGAACATAATCTTATCAAACTTGGAACATAAAGCCGACTCGCAAGGCGATGATACTTACATCGATTTTGCTGGGAACGACCCAGCTCGCCAGCTGGAGCAAATCAAGCTTTATATGAAACAAAAACCGGATGCACTGATTGTTATCCCGGCCACCAGCAACGAAGAACACAATAAAGCAATTCTACAACTGGCTGGCAATATTCCGGTTGTCTTTATTAACTCAGAACCATTTGCTGACCTGAATAAATTGCCACAAAACTCCGTCTATGTTGGCTCAAATGAGCTTGAATCCGGCACCATGGAGATGGAAGAGCTCGCGCGTTTAGCCGGCTATAAAGGCAAAGTAGCACTGCTTATCGGAGCTACCTCCCATCCTGCGGCTCAAAAGAGAACTCAGGATGTCAAAGACGTGCTGGCAAAATATCCAAATATGAAACTTGTTGCCAGCCAAGTCGCTAACTGGTCACGCAATGAAGCATACAGCGTCACCAAAAAATGGCTTTCAGAAAAGCTCGATTTTAACATTCTCGTGGCGAATAACGACGAGATGATTATCGGTGCAATTTTAGCGTTTCAAGATGCCGGAATTGACCCCAAACCGTATCTATTAGGTGGCATTGACGCCACCCCTGATGCTTTGCAACAAATGCAAGAAGGTAATTTAGACGTCACTGTTTTACAAGATGCTAAAGGCCAAGGAACAGCAGCGCTGGATGTTGCAGACCAATTATTAAAGGGGCAAAAATTGCCGCCCGTACACTGGGTTGCATTTAAATTAATCACCCCCGAAAACTATCAACAGTTGATGAGTAAATAATATCAGGATAAAAGGAACAGGAGCCAGACTATGTCATTTACCTTAGTACAGCGCATTATCGGCGGCTTTATTTTATTACTGATAGCATTACTCGTATCAGTGGTAGTCAACTATAGCTCAGTCAACCAAATCGCTGGAAATTTCAGCGAAATTTCAAATAAAACGATTCCGCTGTCAAATATCGCCAATGACACGAAAATCACCTTATTGCAGCAAAACCAAAATTTGCTGATGGTATTTAATGCTGAAAAACCAGACGCAATCGATGTCTTTCAAAAAGACTTTGAACAATCAGATCAAAAAGTCAGCGACTTACTTAGCAAAATTCCGCAACCTATCATTGATGCCAATAAAGAGTTATCAGAAAAAGTCTCGGCAATTAAAACAACCCGAAAAGACTATGCGGATATCGGCAAACAATTAATGGCAATTCATAAACAAGGGCTGACTAATCAAGAAACCATTAATATCCAGTTAAACCGTATGAGCCGCTTAGAACGGCGCTTAAACTATTATTTGGCTAAATATACTGAAGCTCGTTACTCCGACACTAATTTTCAAATCATAATCAAAGGGTTAGATAGAGAAACCAAAGGCGTTATCAATGCATTTAATAACTACTTGGTTGATAAAAACTTTACCACCTTACAAAAAGCGCTTTCAGGGATGGATGCGATTATTCCAAAACGCTTAGCTTCAATTCAAGAGTTTGACGTTAACCGTGGCAAAGTGTTCAGCATTATGCTCAATCCACTGATTGAGCAACTCACTGCTAAAGATGGCCTCTATCAGCTATATATGGCAAACGACAAATTGGATCAACAAGAAGACCAACTGTTACAAAAATCCAATACTTTGGTTACGGCACTACTTGCTGATGCCAATGCCTTTGTTGAGCAAGCCAACCAGATGGTATTAAGTGCCCAAAACAACACGAATGCCCGAATTAGTTTAATTAAACAATCAATTATCATCATCAGTGCCATATCCTTGGCGATCGCAATTATTGTCCCGCTTTGGATCTCAGGTACGATTCGCAGCTCCATTAAGAAATTCCGCCAAGCACTTTTAACCATGACCGAAGGTGATTTGCGTGTGCAATTTGACCAATCAGGACGTGATGAATTTGCCGAATTGGGCGGCTATCTGAATCAGTTAACGCAGAACCTGCGGAAAACCTTTATCGAATTAAGTCGCGGCTCAGATAAGCTCAGCGAAGTATCCAATCGCAACGCCAGTATCAGTGATGAGACCACGCAAGCGGTTGACCATCAGCGTTACCTACTCTCTTCTACTGCATCAGCGATGACTGAGATGGAAAGCTCTGTTGCAGAAGTTGCTCAGCGAGCTCAAGACACCATGATGGCAGCTGAACAAGCTGGCAACCAGATGGAAGATGTGAGTAAACGAATCAAACAAGCGATTAGTAATATTCGAGCACAAGCTGCAGATATTGAGAACGCATCGAAAACAACTCTTGAGCTTAATGATTACGGCAAAAAAATCGATTCAATTATTGAAACGATTCAAAACATCGCCGAACAAACGAACTTGCTGGCATTGAACGCTGCCATTGAAGCGGCGCGTGCTGGTGAACAAGGCCGTGGTTTTGCGGTAGTTGCCGATGAAGTCCGCTCACTTGCAAGCCGAACCAAAAATTCAACTGAAGAAATTCAGAATATGATTGAGCTGATGCAAAAACTCATTCAAGCCGTGGTAGATGTCATTGAAGTCAACGTTAGTAAAAATGCATCGAATATTGAGGTGGCAGAATCAGCGGACCAAGGCTTGAATTCAATGAATGATTCAATTCGCCAGATTGTTGAGATGAATATTCAGATTGCCACCGCAACTGAAGAGCAAAGCACTACCGCCAAAGATATTAGTGCCAGTGTGGTTAACATTAGTGATGCGGCTGAGCAAACAGCCAAAGGAGCTGAAGATAATGCCCAAACGAGCCAATCACTAAGCCAGCAGGCGGACCAACAACGAAAACTTGTCAACCGCTTCCAACTTTAAGCAAAACTATCGGCCTCGGTGTGCAAAGCACCGGGGCATTTAGGCTCGCTCGTTAATAATTAGGGTTAAATCGCCACAGCGAAAAATCAGGCATAATCTCGACATGACGCGGCTCAGCTTGAGCACTGTTCGGCCAGTCAGACTCCAATATTCCCTCTTGCACATATTGATGAAAGCTCGAATACTGCCAGCTTTTAACATCATTCACTAACCCTAAGCGCACGGGGGCATAATGAAGTTGATCAATACAGTGCTGCCACTGGAGCGAATCATTCATTAACGAACATTCAAACCCATCTTGCCAAACACTTTGTAACTGCTTGGGGTTAAAACTTCGAATCGCGCAAATATTGCTGAGATGATTACTAAATTGACGCTTAAGCATCCGCACAAAAGAGCTATGACGATCATCATCGAAAGGAAATAGAATCATCATCTGTAACTGATTCGGCAAAACGACCATCGCTTGCATGATCCCAGGATGGCGACATAACGAATCAGTAACCGATTTTTCGAGTAGTTTAATATTGTCCAAAAAATAACTGCGAGAACAATCGACTTGCCTTAAAGATAACCAATAGCAACCATTAGGCTGATAAGCGCGCCGATAAGAAACCATAACAACTGTCCTTGTTCTTTTACAACAGACCTCAAAAGAATATCGAGTAAATACGAATTCTAACGAATGGATTAAAAATCTCTGTAGATACGGCTAGTTATATTAACAAGTTTATCACTAACGTAAAATAGCCCGAAATAACTAACCCTTTAAGCTTAATGCGCAATTGATAATACCCTTTTCAAGCAACAAACGCGACTCTACTTATGGACAAAAACCACACGACCCCAAGTATAACAATATAGCTCAGGTTGCAGGGGCTGTTGAGCTTTTGTGATTATTTTTGCAGCCATCTGCGGCGGGATTTAGGCAAGGCAAACGTTTTGCAGTGTAGTTATTCTCCATAAAGAGAACGTTTAACGCTGAATAAATCAGCCTCAGATGCTGCCCTTCGGGTTCATTTAAACGCATCCTGAACTTTGTTGCACCCTACTTGCTTAACTCATTAAGCGACGCAGGTCGCGCCTCGTTCAATATGCGTTTAATTTGAACAAAACTCAACCACCAAAGATCAACAGCCCCTGAATTAAAAGCCCTCATTCATTAAAATTTATCCAGTTAACTAAACGAGTTCATCCCAAGACTACCCGTTCATAATTGTCGCTGGTATGCTTAGGGCAACTTAAAGGAGCTTTTTTTATGAATCAATCAGATGTCATCATGTATGGTATCCCTAACTGCGATACAATCAAAAAGGCCCGCCGTTGGCTTGATGAGCACCACATAACTTATCAATTTCATGATTATCGTAAAGATGGTTTGAGCCGCGAGATGCTTGAGCAATTCGAACAGCAATTAGGCTGGCAAGCACTGGTGAATAAACGCGGAACAACCTATCGAAAACTCAGTGATGAGCAAAAAAATACCCTTGATAAAGAATCAGCCATCACATTGTTACTTGAACAACCAGCTATGATTAAACGGCCATTACTGATAAGTAACGACCAATATTTATTAGGCTTTAAAGACACCAGTTACACAGAATTTTTTTCAAAGAATTAAGGATAATTGCATGACTGAACCCAACGTGGTCGAACTGGCATTTGATCTCATTAGTCGCCAATCGGTTACCCCTGAAGATTGCGGCTGCCAAACGATGATGGCAGAGCGACTTCAAGCGCATGATTTTCATATTGAACCGATGATCTTTGCCGACACCACCAACTTATGGGCTCGTCGCGGTAGCGAAGGACCGTTATTTTGTTTTGCTGGGCACACCGATGTCGTCCCTAGCGGCCCCGTAGATGCTTGGCACACGCCACCATTTGAACCAACCATCATTGATGGTTATCTACATGGTCGGGGAGCTGCCGATATGAAAGGCTCACTGGCAGCAATGCTTAGCGCAACGCAGCGGTTTGTCAGTGATTATCCAAATCATCGTGGCTCAATCGCTTTTTTAATCACCTCTGATGAAGAAGGCCCGTTTATCAATGGCACCACCAAAGTGGTTGATACTTTGATGGCTCGTAACGAGCTCATCGACTACTGTTTAGTGGGTGAGCCCTCTTCCACCCAAAAGGTTGGAGATGTCGTTAAAAATGGTCGGCGCGGCTCACTTACCGGAGATCTTCGCGTTCAAGGAATTCAAGGACACGTTGCCTATCCGCACTTAGGCGAAAACCCAGTGCATAAAGCCGCCCCAGCGCTGGCTGAGCTCACCCAAATAGAATGGGATAAAGGCAATGAGTTTTTCCCGCCAACGAGCTTTCAGATTGCCAATATTCAAGCCGGCACCGGAGCATCAAATGTCATCCCTGGCGAGCTTTATGTGCAATTTAACTTTCGTTATTCAACTGAAGTGACCGCCGAAGAGCTGGTTAAACGAGTCCATCATCTGCTCGATGCTCACGGCTTAAATTATCAATTAGATTGGACCTATAACGGCCAACCTTTTTTAACCGATAGTGGCTCACTGGTTAGCGCGGTAAGTAAAGCAATTTCAACAGTAGCAGGCATTGAACCGGCGCTATTAACTACTGGCGGAACATCAGATGGTCGCTTTATTGCCAAAATGGGTGGCGAAGTCATTGAGCTTGGGCCAGTTAACGCAACCATTCATAAGGTGAATGAATGCGTTAAAGTACATGACCTACAACAGCTTGAACAAATGTACTATCACACACTCAAAGAACTGCTGGCATGAACCAGTACCCGCTGCTGTACGGACAAGGTTATTTTGAACTCGAGCAAATCAGTCCCGGGCAGCGGCTCCATCCAGAAGCTGCTCAGGCATTTTTAACTATGTGTGCAACAGCCAAGCGAGATGGCATCTCGCTGACGGCATACAGTAGCTTTCGCAGCTTCCACACTCAATGCGTGATATGGAACGACAAATGGCAAGGCAAGCGAGCGATATTAGATTCAGCCAGTCAGCCGCTAGATATTACCAAGCTTAGTGATGAGCAAAAACTTTGGGCTATTTTGCGCTGGAGTGCGTTGCCTGGTACAAGCCGCCACCATTGGGGAAGTGATCTGGACTTTTTCTGTCCCGATTTGATTCAACAAGCTGAAAACTTTGCACTCGTTCCTGCTACTTATTTGCCGGGCGGCAGTCACTTTAGCGCTTATCAGTGGGTCGAAGAGCATGCTCTCGAGTTTGGCTTTTTCTTTCCCTATCGTGATGACTTAGGTGCAACGGCCCCTGAACCTTGGCATATTAGTTACCGGCCATTATCAGAACAGTTGCAAAATAAACATCAGCTCCATGAACTTACCCAAGTGATTCAAGATGCCCAAATAGCAGGCAAAACCACTATACTGAGTCATTTAGCTGATATTTATCAGCATTACTTCAAGCAGATAAATTATCTATGAGTACTTTATACCAATCTCTTGCCATCATTCTTGCGCCAACGGCTGCTTACAGTTTTTTATTACTCATGCTGGTGCACTACAAAGGGCAAATTTGCGCCGGACAACGCAGCCGCTTAAGTCAGCAATTTGCAACGTTATGGAGTTTATCGTCACTTGGATTAGTGAGTACACTCGTTGCCGAGCGTCATGCTTGGGTAATTATTACACTGCTTGGGTTAAGCGTCGTCATCGGCTGGATTTTAAGTATCCGCCAGCTGCGCTTAGCTGGCAAACGCACACTTGACTCCCGCATCTGGTGGCTAAGTGGCGCGCCTTTAATCCTTGCTTCACTGATTATCAGCATCACCCACCCTTATAGTATTTTGGCAATGCTATTAGCCGCTCTGGCCGTAACTCACTGGGTTATGGTAAAAGCCAAACATCGCTTGAGTGCTTTTGACAGAATTCTGCCAATCTGTGCCATCGCTGTATTAGCTTTGACAGTTTGTCTATGCGCGCTGCAAATTTACCAATATGGTGAGCAACCCCTGCTTGGCGAACTCACTCGTAAATTTATTCATTTGGTTGGTTTTTCCTTAGCTGGTATGCTGATCTGGTTATTACCGCTGTTAAAAGATATGGAACCGACAGCAGGGCAACTGGGCGCTACAAGCTTGAGCTTGATCATTGCCGGGATAGCCGTAACCGAATTACAGTTTCTATTACAATGACGTACAATGGTTCGTCGCCTCATCAGTTCGGGAGTAAGGCATGAAATTCTGGTGGATTATTGCCATCATTGTCTTTGTGATCGGGGTCTTTTTAAACACGATCAAAGATATGCGTCGAAGTACTGACGCTTATGCAAAACGACGAGCCAAGGAGTTGGCCGATTTAGAAGCAAAAGCCAAACAACATGATGATGACAATTCATCACCGAAGGAGTGACCCTTGAGTGAAACAGAATTGCTAATAAAAAAAGTTGGGCTGAAAGTCACCTCGGCCCGAGTTAAAATTTTAACGATGCTCGAATACGCAGAACCTCGCCATTTAAGTGCTGAAGATATCTATAAACAGCTCTTGGATGAAGGTGAAACACTAGGCTTGGCAACGGTATATCGCGTGTTGAACCAGTTTGCCGATTCAGGATTGGTAACTCGACATAACTTTGAAGGCAATAGTGCGATTTTTGAGCGTGCATCCAATCGCCATGATCATTTAATTTGTCAACGTTGCGGAAAAATCATTGAGTTTAATGACCCTGTCATTGATAAACGTCTTGAAGAGATAGCTCTGCAATATCACCTTAAACTCACCACCAAAGATCTTACATTATTTGGCATATGCCAATGTAAAGATAATGAATCCTCAGATATAAATTAATCGATAGAATCTATTCCGACCAAGGTTTTGCTCTTCTGGCAAAACCTGAATAAAAAATTCTTTTCCAAAAATCAAAAAAAATCAATTTAAATCATTAAGTTATATCTATTTTATAAAAATATTAGTTTATTTAAGAAAGTTTGCTTAGGCAACTAGTTGCTTTTTACCGACAATCTCAGTATATTTGTCAACAATATAGTTGCCCAGGCAAATATTGCTATGACATATTTCACATTAGACGACATCATGACGGGAGATTATCTTTCGATTGGACACTTAGTCCATCTGTTAAATCAGCTTAAAGATAGACTTCTCAACAAACACTTAGCACCTCTAGATATCACCTCGCAGCAATTTAAAGTGATGCTGTTGGTATATCGAGAGAAAATCCAACTTTGTAAAAATTTAAGCCAGGCATTGTGTATTGATGCTGGCGCTACAACGCGAATTTGTGATCGCTTGGAGAAAAAAGGATTACTGATCCGCGAAAGAGATGAACACGACCGCCGTCAGGTTCAACTCAAAATGACAGACAAAGGGCTCAATCTTTGTCAGGAATTTCCACAGCTTATCGTTAATGCGTTAAATGAGTTTACACAAGGACTAAGTGAAGACGAAATTACCACGCTGATGATGCTGATGACTAAATTACTTAAGGCCAATGGCGCGTTACCCAACTAATTAGGCAACGCATTGTTATCTCTTTGATATTTTAACGGTCACCGAATTATGGCTAACTCGACTGAACAAGAAAACGCAGTTGCACCGCACCCATCCAATCGCTCTAGAAAACGCAAACGCCTGTTACTCATGTTGTTAACTGTCGTCATCATCGTAGCTGCAGGCGCTTTTGGTTATTACGAAGTTTATGGTCGTTATTACGAATCGACTGATGATGCCTATGTGAATGGCAATCTAAATGATATTTCACCACGAATCAGTGGCACAGTTACTCAGGTTTATGCTGAAGATGGCGACTTGGTTAAAAAAGGCCAGCCATTAGTCACGCTAGATGATAACCAAACAACTATTGCATTAAATAATGCTGAAGCGAATTTAGCCAATGTTGTTCGACAGACCCGCGGCCTATACAGCGACATCACCAACTATCGAGCTCAGGTTAAAGTCAAAGAAGTTAGCTACCAACAAGCATTAGCTGATTACAAACGCCGGCAAAAACTAGCTCATAAAGGCGCTATCTCTGTTGAAGAGCTTAACCATTACCGCGATGCACTCACGTCGGCACAAAATGAGCTTATTGCCATTAAACAGACGTTAAAATCGAAACTGGCAATGACAGAAGGCGTGCCGATTGCCAAACATCCGGCGATAAAAAGCGCAATTGCTGCGGTTCAGCAAGCTTATTTAAATCAAATTCACACCTCGATTAAAGCACCTGTTGATGGTTATATTGCCCAACGTGAAGCACAGGTCGGTGAACAGGTTACATCATCTACAAAATTGATGGTGGTTGTGCCGCTGCACCAAGTATGGATTGATGCCAACTTTAAAGAAAATCAGCTCAGAGAGATGCGCCTTGGACAAAGCGTTGATGTCACCACCGATCTCTATGGCGATGATGTGCACTACAGTGGCCATATCGAAAGCCTTGGTATTGGTACAGGCAGCGCCTTTGCTCTGTTACCTGCGCAAAATGCGACCGGTAACTGGATTAAAATTGTCCAGCGTCTACCTGTTCGCATTGCGCTAGATAGCCAAAATTTAGATAAATATCCGCTTCGAATTGGTCTGTCGAGTTATGTCAGCGTGCATCTAACAGATAACAGCGGCCCACTGCTCTCAGAACAACCGTTAAGCAAACCGCGCTTTAGTACCGACATTTATAACAACCAGTTGGAATCAGCCCATCATTTGATTGCCAAAATTCTGACCACTAACGGTATTGATGCAGAACAGGCTCTTACCGCAGTCACGGATACCAATCATTATGAATAATGACCAATTTCGCCCACAGAACCTAGTTCTGGCGACAATTGGTCTATGTTTGGCAACATTCATGCAGGTATTGGACACCACCATTGCGAATGTTGCCTTGCCAACGATTGCCGGAAACATGGGGGTTTCATCCGATCAAGGTAACTGGGTGATTACCTCATTTGCCGTCTGCAATGCTATCGCCCTGCCCTTAACCGGATGGGTCGCCAGAACCGTTGGCGAAACAAAGCTGTTTTTAGGCTCTGTGGTATTGTTCGCGGTCAGCTCATTTATGTGTGGGACTGCACACTCGATGAGTGAGCTTATCTTTTATCGAGCTGTACAAGGTTTTTGCTCAGGGCCATTGTTCCCTATGGCACAAACCTTAATGATGGCGATATTCCCAAGGGATAAACGAACCATCGCTCTGGCCATTATCTCGATGGTTACCGTGGTAGCTCCTATTGTTGGGCCAATTACCGGCGGCTGGATCACTGATAATTACTCTTGGCGCTGGATTTTTTACATCAACGTCCCTATTGCCGTTATCGCCACAATGGCCGTTTATGTGCAGCTTAAAGATCGCCCCGAAAAGACCGTAAAAACACCAGTGGATTATGTGGGACTTGGCCTATTAGTGGTTGGGGTTGGTGCTTTGCAAGTGATGCTGGATAAAGGGAATAACCTCGACTGGTTTGCTTCGCACTTTATTGTAGCCTTGACCGCTATTGCAATTATCGCCCTCGTCGCCTTTGTGATCTGGGAGATTACCGCCGAGCACCCCATCGTTAATTTGGGGCTGTTTAAAGACAGAAACTTTGCGGTAGGAACGATCGCGCTGGTATTTGGATATTCCGCCTTTTTTGCCATCAACCTTATTTTGCCTCAATGGCTTGAACAAAATATGGGCTACACAGCTGTTTGGGCAGGACTTGCCGCAGCACCGATGGGAATTATTCCGCTTTTAACATCGGCAGCAGTAGGCAAATATGCACCTAAATTTGATATGCGCATGTTAGTGACTATCTCATTTATTGCGATTAGTTCATCGTGCTTCATACGAGCAAGCTTTAATACCGATGTCAGCTTTTTCTACGTTGCGTTAGTGCAAGGCTATATGGGCGTTGGTGTGGTGCTCTTCTTTATGCCACTGACAACGATTTTATTGTCTAACTTAAAAAATAGTGATTTGGCTGAAGGGGCTGGATTAGCAACCTTTTTAAGGGTATTAGGCAGTGGCTTTGCATCATCATTAAGCGTCTGGATTTGGGATCGCCGCGAGGTATTTCATTATGCACAGCTAAATGAACATGTGAGCGCGTATAACCCCAATACTCAAAGCTTTTTAGGTCAGCTCGGCGGTTTTACGCACAGCGCTATGGCACAGGTCAGTAGTTTAATTGAAACCCAGGCAATGATGATGTCAACCATCGATTATTTCACCTTTTTAGGGTGGTTGTTCATTGCCTTGTTAGCCATCATCTGGTTTACCAAGCCACCATTTTTCAGAGCTCATTAATAAAAAGCCCGGCATATGCTCAGCCGGGCTATATCCATTCAATAACAATCGTAGCCTGGATGAAGCGCAGCGCAATCCGGGAACATTTTCTAAACAACCACCAATCCTCTGGATTTACTTACTCGATAATCGCGCCAGCAATATCGTCAAATAAGCTCGGACCAACGGGCTGCCAATGCAATTTGTCTTTGCTCCACTGACCATCAAGCGTTAAATCGCTTTTAAAAAGCTCGCTCATCGGACCAAAAAACTGGCTCACTTCTTCATCGGCAATTTGTTCCACAGGTAAATCAAGCCGCTTGCCAATAGCTTGGGCGATGTCATAAAAAGGGAGATCATTTTCCGCCACCGCCATATATTTATAACCGCGTTGACCATTTTCTAATGCCAATCGATAGGCTCTTGCAACATCAGAGCGATGAGTTGCGGCCCAGAAATTTTGCCCATCACCAATAAAACCGACTTTGCCCTTTTGCTGAGCAATATTAATCAACCAGCTAATCAGCCCAAATCGATGTGTATCGTGAATTTGAGGAAGGCCAACAATCGTACTGTTTACACCATCTTTAGCGATGGCTAGCGCTGATTTATCAGATGCAACTCGAGGGTTATGAGCAACGGCGCCATTTTTAGGGAAATTAGTCTCTTCACCACTGTAAAAACATCCTGAAGTGACAATCAAACGTTTTTCTGTACCTTTTAAGGCCTGACCAAAATATTGAATCAGCTGATTATCATCTTCACAATTTTGCAAAAAGGTCGAAAAATCATGGTTAAATGCCAGGTGAATGACTGCATCCGCCTGTTGGGCAGCCTCAACAAGTTGCGCTCTTTGCTGTAAATCGCCCCAAATCGGTGTTGCCCCCATTTTTTTAAGGAGCTGCTCACCTTGCTCGGAGCGAGTTAACCCTAGGACCTCATAGTCATGCTCAATTAACTCTTTAACCACACTCTGGCCAATAAACCCGGTGGCGCCCGTTACAAATACTTGTGTCATCACATTCCCCTTTGAGTTAAATCGAAGTGCTCTGCGTTGGTGACATGCAGTTATTTCATTGTATTCGGCCTATCGGTTGGTTAAAGTAGTGAACGTATCAGGGTATAAGCACTAATAGGATAAGAATGAAGTCAAAAGCTGCAACTCATCTTGGCACGTTCTTAAAAGAGGCCCGAGAGCGGTTAGATCCTCAAATGTTGGGTTATTCCATGACTCGCCGCCGAACGCCAGGGCTGCGCCGTGAAGAAATAGCGCAACGCGCCAATATCAGTGTGACATGGTATACATGGCTAGAACAAGGCCGTGGAGGCACACCTTCCGCCGAGGTATTAAATCGTATAGCCAAGGCGTTAGAGCTTTCAGCCCAGCAAACCGAATATCTATTTTTAACCACATTGGGGCGATCGCCACAAATTCAGTATCAATTAAAAGAAGAAGTCACACCGCGCCTGCAGCATATTTTGGATGGATTAAATCCCAATATTGCGCTAATCCGTAATCTCACTTGGGATGTCTTGGCTTGGAACCGAGCGGCTGCGATGATCTTAACCGACTATTCGCTGTTACCTGAGCATGAGCGCAATGTGATGCGGCTGTTTTTTATGTCGCCTGAAACCCGCCAACACAATCTAGAATGGCAAAATAACGCTCAATTATTAATTAGCTCCTTTCGTGCTGACATTGCCAGAATTGGAGATAATGCAAAAACGACCGAGCTCATTAACGAGCTGTACGCCAATAGCGAAGTCTTTGCTTATTATTGGGATAACCATGAGATAAGTGACAATCAGATTGATATCAAACGATTGCAAAAGCCAGGGGCTGATGAATTTCGTCTTGCCTATTCATCGTTTAATGTTTCTGACAGCCCTGAGCTTAATTTAATGGTATTCACCCCAGTCGATGAACATGACAAAGAAGTAATAGAACAATTAATGTCATTTTGATTGGCTCTCATCTATGACAATGAAATACCAACAAATCCCGGCATCCGCTTCGCTCCTACCGGGCCACATAAAACAACCAACCGTAGCCCGGATGCAGCGCAGCGTAATCCGGGATCATCTTATTCAGTAATCTCTAATTTAACCTGCGTACTATCGGTTTTTAACTCCGCTTTACTATTGCGTAAGAATATCCGCTCAGGGTCAATTTTATCTTTATTGACTAAATACGCTTTCACCTGCTGAGCACGCATCTGTGCTAAGTTTTGCAACTGACTTTTTTCTATCTGCTGCGCCTTAATTAATTGGTTATACATACTAATGTGCACTGCCGTGGTTAACTGTTCAGCCGATGGTTCTTTGCCATTTTGCTGAGCTTTTAACTGCGTAGCCATAGTCTCGCGAGCTTGTTTAACCGATTGTTTTAATTGCGAGACATAAAGCTTATCCAATGCATCGACCAATGGACCTTGTAACGGGAATTGGCTGGCACTTAAATCTTCAGGTAATTTTTCTTGACCACTTATTTTAAGCAACTGCTGTTTGAGCTTAAATTCACTCATTGCATTTGCATCTTGAGCCAAATTAACACTGCCACGGACATTCACTTTTAATTTAGGTCGTTTATTTAATGCCTGAGCTAACTTATCCAGACGTTGCTGCTCGCTTTTTTCAAGCGTTGCCAGCCCCGGTTCAAAGGCCACATAGTTTAGCTGTTGATCGCTGCCCACTAATTTCGCCAACAGAGAAAACGGCGACATAACCGCTTTGGTAATTACATTTTTTATCGCGGCCCAAATAATGCTTCCCACACCAAAAGATGGATCGTTAACGTCTCCTGAAACCTGCACACCTAAATCGATGACACCATGACGGTCTTGGAGCAACGCAATTGCCAGCTTGATTGGCAAATTCAGTGCTTGCGAGGAGTTGCTCGCTTTACCAAGCTGCAGCTGATTAATCACAATATGGTTTTTACCTAATAACTGGCTGTCTTTGAGCTGATAATTTAGCCCTAAATTCAACTGCCCTTTATCAATGTAATATCCGGCATAGGTCCCTGAATAAGGGCTTACCGAAACCAGTTCGACATTTTTAAAGTTCAAATCAAGGTTCAGATAAGGTTGAGACAAAAGAGGGTTTACTTCACCACGCAAAGTCACCGGAGCATATTGGTCAATAGCACCTTTTAGATTAACCTTTGCAACCGTGCCAGGTTTTGACGATAGATGCGAAATATCACCATTTAGCGATTCAATCCCCGATGCAAAATTTGGTGTAATCGACTGATCAGCGAAAAATGCACTGCCCTGATTGAGGCTAATCTTTCCAATATTGATTTTAAGTGGATTTGCCGCAGGTTTCGCTGCTGCAGTTTGTTTAGGTTTTTGCGCTTTACTCGCCTCTTGTTTAGTCGCTTGAGAACTCACCATAAGATGGCTTAGATTCGTTTGCCGTTTAGGCGTGACAATCACGCGAAAGAATGGCTTGGTGAATTGAATCTGTTTAATATCTAGCAAATTCTGAATTTGAGAAAAATGAATCGAGTGAATCGCCATTTTTTGCCATTTTAAAAGAGGCTGATTGGTGACATCATCTTTCACATTCAGTTGGTTAAGCGCGATATTTCCTCGATAATCCAATTGCTGTTTCGGGCTAAAGCTAATCTTAGCATTACTTGATAACTTGCCACTATTAAGCTCAATATTCACATAAGGTGCTAGATAGGCGCGAAGTGATGTCAAATCAAAATCACTTACGTTTAATTTAGCGCTAACATTTTGGCTCCCCGGGATAATTTCGCCAGTGCTCGTTAACTGCCCGGCACTTTTATTCGTTTTGCCCATAATAGCTAAACTGAGCTGGTAGGAAATACTCTGACTGAGATCGCTTGATAACTGCCCAGTTTTAAGCGCAATTTGATTTATATTCCACCGAGTCCCATTGCCAAAATCATCATCAATAAACTGAACAGAACCATCATCTAGCCCAAATTCACCAATAGATGCCTGCCAAGGCGACTGTGATTTGCCTTGAGTCGGAGTGGTTGAGGAAGAAGCAGATGCTGGAAATTTTGGCGTAAACAAACTGGCCAAATCAACACTGCTATTTTTAAGCGTCGCCTCTATGTGAGGTTTGCTTAAAATAACTTTGCCAATACTTGCACTTTTATCAGCGCTGGTGGCATTCATCTGTGAAAGCTTAAGATGCGCTACAGACACTTTGGGCTGAGAGTTATCGAGCCATTGCAAATCATTTAAAGCAAACGAGCCATCGTTAAGCTGCCATTGCAGGCCATCTTTTTTAAGCGCTAGAGCAAAAGGAAGTTTTGTGGTTAACGTTCCTTTGGCAAGTTTTGCCTGAATGTAGGGTTGAATCAGTTGCCAAAGCGGGGTTAGAGCTAAGTTTTGCACACTAAACTGGCCCGAGGTTTTAAAAGGCAATAATTGCAATTGCCCGGTTAGGCGCACTTTTCCTTGTTGTTGGCCAGTAAAGTTAAAATCGAATCCATTTTGCGGTTTATCCGCTTTATTCGATTTGATTAAAGCCCGTGTGTCAAAATGATTTAACTTAAAATGAAGCTTTTGATAATCCAAATGAGCGCCAGTGACTAAATCACTAAAAGCAAGCTGACCATTCAATAGGCTGATTTGACCAATGCGCAAAGCAACCATTTGAGCATTATCAGCTTTTGCTTCAGGTTGTTTTTGTGAAGCACTTTGAGCAAACTGCGCAAGAATGTCCTGAAAACTCAGTGAACCATCTTTGTGCCGAGAGAACATCACATCCGGCGAATCGATACTGATATGAGAAAGGGTTGGGGTAAAGGTAAACAGGCTTTGCCAAAAATTGATCTCAACTTCTAGCCGTTTTAAGGCAAACAGCTGCTTTGAGTTATCCGCTTTAGCGATATTTAAATTATCAACTCGAGCACGCAGTAAAAATGGGTTAATGCTAACCTTTTCAACAGTCACCTTTCGCCCCAACATCGTTTTCAGCGATGTTGGCAATTTAGATTGAATGACATAGGGAGCCACCAGCCCGACGAGGATCAGATACAACACATACAACGTAACAACATACAATGAGATTTTTAGCCAGGTGGGGAAACTTTTAAAGTTTTTATACGCTGATTTAAACATGCCATACCATCCCTGCTCGATGAATATAATAATTTTATCAAAAAATTAGCAGGTTAATCGGTCATGATAGAACTTTTTGCTGGTGGATTTTATCCCCTAATGGATTACGACATAGGCTTGGGGAAATTAGCAATCTTCCGGATACAACACACATAAACCATCGTAGCCCGGATGAAGCACAGCGTAATCCGGGAAATTCTTAAATCAACACACAAATCCCGGCATCCACTTTGCTCCTGCCAGGCTACATAAAACAACCATCCGTAGCCCGTGTGAAATGAAATGGAACCTGGGGAATTCTCAAACCAACGCACCATCCCCGGCATCCGCTTCGTTTCTACCAGGCTACAAAAACAAATCCCTCGTAGCCCGGGTGGAATGCAATGGAACCCGGGGATTCTCAAACCGACGCACTATCCCGACATCCACTTCGCTCCTACCGGGCTACCTAAACAAATAACATCCGTAGCCTGGGTGAAATGAAATGGAACCCGGGAATTCTTAAACCAAACGCACCTTCCCGGCATCCGCTTCGCTCCTGCCGGGCTACCTAAACAAATAACATCCGTAGCCTGGGTGAAATGAAATGGAACCCGGGGAATCCTTAAACTAACGCACTATCCTGGCATCCACTTCGCTCCTGCCAGGCTACAAAAACAAATAATTCGTAGCCTGGGTGAAATGAAATGGAACCCGGGAATTCTTAAACCAAACGCACCATCCCGGCATCCGCTTCGCGCCTACCGGACTACATAAAACAACCATCCGTAGCCCGGGTGAAATGAAATGGAACCCGGGAAATTATCAAACCGATGCGCTATCCCGGCATCCGCTTCGCTTCTACCGGGCTACAAATTTAAAATCTATGGTCTCGAAAAACAAAAAAGGCCGCATAAGCGACCTTTTTAATATTGCAATCAATAAACTTACCGCAGCCAGTTGGTTTTACCCAACTCAACTAATTCACTGCCATCGCCATTAAGCACTGCTTTCATCATATAGATGCTAAAGCCTTTAGCGTGCTCAAATTTCACTTTAGGTGGCATTGCCAATTCTTGTTTAGCGGTACGAACAGCTAATAAGAATGGACCTTTACTACTCATCATCTGATCGACTGCCGCAGGCAAATCACTTGGATCAGTAACTGAAGCACTTTCGATATTCAATGATTTAGCAATATCACCAAAATCGGGGTTATCAAGGTCAGTATGACGAGAATAAAAGCCGCTTGCTTTCATTTCCATCGCCACAAAACCCAGTGAATGGTTATCATAAACCACAATTTTAATTGGCAGGTTCAGCTGTTTAACGGTGAGCAGATCACCCATCAACATGCTTAAACCACCGTCGCCACACATCGCGATAACTTGGCGGTTACGATCCATCCCCTGTGCACCAATTGATTGTGCCAGTGAGTTTGCCATTGAACCGTGGTTGAATGAGCCAAGAATGCGACGTTTACCATTCATTTCAAGATAACGAGCCGCCCAAACGGTTGGCGTACCAACATCACAGGTAAATACGGCATCATCGCTGGCTTTTTCACTTAACAGACGAGTTAAGTACTGCGGATGAATCACACCTTTTTTGGTAGTTTCATTAGCCAGTTTATCAAGGCCTTTACGTGCTTCATGATAATGAGCCAGTGCTTTATCTAAGAAACGGCGATCTTCGCGAACCTGTAGCATTGGAGTCAGTTTATTAAGGGTCTCTTTAACGTCCCCAACTAATCCATAATCAATCTGAGTATGAGCACCCAAAGCACCCGATTTAATATCGAGCTGAATGACAGTTGCGTCATCTGGGTAGAAATTACGATATGGGAAGGCACTTCCTAAAATAACCAAGGTTGACGCATTTTCCATCGCGTGATAACCCGATGAGAAACCAATCAACCCAGTCATACCGACATCATATGGGTTATCGTATTCAATAAACTCTTTACCGCGCATTGCATGCACAATAGGCGCTTTTAAAGTTTCAGCAAATTTAACCACTTCATCATGTGCGCCTTTACAGCCAGCCCCGCACAACAAAGTGATATTGTTAGCGCTATTTAAAACATCGGCTACTTCTTTTAAAGAGTCATCAGATGGCGTTAAAACAGGTAATTTAGGAGTACGCCATTTAACTTTAGCTGTTTCAGGAATAGGTTGCAGAGCGACATCACCTGGGAGCACAATCACAGCGACATCTTGTTCTAAGATGGCTTTGCGCATCGCGATTTCCAAAACATATGGCATCTGTTCTGGAGTGCTAATCAGCTCACAGTAAACGCTGCACTCTTTGAAAAGTTCTTGTGGATGAGTTTCCTGAAAATAATTGGAACCAATTTCCGGAGATGGAATATGGCTGGCGATAGCAAGCGTTGGCACATGGCTACGATGGCAGTCAAACAGACCATTCATCAAATGCATGTTACCTGGCCCACAAGAGCCTGCACACACTACTAAATTGCCGTCTAATTGTCCTTCAGCACCCGATGCAAAGGCCGCGACTTCTTCGTGGCGAGTTGGCATCCATTCAATTTCTTTACGGCGCTGTAAACTGTCACTTAGACCATTTAATGAGTCTCCAGTGACCCCCCAAATCCGTTTAATGCCTGCTTGTGTAAGCACTTCGGCGATGTAATCGGCAATACTTTGTTTCATTGCGATCCTCTTTGTCGATGTATAGGGAAAACTATGTCACACCAGTCGGGAGAGAACCCTCAATCGCAGAACGCTGACGATAGTATCGATACTATCTTTAGAGCATGTTGACTTAAAAATTAGTAAACTGAATAAATTGAATCAGTTAGCGTAAACACGCTCTAACGTTAAGCCCTGGCCAATCGCGCAGGATTAGGTCGCATCTCAGTAGTAACCTACTGAATGCTGGCCCAATTCACAGGAGTCAGGTAGACGCCAGTGTACTGTGCCGGTGTTGATGCGCTAATCATATCATTAGTGTGATCTAGATCAAACTATTAATTACTCTAACTAAATAGTAATCACTTGAATCTAGTGACAGTTTAGGTATTTTTGATAGAAATGACAGATTCAGCCACATCAGTCGATTATACTCCCCAATACTTTAGATGTGGGCTATCATCGTTGATGATTTTAAATAAGTACAATCAATAACAAGAGTTTATTTATGAAAATTGCGATTGCGGGAACCGGTTACGTCGGTTTATCCAATGCCATGCTATTGGCACAGCATCATCAGGTTGTTGCAGTTGATATTATTAAAGAAAAAGTAGAACTGCTCAATCAGGGCAAATCACCCATTGTTGATAAAGAAATTTCAGAATTTTTAACCAATAAAGAGTTGAACTTCACCGCGACACTTGATGCCAACGAAGCGTATCGCGATGCGGAATATGTCATTATTGCCACCCCAACTGATTATGACCCTGATACCCACTATTTTAATACCAGCTCGATTGAATCAGTTATTAAGCAAGTATTAGCGATTAATCCCACTGCGGTCATGGTGATTAAATCAACGATTCCAGTAGGTTATACCGAAGAGATTAAACAGCAGTTTAATTGCGACAATATTATTTTTTCACCCGAGTTCTTACGCGAAGGCAAAGCGCTCTACGATAATTTATATCCATCACGCATTATCGTCGGTGAGCAAAGCAAGCGGGCGCAAGTATTTGCTAATTTGCTAGTCGAAGGTGCTCGCAAAGAAGATATTTCGGTATTGTTTACTGACCCCACTGAAGCAGAGGCGATTAAACTGTTTGCCAATACTTATTTAGCGATGCGAGTAGCCTACTTTAATGAACTTGATACCTACGCGCTTAGTAAAGGGCTGAACCCTAAACAGATTATTGAAGGGGTTGGCTTAGATCCGCGTATCGGCAGCCACTATAACAACCCATCATTTGGTTACGGTGGATATTGTTTGCCAAAAGACACCAAACAGTTATTGGCTAACTACAGCGAAGTGCCAAATAATCTGATCCGCGCCATTGTTGATGCAAACACCACACGCAAAGATTTTATCGCCGATTCAGTTATCGAACGCAGTCCAAGCGTGGTTGGTGTGTATCGGTTGATTATGAAATCCGGCTCTGACAATTTTCGTGCATCAGCCATGCAAGGCGTTATGAAACGCATCAAAGCCAAGGGCATTGAAGTGATTGTGTATGAACCTGTTTTAAAAGATGATGAGTTTTTTAACTCAAAAGTGATTCGCAATTTAGATGAATTTAAAGCCCAAAGCGATGTGATCATCAGCAACCGAATGAGCGATGAGCTTAAAGACGTTGCCGAAAAAGTATATACCCGAGATTTGTTTGGAGCAGATTAACTGAGCGCATCTCCCGGCATCCACTTCGCTCCTACCGGGCTACAAAACAAATATCTCGTAGCCCGGGTGGAATGAAATGGAACCCGGGAATTCTTAAACCAAACGTACCATCCCGGCATCCGCTTCGCTCCTACCGGGCTACAAAACAAATATCTCGTAGCCCGGGTGGAATGAAATGGAACCACGGGGAATTCTTAAATTAACGTACAATCCCCGGCATCCGCTGCGCTCCTACCGGGCTACATAACAGGTTGGAACCTGATACAAAAAAGGCCCTTAATAAAGGGCCTTTTGGTCAAATCAAATTTACTATTGATTAATAATCACGAGCTTGAACTTCATTAAAACCACGTTGCTCTGTGACATCATACAGATGATATTTACGAGTCAGTTTCTGACCGCCATCACGTGTTAATGGTGTCCAACCAACGGTACCGCGATTCACTGTTGAAGTTGTTGTGATTTGATCGAATGGGAAGGAGATATAAACCCCTTTGGTAAAGCTCCCTTCACCGTAATCTTCACTACTTACATCCGTGATTGTTGCATAAGCCCCCATAATGAAGCCATTTGAGAACTCACGGCTCACGGTGAGCGTTGCACCTTTATCTTTTGCCAGATAACGGCCAATATCTAACTCGGCAGTGATGCCATTCCACGGCATTTGATAATAAATATTCAGATGCCCGGTCACAGTATGGTAATCTCTAAAGCCAAAACGCTCATCAAAATTACGCTGTTTTACGGCGTTAACGTTCGCGCCTACAGCCCAACGGCTCCCCAGTGGCCGATACAGCATTTCGCCACCTACACCACCATACATATACTCAAGATAACCACCATAAACTTCGGTATACAAATTGGTTGTTGGATGACCAAACCAAGTGGCTTGCAAGTCGTTTACACCAAAGTTAGACGTTGTTAGATACTCACGAATATAGGTACGAACTCGCGGCAAGTTACTTGGCGCATCATATGTAAATTTATCATAGTTGTTAAACATGTTGGCAGAGATTGAACCGCTCAAGCTAAAGTTATCAGTAAGCTGCAGATTAGCGCCACCTTTTAAGATTACTTGATAAAGATAGAAACCATCTGGCCCACCGATGCTTTGGTTAAGCCCAGGCGTTAGTGAAAAGCTTAAAGGCTGATAACCTTGGTGCCAAACTTGTTTACCTTGAATGGGGTCTGCGTTGTCAACATACGCAAGTTCTGGGCGCTTGTTAAAATCATAATCGTAATCATGGATTTGTTTAAACCGATCTCGGCTGATTCGAGTTTCAGTAATATCCTGCCCCTGATTTTGTTCAATCACTCGGAACTGGCGAGTCTGCTCATCTGTTGCATTATAGGCAATTGCGGCGGTGCGCTCATCGGCTTTGCGCCGGTCACGGTATTTGGTTTGACTGCCCACAACCGTAAGGCCATGTTTGCTCTTATAAATAGCTTTCGGGCTTAAACCTGCATTGTCTGATAACTCTTTAGCAACTTTGTCCCAATCTGTTTCGCCAGGTTGAGTTGCAGCTGTTTTAAGTGGCTCTGGCGCAGGGTCATGTTTTAACTCAACTATATCTTTAGTGACATTTGTATGCAGCGTAACACCGAATGATAAGGTGTTTCCTCGCTCGTATCCAAGCTGCAAATTCATATAGCGAGTCGCTTGTAAATTTAGGCCATAGTTAATCCGCGAAGACTGTGGTTGATTATTACTTTTAGGCTCATGCTGGTAGTTGTTACCATCTAACTCAACTTTAAGAGTTAAAGGCTGCCAAGGAGTTTGATATTCCACACCACCAAAAATAGCGGCTTTTTCACCACTAAAAAAGTCGCCAAAATTGACTTTACCAGTATCTTCTGAAGACGAACGAGAGCAGAATTTATCAGAAAAATGACACGCTGGGTTTGAAATATCGCCAGCACTGCCCATATAGCCCCATGCCATTCCTAGTGTAATGTCAAATGGTCCGACTCGCTTCGTCGCATTAATAAATTCTGACGAAAATAACCCAGTCCCACCTAAATCTCGTAGCCCTACGGCAATATCAGGGGTGTAATAGCCCTCTTTCCAAAGGCGAAATTTAACATCGACCCCTTTATCTTTATAGTGCTGGTCACCTGATAACGAAGTTGAACCATATAAACGGTTGGTAATATTGACGTAGCGAATAGATGCATTTAACCAAGGCAGAGGTTGTAAGTTCACTGCACCAAAAATATATGGGTCAATCCGCGTATAATTAAAGCTTACGTCGCCATCCGGGGCCATTCGCGCACTGGGCATCTGCATAAGGCCAATTGAGCCAAAATCGTTTCGCGAAGAGGTAACAGGGTCAGTCCATCCGGCATAAGCCCAGGCACTTGGAAGCAGCAATCCAGCTGCTAAACATACTTTATATAACTGCATAGCTAATTAACCGGGTTAATAAGGGAGGATCTGCGCGGCATATAGCTGCGCCATTGAGTCATTAAAATCTTTATGCCCACTTAATGGGACATATAAGACACTACCCGGCGCCAAATACGCTTTTTGGGCATTCCAATAGCTCACCCCAATTTTGCGAATTTTAGTATCAGGCGTAATCACCCAAACATAACTTGGGTCCGCTCCAGGCAAACGATGCACCGATTGCATATAATCACGCACCGTCATCCCACCTTTAAACGGTATTTTAGCAATCGAAGCTGCGCCGCCTGCAATAATACTGCTGGGGCGTTTGGGCGCAATAAATGTATCCCCTTGTATAAGGGGACGGTTCTGTTTGGGTTTGATATCAACAAGATCCCAATCAAATTGCCATAGCACGCGCCCTGTTGCGACAAAACTGGTGATTTGCCGATAAAAGGACGTGCGAGTTATTGAGGCCAAATGCATATCTTGCAAGCGATATTGCAGTGCCCAACGAATTCGGCTCTGCTGAAGTTTATCTTGTTCTCGGGTTAAAGCGATACCTAATGGATAAGCATCTGTTTTTAGTTGCCAGTGACTGGTCAGCGCAGCAATGCGAGCCCCAGGAGGAACATGATACGTTTGCGGTTTAACAAATTGCCCTTGCGTTGAAACATCTAACGTGTAATCACCTGCATTAGCGGCACTTACTAAGCCAAGCGAAAAGCACAGAATTAATAGCTGAGTTAACTTTTTCATTTTAAATCCTGTCGATAAGCTTTCAGTAAGGTCAGATGAATTGAGGGCAAATTAGGAATGTACTGTTGGCGTGATTGCCAAACTAATCCGTGGTTATCAAGCCAATAGTGATTCACCGTATGAAAATCAAGCTTTGCGAGCGAATAGCGCTCATCGACCTGAGTCAACTCCCTTTTAACACCACCAATTATTAAAGTCTGTTTACCGACAACTTTATATTCAGCGCTAAACGCTAAACCGTAATGATAACCGGGCATAAAATCGACCACCCCATGCGCTTTAGGGTGTTTGCTAAGCGCTTTAATTCCTCCAGATAGCGGATCAGAAAAGCTAAAATGCACAGAAAAATTCGCTTTTTTTAGATCATCGGTACGGATGATGCGACCATGACGAGTCACTAATGCTTCTTTTTCTTTAGTCACCCAAAGACGCTCATCGCCTTTAGCTGAGGCTAAAATAATTAAAGCGCGAGCATTACTCCCCAATTGGGCATAACTGGCAGCATAGGGAAGTTTAGATAATTGCGCAGATGAGATAGTTACATCAGAGGGCGTTGATAATGCATCACGAATGGTTCGATAGGCCATCTGGCTATCACTCGTACATCCGGAAACTAACACCGCAAAAGAGATAATGCAGATTAAATTTTTAAGCATAGTCCATTAGCAATTAGAGAAAGAAGAAAGGCCAGCAAAGCTGGCCCTATTAAATAATCGGTAAGATTAATAACTGCCAGTTGAACCAGTTGAACCAGTAGTACCAGTAGTACCGCTTGTACCTGTAGTCCCAGAGCTTGAGTTATTGTTGTTCGCTGCAATAGCGATACCAGCAGCAGCTGCTGCTGCTAAACCAACACCCATACCGACCGAGAGACCGCCAGCGGCAAACCCACCAGCACCGGCACCAGCAGCTCCGCCGCCCATGCCTGCACCAGCGCCGCCACCAGCACCACCGCCGCCACCAGCACCACCTGCAGGTGCTGGTGATGGATTAGCAGGGCCCGCTGCAAACGCAGGGGTCGCTACCATGCAAACCGCAGCTAACAAGGCAGCAATTGCACTTTTTTTCATAAATACTCCTTTTTACACGTGTATGCTAAGAGCATACTCAATAGTAGAGCAAAAAAGCTTGCTCTACTAGTGAATATTCTTTGAACACTAAAAAGATAAGTAATTGATGGGTAATATAGTCGTCGAGCAGTGACATTATGAGTAACTATTTTGTAGCCCGGATGAAGCGCAGTGGAATCGGGAACATTTCCTAAATCGACTTACAAATTTCCGGCATTCACTCCGCTCCTGCCAGGCTACATAAACAAATCATCATCTTATAGCCCGGATGAAACGCAGCAAAATCCGGGAGCATTTTCTAAACAACGAACAAACAAGGCCTCTGCTTCGCTCCTGCTAGGCTACATAAACAAACGATAATTCAGTAGCCCGGATGGAGCGTAGCGGAATCCGGGAACATTTTTTAAACAACTCGCATTCTCATATTTAATAAACATTACGACCAATGAAACCTTTAAAAATAGTTAAGAAGATAATTTTTATATCCAAGAAAATTGACCAATTTCGGATATATTCCAGATCATACTCAACGCGTTTTTCCATTTTCTCAACTGTATCCGTTTCTCCTCGCCAGCCATTAATCTGAGCCCATCCTGTAATACCAGGCTTAACCATATGTCGCAACATATAGCCATTAATTACTTTTCTATATATCTCGTTATGAGCGACCGCATGAGGGCGAGGGCCGACAATTGACATACTACCTTGAATTACATTAAAAAATTGAGGTAATTCATCTAGAGATGTTCGGCGCAGGAAACCTCCGATTGGCGTTAACCGACTATCTCCAGCCTTTGCTTGAGTAACAACATTACCGTCCTCCATGACTGTCATACTACGAAATTTCCAAACTTTAATAGGTTTACCTTGAATGCCATAGCGAGTTTGTTTAAAAAATACAGGCCCTTTAGAACTTAGTTTAATAGCGAAAGCTATGATAATCATAGGAATAGCAATAATTAAAAGAATAAACCCAGCGATGACTAAATCAAAAGCCCGTTTTAACAAACGATTTATCCCATTTAATGGTGTTGCGTAAATATTCACAACTGGCAACCCATCAACATTATCAACTCTAGAGTTCAGTAACTCAAACGTGAATATATCTGGGACATATAAAACAGTACAAGCAGTATCAGCTAAATCTTTCAAAAGACCACTAATACAGTCTTGATGAGTAATTGGCAAGGCAATATATATACGCTCGAACTTTTTCATACGAGCATCATTAATTAACTGCTCCAGATTATATACATCTTCGAGCAATGGTTTATTACTATATCCATTTAAATTGTTATCATAAAAATGTTCTATCTTTAGTCCCATCCAAGGATTACGCCGAATTCGTGCAGCTAGTTCGCCAGCTAATTCTCCTGTACCAACAATAGCCACATGTCGAATATTATGACCGTTTATGCGAAAAGAACGTAATAATTTACGAGTTATATATCTGTAAACAAGTAACACAAGCCAAGTTGTTACAAACCATGATACTTGATGCCTACGGCCATAAAATAAGTTGTGATCTAAAACAGTTACAATACTAACACTTATAAAAGCACTTAAAAACCATATAATAGTGACTTGCCATGCTTCAGAAAGGAAAGGAGTTGTTCTCCATGAGACATAAAAATGTTGGAACTCAGATATTAAATAAAAAACTAAAATTGTTCCAATAGCAAGCAGATACATTGATATAGGAAGATGATTATATTCGAGAGCTATTCCTAATGTGGAAAATAGAATAACCACAAAATCTATCAACCGAGTAATAATCCCTATGTTAGCACGCCAATTATAAATTAACTTATTCATGTTCCTCTAAACTATCAAAACTTTTCTTAAAATAATTATATAGGGTACGCCATATTATTTTCGCAACAAATCTAATATAGCCTCAGTCTGCTGATGCATAAGCTTTTCATCAGAGCGCGACTCCACATTTAGGCGAACAACCGGTTCGGTGTTGGAACTTCGAAGGTTAAATCGCCAATTTTCAAACTCAAGGCTAATCCCGTCAGTTTCATCCACTACTAATGCATCAGCTTCATATGCCGCTCTCACGCGAGCTATTGCTTGCAATGGATTAGCAAGTTTTGAGTTAATTTCGCCAGATGATGGGTAAGCAGTAATACGCTCTGCGACAGCTTCAGAAAGAGTTAGATTTTTTACGCAAAGAAGCTCTGCTACCAAAAGCCAAGGGATCATACCGCTGTCACAATAACCGAAGGTTTTAAAATAATGGTGAGCACTCATCTCGCCACCATAGATAGCATCTTCACTGCGCATCCGCTCTTTAATAAATGCATGCCCAGTTTTTGATAACACAGGAATACCACCGGCTTGCATGACGACATCAATTGTGTTCCAGCTTAGGCGAGGGTCGTGAATGATTTTTGCCCCTGGCTGTTTTTGTAAAAAAGCTTCAGCTAGCAAACCAACAATATAGTACCCCTCGATAAACAGCCCTGTTTCATCAAACAAGAAGCATCGGTCAAAGTCACCATCCCAAGCAATACCAAAATCAGCTTGGTGCTCTATAACGGCTTTAGCAGTGTCAGCTCGATTTTCTGGCAGTAGCGGATTGGGGATACCGTTGGGGAAGTTACCATCAGCTTGATGATGAACCTTAATAAATTCAATGGGTACGTTTAATAAGGCAAACTGTTCTTCTAAAGCATCAATTACGTGGCCTGCTGCACCATTACCAGAATTAACAACCAACCGAATGGGTTTAAAATTATCGATGTTAATATAGGTCAGCAAATGAGCTATATATGCACTTAAATGGTTATATTCAGAATAATGGCCACGATGCGCAGTATCGATAGGCGCAAATTGATTAATAGCGACAAGTTGCTCTATAACTCGAAGACCGGTATCACCGCTAATAGGCTTGCCACCTTTAGTGACCAACTTCATTCCGTTATAATCCATTGGATTATGGCTTGCTGTAACTTCAATACCACCATCGACAGGAAGGGCTTGAGCTGCAAAATAGATCTCTTCAGTCCCGGTCATACCCAGATCAATCACGTCAGCACCACCATCCATTAAGCCATTTGCCAGCGCTTTTTTTAAAGATTCAGAACTTAATCGGACATCGCCGCCAACCGCAACTGATTTAGGGCTCAAATGCTGAGCATAGGCTCGGCCTATCCGATAGGCAATATCATCATTTAGCTCTTCACCGAGTTGTCCACGAATATCGTAGGCTTTAAAACAATTCAAACTGCTCATTAATTAGTATCCAATTCCATCATTATCAAGACGCACAATATCGTCTTCTTTTAAATAACTACCACTTCGAACTTCAATAATTTCTAATGGGACTTTCCCTGGGTTTTCAAAAGAGTGAGCTGCGCCAATAGGGATAAATGTCGATTCATTCTCACTGACTAAATAGGTTTGTTCACCATTACGAACTCTTGCCGTACCAGAAACGACAACCCAATGTTCAGCACGGTGAAAGTGTTGTTGTAACGCAGTCTTTTGCCCTGGTTTTACAACAACTTTTTTAACAATATAACGTTCGCCTTCAGCTATTTCATCATGACTACCCCAAGGGCGAAAAACCTCTCGATGTTGTAAATATTCACAACGTTTATCAGCCTTCAAGCGTTCTACTATTTTTTTAACTTGTTGTACTTTATCTTTATGAGCGACTAACACCGCATCTTTGGTTTCAACCACCACTAAGTCATCCACACCAACCGTTGCAACAAGCCGACTTTGGGAATAGATATAGCTATTGTTAGTATTCTCTAACATTACATCGCCACGGGCTGCGTTACCTTGAGAGTCTTTTTTATTTACCTCCCAAAGAGAACTCCAGCTCCCCACATCACTCCAGCCGGCATCCATGGGAATAACAACAGCGTCTTTGGTTTTTTCCATAACTGCATAATCAACAGACTCATCAGGGCAAGAAGCAAAAATGTCTTTATCGACACGAATAAAATCAAGATCCGTTTTAGCGCTAGCAAACGCCTTTTGACAAATATCATAAATGTCAGGGCGAAAGTTCTGCAATTCTTCTAAATAGCGAGAAGCCTTAAACAAAAACATTCCGCTATTCCACAAGTAATTACCGCTAGACAAATAATCCTGCGCTGTTGATAAATCCGGTTTTTCAACAAATTCTGCGACTTCAAATCCCGCTTCTAAACTAGAGCCTTGCCGAATATAACCGTATCCAGTGTGAGGTTCGGTTGGAACGATACCGAATGTCACAAGTTTACCTTGTTCAGCCAATTTTTTTGCAGCCACGACAGATTGTAAAAAAGAATCTTCGTTTTGTATTACGTGATCAGCAGCTAGGACTAACAGCAAAGCGTCATTATCTTTTTCAATAGCGTTAAATGCGCTCAATGCAATTGCTGGGGCAGTATTGCGCCCGACAGGCTCAAGTAATATGCCACTATTTGAACATTTTTTTTGCCGAAGTTGCTCCGCCACGATAAATCGGTGCTGTTCATTACAAACCAATAGAGGAGGATTCAAATCTAACTTCGAAACACGGCTAATTGTATCCTGCAACATAGTTTGGGAAGAATTAAGAGATAAATACTGCTTAGGAAATGCATTTCGTGACAAAGGCCATAGACGACTACCATTTCCACCACAAATAATAACCGGGACTATCATGCAACAACCTTAAAATTATTATAGGATATACCTTTTGAAATTTTCAAATTTAAACACCTAATAAAAATATTTCTAATAAATAATTTTTTTTCTTTTTTCAAATTCAATCCATTTTTTTTCTACGAATTCAGAAAATTCCTTTTTAAAACGAGCTTCAGAAAAACGACTAGCATTTTTTCGACATGAAGATGCGGTAAATACGTTTATGTTTTTTTCAAACAAATCAATCGTATCACAGAGTGATGAATAATTCTGATTTTCAAAAAAAATTCCAGTTGGTGATAACTCTCCAAGGGGGCGAACAGTTTCCAATACACCTCCTTTACCATAGGCTATAACAGGTGTGCCACATGCTTGGGCTTCTACAGGTGTAATTCCGAAATCTTCTTCTGCAGCAAAAATAAAAGCTTTAGCTTTCTCCATGTACGATTTAAGAACGTCAAAAGATTGGTAACCTAATATCTCAATATTTTTTGATCCTTTTGCTAAATGCTTAATTTTATTAAAGTCGCTACCTTGACCTATTACAACCAACTTCCTCTGAGGCATTTTCTTAAATGCTTTTACTATTAAATCAACCCTTTTATATGGAACTAATCTTGAAGCAGTGAGGTAAAAGTCATCTTTATTAGTGATACAATTAAATTTTTTGATAGAAACTGGAGGATATATTACTGTAGCATCACGCCCATAAATTTTTTTTATACGGCGAGCAATAAATTGAGAATTTGCAATAAAATAATCGACACCATTAGCTGTACGGTAATCCCACATTCTTAATTTATGCAGGATCCACTTGGCTAAAAAACCCTTAAATCCCTTATTTAAACCTGATTCCCTAAGATATTGATGCTGCAAATCCCAAGCATAACGCATAGGAGAATGAACGTAACTGATATGAAGTTGGTCAGGGCCAGTCAAAACTCCTTTAGCAACTGCATGTGAGCTAGAAATAACAACATCTGCTTCTGAAACGTCAAGTTGTTCTATAGCAAGAGGCATTAAAGGCAAGTACTTGGGATACTTGTTCTTAGCATTGGGTAACTTCTGAATAAAGGTTGTATGAATTGATACATCTCCAAAATAAACCCTATCTTCACTTTTTAGAAAATCTATAACAGAGAAAAGACTATTGCATTTTACGGATTCCATTATAGAAGCTATAACTCGCTCGGCCCCTGAATAACTAACCAGCCAATCAGCGACAATACAAGCATGAAACTTTTGCTCTATCATATCTTCTCTTCTAATTCTGCGCTATTAATAATACTAACAACTCGATCAGCAACCCTATCCCAGCTAAACATTCTGGCTCGCTCAATACCCTTTCTAATCAAAATTGTCCTCAATTGATCATTGTAAACTAAAGATTCAATACCTTCAGAAATTGCAACTTCATCCTTAGGATCAACTAAAAGTGCTGCCTGGCCAGCAACTTCAGGTAATGATGTTACGTTAGATGTGAGTACTGGAATGCCGCAAGCCATTGCTTCAATAACGGGCAACCCAAATCCCTCATAAAGAGATGGAAAGACTAAGCCTTCAGCTCCCTTATATAAATGAGGTAAATTTCTATCACTTATCAATCCCCCAAAAACTATGCGTTCTTGTAATCCAATGTTTTCAATTAAAATTTTAAGTTTTTCAGTCACTGTTCCTGTAAAAAACAATTTAATCGAAGATTCTATATTAGCGCTTGCAAAAGCTTTAATCAGTCCTACCTCATTTTTATGTTCCTTGCGATTACTTACGCAAAGTAAATATCTGAATCCGGGTTTGTAGGGAAGAACATCCAGATTAAAACATTTATCAACTCCATTGCCAACATTGATGACATTTCTGGGATTAGCCCCACTCCATTCTACAATTCGTTGACGAGAAAACTCTGAGACAGTCAGCACCCTATAAGCATGCTTACAAGCTCGTTTTATTATAAGTTTATAATATATTTTTTTAAAAAAATTACTGTTATATGGAATATCTATATGATTGAGATCATGAACAGTGAAAATATAATGTTTCAATCCAATTAAAGGCGCATTGAAACCAGGAGAAAAAACCAGTTTATCTCTATTCCTAAATAAAAACCAACTTAAATATAAAAAATCCATTGGATGTGTTGGGCTAATTGGTAAAATAAAACCACTAACATTTCCCTTTAAACGAGAAAAAAGCTCAGAACTAAATTTTCCTATACCATTTTTTCCTACCCAGCGGCTATCGACTAGCATACTCACTCCTACGTAAATATCTATAGACACTATGTCCAAAGGCGATAAAAATCCAAATAAACATTGAATATGCTGGGGCAACCGAAACCAAACAACCAAAAGTAAATAATGTCCCTACTGCAAAACATCGCATTATTTCAAATTGCCTTCCAAATTTGAAAAATTTATAAAAGCTACTAAAAAATATGGCAATCATCATACTAAACCCAAAAATCCCAAGTTCAGCTAATACTGAAACAAACGTACTTTGTGGAAAACTGCCGGAAGCCAAAGTCTCCCCATAAGTTTTTATATTCATTACCCCTTCATATAAGGGCATATAAAAAATGCTACTACCAGGACCAACTCCAAAAAGAAAGAATTTATAAAAAATATGCAATCCTATTATATTTGTATAGGCTCTAAAGGAGCCAGAATCAAGAGTGTTTGTAGGATTAGAGAATAAATGTTCAACCTTATAAAAAAATATATAACTTATCATATTTCCATATGAGGAATTAAACATTAGATAGAATAATATCAAAGAAACACTTGTAATTAAAAAAACAATTTTTAGTTTTCCTTTAGTTTTAGACAACAAGAAACAAACGAAAAAACACGAAATAAGAAAGCTAACTATAGCACTTGACATCGTTAAAATAAAAGAAATTAAGTTAATAACACTTATCCACAGCAGCATATACCTAGAAAATATTTTTCGATAAAAATATATAAATAATATAATCCACCCTTGGTATAACACATAAAAGCTAGGCTCTTGGCTAAATCCGGATGTTCGCACCCCATAATCTATATCACCTACATGTTGTAAGAAAGAGGGCAAAGCTTGGACAGGACCTTTAATGGATAAAAAAACATTAAGAAAAGAAGTTATTAATGTTATAACAGCTATAATAGTGGAAATAAATATTAACCACCGAATTGTTCGGTATAAACCTATTACATCCCATTTTATATTAGATATTGCAATAAATGAAAAACCACATAAAATATAATAGATTGTTGGAATTGTAGTCGCTATGTATATAGAATATCTAAATGTTTTCAAAGCCCCTGGAAACCAGCTATTATAAACTTCTAGGGTATGTTCTGACAGCCGAAGAATGCCTAAAAAAAATGATAGAATAGGTAATATTATAAAAAACATAAGTACTAAATAATCATACTTTTTAATTGTAAGTTTAAATCCGACAAAAAATAGAAATACTATAAATATAGTTAATAATTCATAAATATTAAGAGAGCCACCAACTCTAAAAACAGGAAATTGCTGAAAGCCAGATAATAGTATTATCATGATAGCTAACTGATGGCACCGGTTATTCTTCACTTGAAAATCCCCGTAGCTGTTATGTTAGGCGGAACAGCCGTTAAGATAGTAGAATTAGCCCCTATCTTTGCATTTTCTCCAATAACACAATTACCTAAAATAACAGCCCCTGTACCGATATAAACATAATCCGATATCACCGGGTAACTAGTCCCTAACTTTTCGACTACTCCAATAGTTACAAATTGAAAAATCGTAACACCTTTTCCTATTTTACATTTAGAATGAATAATAATTCCATAAGGATGAGGCAACCTTAGTGACACAATAGACTCTATATCGTCAAAAACGCAAGGATTTATCTCTACATGATAAATCATTTGTAAAACAATTTTACGTAGTATTTTATAATAAAACTTATATTTTGATTTAAATTCCATAAACAGAATCAAAATAACAATTCTTTCATGAAAGGATTTTTTTAAAATTTTACTTATATTACTAAACATTTTATTTTGATTTTTATAAACAGGTTTGAAATATTCAACATGAAAATAAATTCATTCGAATTCAACATCCAATATTGACTACATATTGTAAATATATAACTAATCGCTGTTAATTTAACCGAACTAAACTCAGCTGACTCACATTCCACTTTTAAAAATTTATTTAATCATCCACTTTCTTTTTTTGAATGTTAGAAATCTAAATAAGTCTCCCAAAAAAATGAAAGCATTATAGCCAAGAAAACGTAAAATAACATATTTAATATATACTTTAAATTTAAATATCAATCTATTTAATAATGGAGGATTTATATTCAACAATTGATTTATTTTTTTCATTTCTCTATATATTAGATAAACATTCTCAGGTTTTGTTGATGTTCCTCCATGAGGCATACGATCTATTAATAAATCAATAAATAATGGATTTTTTCGTTGAATGCTTTTTAGCATAATGAATGAGTCTCCAACAACCTTATATTGTTTAAAATCTAAATCAGAAAAAATACATCGATGGTGAAAAACTTCTGGATGCACAGGTAATGCTGGCCTAATGCCCTGCCATCTATTCTTCATTTCATTCCATGGCTTTCCTATATGTTCAAGTAATTGGCGCCTTTCCTCGCTAATAATATCGATGGTTCCATAAACTAATTCATATCGAGGAAAGGCGTTAGATAAGTATCGAGACACTCTACTCATGGTTTCAGAATAAGCCAATTCATCACCAGCGCCTAAAAATTGAATCCATTCTCCTTTAGAGTATTCAAGAGCTTTATTCCACGCATCATAAATACCATTATCCGGCTCACTAAACCAGTAGTCGATGATATCTTCATTAGCTTTTAGAATATAAACGGTATTATCACGAGAACCGCCATCCACCACAATCCACTGAATATTCGGATATGTCTGGGCTCGAATTGAATCAATAGTCCAATGGAGATCATTTGCAGCATTAAATGTTGAAGTAATAATAGTGATTAGAGGATGTTCATCCGTCCCCTGTTTAGGACCAACGGTTAGTTCTCTACCGCCTTCTAAACGTTGATGCATATTATTACAAACCTCTTGCGCTATCATGATTATCTAGGAACCATTGATAGGCATTACTGATTCCTTCCTCCAATTCAATATGATATTGCCAACCTAGCTGTTTTAAGCGCTCTACACTCATCAGTTTACGAGGTGTTCCATCCGGTTTTGAAGGATCTATAGTGATCAGACCTTGATAACCAATAACCTTTGCAATAGTTTGAGCCAATTCCAAAATAGAACACTCTTTCCCAGTCCCGACATTGATATGGCTCTGCATCGTCTGGGTATGAGACTGATAGGTATTTCTATCTAAGTTCATCACAAACACACTAGCTTGAGCCATATCATCAACATGCAGAAATTCCCGTTTGGGAGTTCCGGTTCCCCAGATAGCGACTTCAGGTAACGCTTTTTGTTTGGCTTCATGAATACGGCGAATTAACGCTGGCACCACATGGCTGTTTTCTGGATGGTAATTGTCCCCTGGACCATACAAATTAGTTGGCATCACACTCCGATAATCCACTCCATACTGACGGTTATACGATTCACATAACTTAATACCAGTGATTTTGGCAATAGCATAAGGTTCATTGGTGGGTTCCAGATAACCGTTAAGCAACGCATCTTCGCTCATTGGCTGTTCTGCCAATTTAGGATAAATACAGGAGGAACCAAGGAAGAGCAGCTTTTTAACACCATGACAATACGCCTGATGGATAACATTGGTTTCGATCATCAGATTATCGTAAATAAACTCAGCAGGGTAGGTATTGTTGGCAAGAATTCCTCCCACCTTAGCTGCAGCCAGATACACTTCATCAATCGCATTCTGTTCAAAAAAGGTGGTAACAGCGACCTGATCTCGCAAATCCAGCTCTTTTGAAGTCCGGATAATGATCTCGTCCTCGAAGCGAGCAAGTTGACGAACAATCGCACTACCCACCATACCATTATGACCAGCGACAAAAATAGTCTTCATCATTACTAATTCTCCATTGCAACAGGAATATCAAAACCATTTGCTTTCATAAATGCATGTTGCTTAGCTGTTTTAAGATCTTCTTTCACCATCTCTGCACACATTTGTTCTACTGTTGTTGTAGGTTCCCAGCCTAGTTTTTGTTTGGCATTAGCCGGATCCCCAAGTAAAGTTTCAACTTCTGCTGGGCGAAAATAGCGTGGGTCAACTCGAACAATTTCATCCCCCACTTGAACATGTGGTACATCGTCGCCAGAAACAGCCTTCACAATCCCTACTTCATCAACACCTGACCCAATAAATTCCAGCTCAATACCTAATTGAACTGCGCTCCAAGTCACAAATTGACGAACAGAATATTGTTTACCCGTTGCAATCACAAAATCTTCAGGCTGCTCTTGCTGTAACATCAACCATTGCATTTGAACATAGTCTTTAGCATGTCCCCAGTCCCGCAGTGAATCCATGTTTCCCAAATAAAGGCACTTCTCTAATCCTTGGGCAATATTAGCCAATCCTCGTGTGATTTTTCGCGTTACAAAGGTTTCTCCTCGGCGAGGGGATTCGTGATTGAACAAAATACCATTACAAGCATACATACCATAACTCTCACGGTAATTAATAGTGATCCAATACGAGTATAATTTTGCCACAGCATAAGGGGAACGAGGGTAAAACGGGGTTGTTTCCCTTTGAGGTATTTCTTGTACAAGCCCGTAAAGCTCAGAGGTCGATGCTTGATAAAACCGTGTTTTCTTTTCCAATCCAAGGAACCGAATAGACTCTAATAATCGCAATGTTCCAAGCGCATCAACATCGGCTGTATATTCAGGAGATTCAAAAGAAACGGCAACATGTGACTGAGCAGCTAGGTTATAGACCTCATCAGGTTGAATTTCACTCAGAATACGAGTTAAATTTGAACTATCAGTCAAATCACCATAGTGTAATTTAAGTCTGGGACTATTTTCATGGGGGTCTTGGTATAAATGATCAATACGCTGGGTATTTAATGAAGAAGCTCGACGCTTAATTCCATGAACTTCATAACCTTTTGATAATAAAAATTCAGCTAGGTAAGACCCATCCTGGCCGGTAATTCCGGTAATCAGTGCTTTTTTTGTGTTCACATTCTACTCACTATAAAATTTACTATACAATTTATCTACATCATTATCTCTAAAGATATGAGCTACTAATTTCAGCTCTTCCCGAGAACAATTCCACCATTTTATTCGTTGTAAAGCATCAATCTTCTCTTGGGAATATCTATAGCGAATAACTTTAGCAGGTACTCCTGCGACTATTGCGTATGGTGGAATATCTTTAACAACTACAGCTCCAGCTCCGACAATTACTCCGTTACCTATACAAACACCATCTAAAACAATAGCATTTGCTCCTATCCAAACATCATTCCCAATATTTGTTTCTTTATATTCAGAAAAAAAACTTTTACTGACAAATGAATCACCAGCCTGTCTAAGGAGAGAATAAAAAGCCGGATGGCAACTAATCATATTAGTCGGATGTGTTCCTAAACCACCGACTATAGTATTTGGGCCAATACAGCAGAATTGACCAAACGTAGCATTTCCAGATTTAGTTCCAGCAAAATAAGTATATCTACCAACACAACAATTATTTAACGAAGTATTTCCGTATAACCTCACATACTCAGAAAAAGAACAATCAACACTAACTGAACGTATAGATGAATAAAATCCTTTGAGAGAAAGTCGAAGTTTAATAGAAGTAACTTGCCATTTAAATCTATTTAAAAGCCCCATAAAGTATATCTTTGCCTCGTCTAAGAATTCTTTTAAAAATATTTTTTCTAATTTTCAAAAAGAATTCTTTATAAATAAAGAAAACTTGCTTGTTTTCTTCGACCTCAATATCATCTAAAATTATCTCATTATTATAAGTCAAATATTCAAACTGGAATTCACTAGATTTTTGACAGTTTTGTCCTGTTCCATCAAACCCTATATTCATACATATTTTTTCTTTTGGGAAGAGAGTCAGCATTTTCTGCTTCACTGCAACTATATACCAGAAGATAAACCAGGTCTTTAATCTACCTGATAGATTTAACTCTGCTTGCTGAAAAAAATTATGTGAGTTATCAAAATTCATATATTTCACTTCTGAAAGAGAAAGTGTATTCACTAAGCTCAAATCTCTATTAAATTTTTCCCAACGATCTTCCCATGTGGCCCATCCCCAGCATAGAGGTATCCGCAAAAAAAAAGTTTCACTATTAACAGTCGATAAATCAACTGGGTAATTTCCACCAGATATGCTCATTACCTTTTCAGTTTCACAATATTTATTAAGCGAGTCATTCATATACTTCAAGAAAAAAGGTGCCGTTACTATATCATCCTCTAAAACAATAACTCTATGATGCTTACTTATGACATCTGTAACACCAGAAATAATTGAATTAGCCAATCCTTTGTTCGTCTTATTATATATAATATTGACCTTCTTAAAACCAGTGATGGATAAAATATAATCGCGAACTTGTTGTACTGCAAAAACAGAATTTTTATTTTCTTTTGGTCCATCGGAGTATATATACAATATTGACGAGTCAGCTAGATAATTATTTTGCAAGGATTGAATAGTCCGCATAGTATGTTCAAGCCGATCAAATACAAATAGAACAATAGGGGATAAACTAGAATGCCCCATACTCACTTTGCCTCCGTAATTAATCTATTTTTAAATAAAACATCAAAAGCAGATAACCATTTCCCAACCCCATAAGCTGTCGGTTGTAAAATATTTAAAATATAATTCCCTAAATGAAAATCTTTCTTTACAATTTTAGTTAAAGAATATATAGACTTTAAAAGTAACAATCCGATAATTTTAAAGGGCCCAAATAATATATCAAAAATAATGTTCGGTATTCTATGTTCTTTAATCCAATAGTTTTGGCCTAAATAAAACTGAGATTTAATATGCCAAAAAATTTTATATTTAGACGGCATGACTGTGTGATTCAAAACAAGAATAGGATTTTGACCCACTACATAGCCGTCGTTTCTGATCCTGTTTTGAAACTCACTCTCTTCTGAAAAACCAATTTTATTTCCTTTCATCCCTAATGAATTATCAAACTTATAAGACAATACTAACGATTTTCTAATACACATTATACAGCCGAAGATTGTATTCTTTTCTAATTTAATTATACCCTCAACTGAGGACTCACCCAACCTTGGGTAAAGGGGGAAATTTAACCAGTTAGGTTTTTTTCTTTCAAATACATCAATAACCACACCCCCAAACATGTCAAAATCATATTCAGATATTGTCATATTTGCTAAAAACACGAAATCGCTATTAACAAACCCATCATCATCAATATATGCAACCCAATCGCCCGAAGCCTCTTTAGCTCCCCGATTACGGGCATAACTTAACCCATTTTGATGCTCAGTGACTACTTTATAGTTTTTAAAAAAATTTTTATATTTATTAGCTACTCTGAGTGTTTCATCGGATGAATTGTTATCTACAACGAGAACCTCAAAATTAATGGTATCAACAGACTGCTCAGCTAATGATAGTAAGCAATTTTCTAAATACCTAGACCTATTATATGTACAAATAACTATAGTTAACAGTATACTCATTTACCCATCATCCTATTTTTTAAAAAGGAAAATAACTTACCACTGAGGTTTCCATCCGGTAGATTTCGTTTAATTATATAACTACCGATACAATTATTATTTGAATTATGATTAACTAAATCATTTAAAAACGGAAATATTTGGTATTTATTTAATATTAAATCTCGTGATTCTCTAATATACTCTATATTTTTTTCCCATAAATTATTAGCTATAGCTTCCTTTAGAATTTCTAAACTTTTTTCTTTATCTGTTATATCAATTAATATCATAGATTCTTTAGGAAAATAATCTGTAATATTAGTAGCCCCCCAATATATAGGCATATTCCAAGATAAAAAAGAGTCTGTTAATTTTTCTGTCCAATAATCTCTACATGAATAGTTCTCTATAGCTAGAGAATATTTACACGGATATAACGCAGTAAATTTGTCATTTATCGGAACAAACCCTCTTCCATATAAATTAACTGGATAACCTTTCTCATTTAAATAGTCTAATAACTCCATTCTGAGCACATGACCTTTACGAGACCTGGAATTACTAGTGATCCATGCAATTTCATCACTTTTATGTAGAGATTCAGGCTCCAAATGCAACAACTCGTCATAACTTTTATTTATATGCCATGGAAGACATGTTTGAGTACTAATTATATTAGGTTCATCATTCCAAAAAGCAAATATATACTCAAACTGAGAATAACTTCTTTTATGCCATTCATATTCTGCTACTGGAGGTTCCTGCATGAATATATATCTATGTTTCTTATCACAATTAGTTCTAATATTTTTATGGGGCCGATTTAAAACTACTAAATAATCATGTTCTTCATCATTATTTTCGGTTAAAACTATATTTCCCCAACATCCACTATGATTAGGTGACTGTCGTAAAATATCAGGATAAGACCAATCTTTTGATAGTAAAATTTTTTTCATATAAAAATAAAAGACTTAATTATAAGGGTAGATAACTATTTAATTACATTTGAGTTGACCATTTTTTGAAATATATCACTTCGAGTTTTTAATTCATTATAACTACCACTATCAATAATATTTCCAGAATCCATTAAATAAATCTTATCACACTGCATGATAGTGCTTAGTCTATGCGCAACTATAATAATAGTCTTAACTCCAAAAAAATTTGAGATCGCATTCATAACAGCTCCTTCAGTAATTCCATCCAAGGCGCTAGTTGCCTCATCAAGTACTAATACGTCAGCATTATTGTATAATGCTCTAGCAATCCCTATTCGCTGTCTTTGACCTCCTGATATTTGAACACCTCTTTCTCCAACAATAGAGTCTTTACCTTCAGGTAGCGCGTCTATAAAATCATTTAAGTTTGCGATATTTATTGCCCTATCAACTAAAACATCATCTATTTTATTTTCATCAATTCCAAATGCGATATTTTCTCGAATAGAAGCATCTGACAAGAATATACTTTGAGGAACAAAGCCTATATTATTCTGCCAATTTCTTAAAGTACCTTTTGTTACAGTTTTACCATCAATAATCATACTGCCATAGCTAGGCTGGATTAGTCCAAGAAGTATATCTATCAATGTTGATTTACCTGAACCTGATGCCCCAACAAATCCTACACTTGTATTTACATCGATTTTTATATTTATATTTTTAAGCGCATAATTTTTTTTATTTAAATATTTAAAATTTATATTCCTTAATTCTATTTCGTTCGTTAAATCTAGCTTTTTATGCGTATTTCTAAAATCCAAATTACTTTTTTTACTACTATTATATAAATCATTTTTTAAATTTTCAAAAGCTGAAATATTTGCCTTAATTTGAGTAATAGATACATACACTTGTTGAAAAGAAGGTAAGAGTTTAAAACCTGCTAACGCATATATTGATAAAGTAGAAAGAATTGAATCAACATGACCATTATAAATTTTGATCAAATATAACACTAAAAAAATAATACTTCCATAAGCAACAAATTCTATAGCATATTTGGGAATCTGGGATAAAGCCAATATAATACCTTGAATTTTTCCATATTCAATACTTTCACTTTCATACTTAGTATAAAAACTATGTTGTCTTCCAAGTAAAAGAATATCCTTAACACCTCCAAAACCCTCATTCATTAACTTAAATCGTTCCCCATTTATTTTGGTTATTTCTTGACCACTCTTATATAATTTATTTTTAACAACTCGGTATAATATTACGTAAGTCAAAAAGAAAAGAAAAAAGCTTAATATAGCAACTTCTGGATTAAAGTATATTAATGATATAACTATCCCAAGAATAATCATTACCTTAGAATTTATAGTAAGTAAAGGTTGTATTATTTGTGTGCTAATCCGAATTGATTCTTGCGCTAATTTATTTGTAAGTGAACTACTGTTTTGGCTTGCGTGAAACAACCATGGTTGACATATATAGTACTTATATAGTCTAGCAGAGAGATCTGCGCTTATCCTTGCACCAAACAACGATAATTTATAGGTTGTATACATAGATAAAAGCGCAGATCCTGCAAGAATTAAAAGAACACCAATCCCAATATAAAATAAAAAATCTATTCGATTAGATAGGTGACTTAATTCAAATATTTTTGATAAATATTTTGAATTATTTAAATTCTCTGAATTACCAACAATAGCCATAAAAGGCCCTATAGTAAAGATGCTTGCTAACTCACAAATTGATGAAATAATCACAAGTAATTGCATCAGGTATAAATACCTTCTTTGCTTTTTAGTTAATAACCAGACTAATGTTTTTATATTCGAAATCATATCAAAATATTCTTTTCAACTATGAACCAAAGTTAATAATACAAAGAAAATTCATTATCAACACTAAAACTATCCACACCATTTCGAAGCAAATAAATATATCTACTAATATTTGAAGTATATGAACCAACAAAGAATGATGATTTTCTTATAATTTCGACCTCTGCCAATAAATCTACTATTAATTCAGATTTAAACTTATTTGATTTTATATTAAAATCTGATTGATTATGTCCACTGCCAATATTCTTGTTTGTAACAACTTTTATTTTTTTTGCCATTTTATTTTTTTTTAGATAATTATCCACTTCGCTGATGGATGCAATATCATCTGTAGCAATAAATATTACTGATAATCTTTTTTCTTTAAAATTTAACTTTTGAAAATACTTTTCAATATTTACTAAATTAGATTCACTTTTTAGTTTATCACCTCTTCTAATATGAAATGAATAATAATTACTTGGCATTTTATTTCTGTCTTCAATCTCTTTAACACGTTTTTTAACGTTATTAGAAAGTATCCAATTACTTAAAAAATATTTTGATATATATTCTCTATCTATTTTAAAATTATCTAGCAACTCTTTTTCAAAATTTTTATTCCATATTTTTTTAAAAAGTATATCGTGAGACATAAATCCCGTTGAATTAAAATAATATAGATTCACAAAGAAATCAATTAGTTTATTTTGTATCGTTCTATGATCCCAATAACTCCTTCTTCTAAGAATTGGTATAGTTAATTCATTGACATCTATATTTATATACGGATTTAAATTTTTACTCCCTATATTATTATTGCTAAAATCAACATATAAATTACTATTAGTTATTTCAGAATATAACTTTGCTAACATTAATATTGTTAACTCTGAAAAAAAGCCCCTAGAAGTCCACCTAATATACATATTTTTCACTAAAACTCACTCATTTACACTTTAATTAAAATACTCCGAATTCAACTTCGATTGCACTAATTATACACTATTCCTTGTCGCAAACACGTTGACAATATGGATTGCTTGATGGCCTTTGACTTTGTTGTAAGGCCATCACACTGTCTTTCCATCAAACAGCAATAGATTTGCCTTTTATTAGCTTATGTTAGTCTTTTATCCAATCAATAAATGCTAATTTAAACTCTTTCGGATTGAGCAAACCCACTACTTTTTCTACTGTATCGCATGGCAGAATATCCGTTGAAAAATTGCCATAACGCTTGAGAAAATTTCACCTCATTTCACCAAAATCAACGATACCTTCTCATCTAGCTCTCCCGATAAAACATCACAAACTGTCAGCAAAATAATATCTGACGATTTGTGGGTCACTTTGCCCATTTATCGGTAATCGGTTAAGGCTGAAAAACGCATGAATAGGTTTGCTAAGCTAGTCATAAAAGGCTCTTTTTTAATAGTCAATGAAAACACGCTATAAATTGATCCTATTTAACTTAAAATATATAAACCCGATCAATTAAAATAGAAGGGGGATTGGTAATCCTCAATTTGTTCAACCCTTTAAAATCAGGGATATTCATGTGATAAAATGTAAGCTTTGAGAGCATCAAACTAACGTTTTTTATCATTACGAATAAACTCTTTAATACCAACAAAAAAGATTCCTAAGAAGCCACCTAAGACAAGGGCAATCATAATAATCAGTTTACGTTTTGGTTTACTTGCACTTTCTACAACAACAGCAGGATCAATTGTTTTAAACGCATACTCTTTTTGAACTTTAGCTAACATCAGTGTTTTAGTTTGTTGTTCTATTAGTTTAAATAGCATCGTTCGGTTATCCGCTAAGCTTGTTTGAGCTATCTGTTGCTCTAAATATTGCATATTACTTTGCGCTTCGCTCATATCTTGCTGACGGATCTCTTCATTCAAATCAGCCACTAACCAAGTCACCCATTGTTTAGCTATTATAGGTGAATAGTAGTTAATACTAACTGTCGTCATGTTTGTTTTGGTATCTGTATTCACAGCTAATATTTTTTTAAGGAAATATTGTGTGGCTTCTAAACGGGTGGGTTTTAAGCTTTTGCCATCATTATCTAGCCATTGCTTAGTTTTAGGGGTATACAAACTTGTATTGTATATTAGTTTTCCTGTTTTTTTATCCCAGCCTTTAGTTGCCATTAATTGGACCAATAAATGATGACGCTCGATAAAATCACCAATAAATTTGCGCGATTGTAAAACTTGCAAAGCTAAAGTAGCTTTGTCAGTGCCTTGGCCACCTAAATTAATGCCAGCAAGAGATGCTAATCCCCCGAACTGACTTGCCAACCCAGCCATTTGACTGGATTGATTACTGTCTGCCGGGGCAATTAAAGCACTTGACTCATAAATATCTGGTTGCAAAAAAGCGTATATTCCACCAGCGAGCCCAAGTATAAAAGCACATGCAATAATCCACCATTTTCCTTTCCAAAGGACAGAGAATAGCTCTCTTAAATCAATTTCATCATCACTATTTTGCGGCATTGGATAATAATAACCAGGCGGCGGATATTGGGGAATTTGTTGTTGATTCGGTGTTTCTGTCATTGAAATGTCACTGTTTTAAAGAGAACCTGAATTCCACTTCGTTTCATCCAGGCTACAAATAGAGGAATCTCCGGGTTCCACTTTGCTTCACCCGGGCTACAAAGAATTACGTATAAATCTAGTTCACAGCTTTCCAAGCAACGCCCATCTGATAAAGAATTTTGGTTGCTGTGCTTAGTGAACTTAAGCCGTCTAGGTAATCAGAATCAATTGGTACAACAATGGTATCCCCTGGCTGCAGTGGCTTGCTTGAGCGCATAAACCAATAGGATTGATTCGGTAGCATCACAGAACCGTTCGCGCGAATGACGTATACTCGGTCATCATCGGCCTGTTTTTTCTCGCCGCCAGCCAAATCGATATATTGTTGCACAGACTTACTTGAGTTAAATGTGAAGTTGCTTGGCATCTGCACTTGTCCCATCACTGAGATAGTATTGCGCCGTGGTGGAATATATAACTTATCACCGTTTTCAAGCATTACATCACTATCTTCCCTGCCTCGTAATATCTGTGGGAGGTTAATCACCAACCGACCAATGGCAGAGGTTGAATTGAGGTCGTTCACAACTTTAAGTGCATCAGTAGGGCTCGTCGTATATTGGGCATCAGAGGTTTGCCGGCGCAGCGTTAAGGATGCAATTTCTTGGCGCAGATTATCTGAGAGCATTTTCATATGCTGCTGCTCTTGAGCTCGCAATACAGCTCGGCTAAAAATGGCGCCTTGTGGATAAGCGTACTGGGTTAACCCACCCGCTCGCGCCACTAAATCAGCGATAGTTTCACCTTTACCAATGGTATAAGTTCCCGGGTGGCTAACTTCCCCTTGAATTTCTACCGTGTTATCAATGGTCCAGTTAGTTTTACGCTGAATTTCAATGCTGTCTTTTGACTGCAGTGTAAAGTTACTGCCTGTTCCACTCATAATTTTGGCAAGATCAAAGCGAGCATGATTGAGCGATACTTTCCCTGGCATAACTACTGCTCGAGTCAGTTCAGCTTGATCTTTCGCCGCTGACTCAAGCAATCCCCCAGCCGCTGCAATCGCATCTTTTGCCGTTGCACCTTCAACTAATGGATACGTGCCTGGATATGGTACAGAACCGGTAATTTCATAAAGCTGCACTGCATGACCATTGACCGCTTGTTCCCTTAAACGCTCTATAATGGGTTGTAATAAAACCTGTCGTGAATAGGGGCCATTATCTTGCTGGTCGTCACTATTTGGCGTAAACAAATTAGCCTGCGGATTGTTATTCTGAACAATTTGAACACCTGTGGTCGGGTCTATCTGATGTTGCTGCTGGCTATTATTAGTATTCGATTGGCTGCTATTATTTGCAACCGCTTGCCCCGCAGCTGCTGTGTAACCGGCATTTTGGGATTGTGAATTGGCATTAGTTTGGGATTGCGTATTTGTTTGGCCATTTTGCTGCTGGCTATTTGGCTGCATCCCATTTGTTTGGCTTTGGTTACTATTATTGCTGTAATACTGTGATTGGTTATTATAGCTCTGAGATTGACCGTTGTAATTTTGATTATTTACATAACTGTTACCAAAGTTTCCATTTTGATTATCATGTCTTAGCGGTTGTTTGGGTTCTTGCCACGCTTTAGTATCTAAATTATTGGAAAAGACAAAAACTTGGTCTTTATTATCCAATGTTAAATCTTGGGTGTTTTGCCCACCTTTCAAAGCTGCACCTAAATTAAACTGCAAAACTTTAATATGATGCTGCGCGTCAGTTTCCCGCACAATTAAGGCATATGACTGGTCGGTATTTTCTAGCAGGTCATCTGCACCACTGGTAAATAGGTCGCTAATTTTCATGCCCTGATGAAACGCATAAGCCCCTTGTCGAGTCACTGCACCACGAACAATCACTGAATTTTTAAGCTGATCACTTACCTGTTTTAATCGAACTTTGTCACCAGGATGCAATTTAACATTTAACCCTTGGGCGTTCTCGGCATCGGCCGTTAAAACATGAACGCCATCTTCAGCGAATCGTTTTATCTCAACTTGTTGCAAATAAGCATCAGCTTTACTGCCACCGGCGTTTTTAATTAACTCGCCGAGGGTTTCACCCACTTTCATCTCATAAACTGCTGGTCGACGGATTTGTCCATCAATGCTGACATCAGGCCCTTTTGATTCAACAAATACCGTATCGCCTGATTGCAAACGAATATCGTGCTTAGTTTCGCCTTTTAATAGCAAGTTGTAAAGATCAAGTCGGTCAATGACTTTGTGGTTGCGGCGCACGACAATTTTTCGAAGCGAGCCCGTTTTTCTAAAGCCACCGGCCGCGATTAATGCCTGAGTTACCGTTGCTAAACTTGGAATGTTATAGGCGCCTGGCTTGTAAACATCACCAGAGACATACACCTGCATCGTACGCAAAGAGCCAAGAGAAATAGAAGTATCAACCCCTAAGATTTGTTTTTTAATACGATTGTTTAAGTTACTTTTTAATTCGCTAAAGGTTAAACCAGCAACATGAATCGGCCCTAATTCAGGGAACTGAATACTGCCATCACGATGTACTTCAAGCTGATAACTTTCGTTTTTTGAACCAAACAGCTGAATATCAATCTCATCGCCTGGCGCAATTAAGTAGTTATTCGGTACGGGTAAATCATCAACTGGGGTATAGCTTGAAGGCTGCCCTGCAAATAAATCATATCCAAAATCGATTAACTCGCCTGGCTTTTTACTTTGGTCATTTTGATTATTCGGTTGTGGATTAGAATTAGCATCAACGTTGCGCGGCATAATCGTTTGCTGATGTATCACATCTTGTGTATCAGACTGACTACTACCACCAGTAAGTGAACTAAGGTCGACACCGTACTCTTTGGCGAGGGTTTGTTGTTGTGATTGGGGAAGCTGTTTAAATTGTGCTATTTGTGCCGCTGAAAAATTCGCAGCATAACTTGTTAAACTGAAAAAAGCCGCTGATGCGGCAATAATACCTGCTTGTAGTTTTCTCATTCGCGACATAAACCTAAAAATTAATTAAAAACGAAAATCCCAACTTCCCCAGTAATTCCACTGGTCAACGCCGGCATCAGGGTTTTTGTTATAATCGCCCCCCAATGTTACGAGGCTGTTTGCCAACGGCAATTGAATCGATGCCGTCAACTTATCCTTATCTTCTTCATTTGTGTTTTGGTAACGTTGCAACTGCATCGTCCATTCCCAATCATTGGGAGTAACCCAAAGTAATTTAACCGTTTTTGACTCACCCACATCAGCATTATTAAGTGCCAAATCGTTATTAAGACCTGCCAAAGTTGTTTTATTTTGCATGCCTTGTTGCCATTGCTCTTTGGCATCACTGGAGAGTGTTTTGGCTTCAAGTACCCAGCGCAGATACTGTTGGCCTAGATTAAATTGGCTTTGCCAACCATAGACAACTGAGCCGATTGAATTGTCATCATTAAGAGTCGAAACCTGCGCATAGATGCTTTGAGTCAACGTATCGCTTCCAAAGTTTAATTTTGGCAAGCTAATGCGCACATCACCATGGTATTGGTCAATCGAACTATCACTGGAATTAAGCCCGGTGAAATACCCAGTAAAACCGTCTTTGGCATACCATCGCTGGTAACCGAAGCCTAAATCGAACCAACTAACTGGGCTAAATTCAAAGCGGCTGGACCACTGTTTGGCATCATCTTGGGTTGTTTCTAAATGGCCAATAAAGGTTTCAACATGCCAACTCCCAATCACGGGCCAATTATAACCATCATAAGCTAAATCTATCCCGGGGATTGTGCCGCGGGTATGTCCCCAAGCTAAGTTATAAATCCACGTAGGGCCCCACCAACGCTGGCGCGAGCCAAACTCAACACTGGCATTATCTGCATTAAATGAGATGTAACTATTATCGAGGGTGATTTTATCTTGCTCGTTCCCTGATTTATCAGGACGGCGCTCATAATTAGCCGCTAAGCGAAATGCATAGTGAGTCGAGGTTAACTCATAGCTCGATAGCGCTTGCCAATGCTGCGTCATAGGCGCGGCAAAACTTGAATCATCACGGGCATTTTTTGCGTAAGCCACTTTAAAACGGCGATTACCGCGATCGATTAACGCCCCTTGAATGGCATAATTCACATGAGCATAGGCTTGCGCTAAAACAGGAGAAAGTTCATTGGCATCAATCATATTTAACTGTTCGTAAACATGAGACCAACGTACGGGGTAGGTATTAATTGGGGTCGTAATCAGCCCGGCATCGGCTAAGACCTGCAGGTCAGAGCGAAGATACGTATTATCGGGTTCGAGCCAAGGCGATGATTTTGCGGCAAAACTCACAGTCATTGCCGAAAGGGCCAGTAGCTGCAATCCCGCAGAAATACGGCCTCGCAATAATTTGTTCTTTTTCATATTAAGAATATTCCACAATCACGATGATTGTTTTTAAGCTTTGCTCAAAGTATCGATTTAGGCAAAACTTGGAGAAAATAACCACTAATCCAAATGCGTTATTACATGTTGTCCATCAAGTAAAAAGGTACGCTACCGCCCCTGAGTTATAGCCCCCAGAGCGCTAAGAAAAACCAGCAAAAGTCACCAAAAAACTTTATCGGATGATGGTTGTACACAAGAGAGATTTAGATGAAAAACAGACAATCAGAAGAGTTTTTCACTTCAAACCAATGGGCAACAATAGAAAAACATCCTACACAGTTAATAATGCAAAGAAAAGTCTAAAAAATCTCTTTGCTAGTTATTTAATCACACTCCCCTAACCCTTTTTTCTAGCCCCTAAGGGCTTGTCATTTCAAACGGTTTGAAATTTTACCGCACCCACCAGCGCTCATGTGGAGTTTGCTTAAAAATAATATTTATAATTAAATCAAAAAAATGGCCAAGCCACGCTGATAAATCCCCGAAAACACGGTTTACAACCAATCAACAAACCACTAACACGAATCTCCCGTGCAAGGGCACTCAGATCAATTATCGCTCAATGCTCTTGCCTATAAATCCCCCATTTATAGATATAGTGCTTATGCAAAATACTGCCAATTAATTACTCTTACTTTGGGTGATATCTGACAAAAAACAAAACCATCAATAACTCATGTGCGCAGCTTGTATCGTTTGGGCGATTTTTCTATGTATAATTACTAGGGGTTGTTGATCTTTGGTGGTTAAATTTTGTTCGAATTAAACGCATTTTGAACGCGGCGCATCCTGTGTCGCTTAATAAGTTAAGCAAACAGGGTGCAACAAAGTTCAGGATGCGTTTAAATGAACCCGAAGGGCAGTATCTGAGAGGAATTTATCCAGCGTTAAACGTTTTTTGTGGAGAATGACTACACGGCGCAACGTTTGCCTTGCCTAAATTCCTCTCAGATTGCTGCAAAACTAATCACAAAAGGTCAACAGCCCCTAAGAATCTAAGGGCTAACTCTTATGCCCACTCATCTGAAAAAAGAAGGATTTACTCATATGGCTCAATTTATCTACACCATGAACCGTGTTGGTAAAATCGTCCCGCCTAAACGGCACATCTTAAAAAACATTTCGTTAAGCTTTTTCCCTGGCGCTAAAATTGGCGTACTTGGGCTTAACGGCGCGGGTAAATCGACACTACTGCGCATCATGGCAGGGGTTGATACGGACATCGAAGGAGAAGCTCGCGCTAACCCCGGCACTCGAGTTGGATATTTGCCACAGGAGCCACAACTGGATTTAGAAAAAACAGTTCGCGCAACAGTTGAAGAGGCACTCTCTGGAGTGATTAACGCTCAGCAAGAGCTTGATGAGGTCTATGCCGCTTATGCAGACCCAGATGCTGACTTTGATAAACTCGCGCAGCGTCAGCAAGAACTAGAGGCAATTGTCGCCACAGCCGATGGCCACAACCTTGATAACCAGTTAGAGCGCGCAGCAGATGCACTTCGTTTACCGGCTTGGGATGCGCAAATTAAACACCTCTCTGGTGGTGAGCGCCGTCGAGTGGCTTTATGTCGGTTGTTACTAGAAAAACCAGACATGTTATTGCTGGATGAACCAACTAACCACTTAGATGCAGAATCAGTTGCCTGGTTGGAGCGATTCTTAAAAGATTATGAAGGCACCGTCGTTGCCGTCACCCATGACCGATATTTTCTTGATAACGTTGCAGGCTGGATTTTAGAGTTGGACCGCGGCGAAGGGATCCCATGGGAAGGAAACTATTCTTCATGGCTGGAGCAAAAAGAAGCGCGTCTAGAACATGAAGCGGCATCAGAAAAAGCACGCATGAAATCCATCCAGAAAGAACTCGACTGGGTACGCAGCAATCCTAAAGGTCGCCAAGCGAAGAGCAAAGCTCGTATGGCTCGCTTTGAAGAGCTTAATAACCAAGATTACACCAAACGTAACGAAACCAATGAGTTGTTCATTCCAACTGCGCAACGCTTAGGGGACAAGGTTATTGATGTCGAACATTTAAGTAAGTCATTTGATGGTCGAGTGCTCATTAATGACTTGTCCTTTAGTATTCCCAAAGGCGCAATCGTTGGCATTATCGGCCCGAACGGTGCGGGTAAATCAACGCTTTTCAAAATGATTACAGGCACCGAACAGCCCGATAGCGGTGAAGTAAGCCTTGGTGAAACAGTGCAGATTGCAGCAGTCGATCAGTTCCGTGACGCAATGGATAACAACAAAACTGTGTGGGAAGAAGTTTCTGGCGGGCGCGATATTCTAAAAGTGGGCAATATCGATATTCCAAGCCGCGCTTATGTGGGCCGCTTTAACTTTAAAGGAACTGACCAGCAAAAACGCGTTGGCGAGCTCTCTGGTGGTGAACGAGGCCGATTGCATCTGGCCAAATTATTGCAAACAGGCGGTAATGTTCTACTGCTCGACGAACCAACCAACGATTTGGATGTAGAAACGCTGCGAGCGCTGGAAAATGCTCTTCTCGACTTTGCCGGATGCGCGTTAGTTATCTCGCATGACCGATGGTTTTTAGACCGTATCGCGACTCATATTTTAGATTATCGTGATGAAGGGCAAGTGAACTTTTATGAAGGTAACTTTACTGATTATGAAGCGTGGTTGAAGAAAACCTTAGGCGCTGAAGCCGTTGAGCCGCATCGCATTAAATATAAACGGATTAACTAAATCGATATTGTTTTTAGATTAATGTAGCCCGGCAGTGGCATAACGAATGCTGGGAGTAGCGAAAACCGAGCATGACCCGGATTTCGCTTCGCTCCATTCGGGCTACAATAAAACCACCATCAAACATGGAATACCCTCCGAGAATATCCTCGCCATTCACGTAGCCCGGCAGTAGCGAAGCGGATGCCGGGAAATTACCCAAATCAACATACGAGCATTAAACAAGTTCACATAACCCCGGGTTCCATTTCATTCCATCCGGGCTACGAAACCTGATGGAAGCTCACGAAAACATCACCAATATTTATGTAGCCCGGTAGAAGCGAAGCGGATGCCGGGAAATCCCCCAAATCAACATACGGGCATCAAATACGCTCACATCCCCCCCGGGTTCCATTTCATTTCACCCGGGCTACGATACCTGAAGGAAACTCACGAAAATATCACCAATATTCATGTAGCCCGGCAGAAGCGAAGCGGATGCCGGGTTATGAATAAGCTCAATGTAACTGTAACAACCTATCCCAACCAATACGCTAATACCGCAAATGCCCCAACCCCGCAAAAGGTTGGTAAGGCAATGCCGCCCCAACGATATTTCACCAGGCAGATAACAATTAACGCACCGACAATTTTTGCACTGTCGCCGAATGCATGAGAGAGATGAACCATCGGCCAAAGGGATGCCACTAACAACACCGTAATTGCACTCGGGCCAAGGGCTATCAAAAACCGTCTCAAGGCATTATCGCGGCTACTACCTGTGGATTTAGTGGCGCGGCGCAGTGGCAGGTAACGAATTAAAAACGTCCCCAGACAACCGCCTAAAATGATCCACCAAATACTAGTGCTCATAATTACGCCTTAACATAGCAAACGCCGCTCCGCCAATCATCCCCAGTAACATGGCCCAATGCGAAGCAACCAGTGGCAATAACGCTGCGGTGATAACGGCACTGGCTATAATCACTTTTAATCCTGAAGTATGCATAATCTCCAGCAATAAACTGGCAAATAAGGCTGGTAGCACAAAACTGATGGTTTCATTGAGCCAAGCAGGGCCGCTGGCAAGCTGTTGACCTAAGATAAGCCCCAAAGCAGTCCCCAACAGCCAAGAGGAATACGCACCGAGCGCGACACCGAAAAACCAGCGGCGGCGAACAGCAGGTTCTATCTCAGCTAAACGCCCACTCGCACTGGCAAACACCTCATCGGTTAATCCGTACGCTAAAACAGCTAGCGGGAAACGCTCTTTGTGACCACTAAAAAAACGTGCGATGGATGGACCATAAAACAGATGGCGTACATTTATAAGCAATACCGCAACCAGTGTATTGATAACGCCAGCGCCAGCTGCGACTAACCCAACCAATACAAATTGGCTGGCTCCAGCATAGACAAACATCGACACAGCCATCGTCATCCAGGCTGATAATCCCGCGTGCTGGGCGGTTAATCCAAAAGAAAATGAAACAGGAATATATCCAGCCATGATAGCCAGACTATCTCGCAGCCCTAATGCGATATAACGCATTGCATTACCTTTTTACTCAAAAGCGACAAAAATTAAATTAGAGTGTGTTGATCTTTGTTGTACATATATTAGTCAACCCACATAGGTAGCCACATAAGAGAAAATGCCAGAGCGACCACAC